>JBBALJ010000049.1:0-23833 GCA_040403075.1 Bacteroidia bacterium
CCACGCAATAAAACTATGTTTAATTTACATAGAGCAAAGCGTGAAGGTGGCACAATCATTGTGTGCGAATCATCATTTGACGTTATCAGGCTCTGGCAAGCGGGATTTCCGAATGCTGTAGGAACTCTAGGCGGAAGCATATCTGATGTTAATCTTCAGAACTTAAATAAGTATGCATCCACCATTATATTAATGACAGATAACGATCAAGCTGGCAGGGCATTGGGAAATACCATTGCTGGCAAACTAAAGAATAAAAATGTGTTATGGGCTAAATATGACCACAACATAATCTATCCTCATTCTGCTAAGGATGTTGGAGATATGACAGATGAAGAAATAAAAGTGTGTATAAAGAATGCAATTCCGCATTTTGAGTACGCAGTTTTGTGATATAATAGTAACACAGGGCATTAAACAGCCCACTACACAAGGAGATATAATATGGGAATAGTAAGAGGTTTAACCGCTCTAACCGAGCAAATGGACCAAAAGTCATCATACAGTGGTGACAGTCAAAAAGGAAGATGGCTACAGCTTAAAGATGGCCAATCTGTAAAAATCCGCTTCATGCAAGAAATTGATCCAGACTCAAAAAGTTACAATGAAAAAGCTGGACTCGCATTTATTGCTGTTGAACACACAAATCCAAAAGATTACAAGCGCAAAGCACTTTGCACAATTGATGACCAAGGTCGTTGCTACGGATGCGAAATGCATCGTCGTGACATGAAGGCTGGTTGGAAGGGTCGTTCACGATTCTATGCCAACGTATTAGTTGATGATGGTTCTGAAGAGCCGTATGTTGCAATCTTTTCACAAGGTGCAGGTCCTAAATCTGCAACACCTGAAATCATTCAGTATGCAGGTGAGACTGGTAGCATTTCCAATTTAACTTGGAAACTAAAGCGTACGGGTACTGCAACTGATACAAACTATTCAATCATTCCTCTGCCAACTGCAGATGCTGGAAAGGTTGACTTAGACAAGTACGAATTGTTTGATCTTGAAAAGACAGCAGTTCGTGATGTTCAATATGATGAGCAAGAAAATTTCTATCTTGGAATTACTTCAGACTCTTCAGCCCCTACCGAATCTGCTGCATCTTCAGCAGTTGAATGGTAAAAAATAACTAATGTCTGATTTTGTCCACCTTCATGTGCATAGTCACTATTCGCTTATGGACGGGTTAAATACCCCACATGAGTTGCTTAGTGCTGCACATGAGGCTGGGCAATCAGCTTTAGCTATTACAGACCACGGAACTTTATCATCTCACCGTGACATGCAAATTGCTGCAAAAGAATTAGGCATGAAGCCAATTCTAGGCATTGAAGCCTACATATCTGCAACAGATAGATTTGATAAGCGCACAGTTTCTAAAAGAGATGACAATACATCTTTATATAACCACATTATCTTGCTTGCTAAAGATGATACTGGAGTAACAAACCTACAAAAACTTTCTCAGATTGCATGGACTGAGGGTTACTATCATAAGCCACGAATTGATATGGAAGTTCTATTTGAACACGGAGACGGTATAATTGTTATATCGGGTTGCATGAATGGACTTATCTCAAAAGCCATTGATCGTGGTGAAACAGAAAAAGCAAGAGAATTAGTAAGAGCATTTAAGGTTCGCTTTGGAGCAGACTTTTACATTGAGGTACAGGCACACAACCCAGTTGAATTAAATAAAGCGTTGCTAGAATTAGCAGATGAATTTGGGGTGAAGTCAGTTGCCACAGGAGATTGTCACTTTGCAAAGAAAGAAGAGCGGGACTTGGAAGAACTTCTTCTTATCCTCTCAACAAAGCCAAGCCAAAACAAAGATGCAGACTATGCAACTGGTCGCTCACATAGTAATATCTTTGATCGCTTTGATCATATTTATCCCGATAGGCCTATTTCTTTCTCTGACATTAACGTTTATATTCAACCCTATGCTGAAATTAAAGCAGACTTTGAAAAAGCAGGATTCAAAAGAGAAGACATTTACCAATCAACACTAGAGATTGCAGACAAAGTAGAGTCATACAAGTTTCATGAAAATCTTGATTTGCTACCTGTACCAAAAAAGAATGCATTAAAAACATTAAAAGAAATGTGCGATACAGCACTATTAGAAAAAGGATTAGAAAATGAAGTATACCAAGCAAGACTCAAAGAAGAACTTCAGGTCATTAAAGACAAAAACTTTGCTGCTTATTTTCTCGTTGTTGGTGACATGGTTAATTGGGCGAAGCAGAATGAAATACTTGTTGGCCCAGGACGAGGATCGGCAGCAGGATCGTTAGTATGTTATTTGATGGGTATAACAGAAGTTGACCCTATTAAGTTTGACTTACTGTTCTTCCGATTTATTAACCCAGAACGTAATGACTTTCCAGATATTGACACGGACTTTATGGACCGTCGTCGTGGAGAAGTAAAAGAATATTTAAGAAAGAAGTTTAAGCATGTTGCATCTATTTCAACGTTTCAGTATTTTAAAGATAAGGGGGTTGTAAGAGATGTGGCTAGAGCGTTCCTTGTACCTCTTGGAGAAGTTAATAAGGCTCTTAAAGGTGTTGAAACTTTTGAAGAGTATGAAAGCTCGCCTTCAACGGAAGAGTTCAGAAAGAAATATCCAGAAGTAACTAAGTATGCTTCACGTTTGCGTGGTCGTATTAGAAGTAATGGTATGCATGCTGCGGGTGTAGTTGTTGCTAAAGATGATATTAGTAAGTACGTTCCAATTGAAACACGCAAAGATCCAGATGACTCAGTATCAGGGCGTATTCCTGTTGTGGCATATGATATGGAACAAACAGCAGACTTAGGTTTGATTAAGCTTGACGTGCTTGGACTTAAAACACTATCCGTTATTGACGACACTATTAAAACTATCAAGCATAACAAAAAGAAAGACATTGACCTGAAGTCATTAGATCTTGATGACAAAAAAGTATTTGACATGCTATCTCTTGGGTTTACAAAGGGTGTGTTTCAAGCAGAAGCAACGCCATACACAAACCTACTAATGAAGATGGGCGTAAGTAATTTTGAAGACCTTGCAGCATCAAATGCATTGGTTCGTCCAGGTGCCATGAATACTGTAGGAGGATCTTACATCCGCCGTAAGAAGGGCGATGAAATGGTTACATATGCTCACCCAATTATGCAGGAGTTTACCGCTAGAACGTATGGTGTTATTATTTATCAGGAACAAGTTATGCAGGCTTGCGTACACTTAGGCGGTATGACTTGGATGGAAGCGGACAAGGTTCGCAAAATCATTGGTAAGAAAAAGGATGCAAAAGAATTCGATGTATTCAAAGATCAATTTATTAGTGGAGCGAGTAAACACATCACTCCAGAGGACGCACAAAAACTCTGGCATGATTTTGAAGCTCATGCTGGATATTCTTTCAATCGTTCTCACGCTATTGCTTATTCTATGCTTAGCTATTACACTGCTTGGCTTAAGTGCTATTACCCTCTTGAATTTATGTTTGCCGTTCTTAAAAATGAAAAAGATAAGGATGCACGTACTGATTACTTGTTGGAAGCTAAGCGGTTGGGTATTAAAGTTTTGCTACCGCATGTTAATGAGTCTGAGTTGGATTTCTCTATTCAAGGTAACTCAATAAGATTTGGTCTCTCTAACATTAAGTTTATTTCAGATAACATTGGTAGCAAGATTACAACATTGCGACCATTTAAAACTTATGAAGAATTTGTAGATAAGGCAAAAGAAAAGGGTAGCGGTATTAATACAAGAGCAATTGAGTCTCTTAATATGATTGGTGCTGCAGCATTTCCAGATAACAAAAGAACTGGAACAGAGAATGAAAACTTGTATGAGTATTTAAATATACCTAAGTTTGATACTGGAAAGTTGTTACCTTCAATCAAGTCACAGGTTAACCCGCTAGAAGAATTTTTAGAGCAGGGATGCTATGTCCTGCTTGCAATGGTAAAGAGTATTAAGAAGGGGCAAGGATGGTCTCGTGTAGAGCTTGTAGACGATACTGGCTCTGTTGGTATCTTCCACAGTGAAAATACACAGATCGAGACGGGTGACATGTATTTCTTCCTAGTCGGAGATAACCGTATTCATAAGTATATAACTATTGATGATGTAGTAGCAAAAGTTGATGAACCATTTGTTCATTGGCTATACAAGGATAAGTTAAAGATTGATTCAGGAAAACGATTGGTCTTAGACTTTACGCACTATAAGACAAAAGCTAATAAGATGATGGCCCACATTATATTGTCAGATGAAAACAAAAATCTAGAAAGAATAATAGCTTTCCCAAAGATGTATTCAAGAGCTTTGGGCAAAATGAAACCAGGAACCATTTGTGATCCAGCGATTGCAAAATTGGATGATGGGACTTTATACCTTAAGGAGGTAGTATGATGACAGAACAAACAGAAAACAAAGAACAATTTGAAACCCTAGAGGGCGAAAAGTTTGATATTTCAATTGAGCAGGTATGTGCAGCAATCCTTGCTAATAAAGGTGCTCTAACAATTCCAATCTCAGCTTTATTTGAAGACTTTAATGGACGGGGAATTGAGCTTACTCAGAACAATGAAGATCAAACACTTACACTAAGTCTTTCAGAAAAGATTGATTTACCTACAGTAGAAGTAGTAGATACGCCTGCTGAGTAGTGTATAATAGAATATATGTCAAAAGCTTATGTTCTTGAAGGCACAGAAAATGAATACCTTTTAGTTATGAGGGTAGAAGATAAAAGCTTAATCTATGCAATTATAGATAGGTTGGCAACTGGTCGTAACAAAGAAATCCAGGAATTAGCGTTTCAATTAGAAAAGAGTTTACATGATAACGGAAGAGATCCTAGCAAAGCTGGACCCAAAAACAAGAGCAAGAGTCCAGCTAGCAACAACAATAAGCGTAGAAAAACAAAAGACTCCTAGTATTGGTCTTAACCTAGCACTCAAAGGTGGGTTTGGTTTTGGAAGACAAATACTTGTATGGGGCAATAAGTCTGCAGGTAAGTCATCATTTTGTTTACAGATGATTGCAGACGCACAAAAAAATGGCAAGACCTGCGCTTGGATTGATGCTGAAGCTTCTTATGATGTTGCATGGGCTAAGACTCTTGGTGTAGATTCAGATTCACTTATTTATTCACCTGCTAAATCTATCAATGATATGGTTGACATTGCTCAACAGTTAATGGAAGCAGGAGTAGACATTATTGTTGTAGATTCTATTTCAGCATTGTTGCCTGCTATTTATTTTGAAAAAGACAGTACAGATTTAAAGAAACTTGAAGACACTAAGCAAATTGGTGCAGAAGCAAAGGATATGACACATGCGGTCAAGATGCTCAACTATGCAAATAAGAATACGTTGCTGGTACTTATTTCCCAGCAGAGGAATCAATTTGGATCTATGCATGCGAGTCACATACCGACAGGGGGAATGGCGGTTAAGTTTTTCTCCTCAACCATTATCAAACTCTGGTCTAGCGAAGCTGAAGCAAATGCCATTAAATCTGGTGTCCAAGTTGGCGATAAGATTATTGAACAGCGAGTTGGTCGCCCCGTTAACTGGATCATTGACTACAACAAGCTTGGACCCCCTAACCTTTCGGGTCAATACGATTTCTACTATCAGGGGGAAACTCTTGGAGTTGATTCCGTTGGAGAAGTACTAGACGTTTCTGAAATGATGGGCATTGTTCAAAAGGGTGGTGCTTGGTATACAGTCGGTGAAGAACGATTCCAAGGAAGAGCAAAGACTGTAGAGTATTTAAGAAACAATCCAAAAGTAGTTGCTAAACTTGCTGAGGCAATTTATGACAAATCTTGAAGCATTTTTAAAAAATGATCCAGAGCCAAGCTCTTTGCCAAAAGAACCCGCAAGTGGATCGTTTGCTTGTCAGAATGAAGATTGTAGAGAAATAGTTAACGATGGATACATTGATAGACACAACGATAGACTGCACTGGACTTGCACACAAGGTCATGATTCAAGCGTGGTTATATAATGTCAGAGCGTGGAGAAGTCAAGCGTGATGGTGCAAAAGCTCAAAAAAATAGTGGCAGAGGTGTTTATCAAAAAGGTGATTCCCAATGGCATGATTTCGTGGTTGATTATAAAGAGTATTCAAAGTCAATTTCCATCAATAAGGAAATTTGGGCAAAGATATGCACGGATACATTTAAAGTATCTCGTGACAAGTACCCAGTACTTAAATTAATTTTAGGCGATGAAGGTCAAAAGACTAGACTTGCAGTAATAGAATGGGCGTTGCTAGAACAATTGATAGAATGTTGGGAGACAAACAATGATTAAAGAAGTTTTTATGACAACTCTAACTGGTATGGGTGTAGGGGCAGTGTTTGCTGTATTTAAACTTCCAGTACCAGCACCACCTGTCTTTGCAGGTCTTATGGGTATCTTTGGCCTATGGCTAGGATACGGATTAATTGCGAGGGCACTTTAATGGATTTTGAGAACTGGTTAAAATACGGTCACGAGAATGGTTGGATTAGCGATGTGTTCTGTAATACTCACGATGGTGGATATGCAGCAATGACTGAAGATGAAGTTGAAGAATGGGATGAGGGTGGAGACCCTTGCATGTTTGTAGTTAGGGTGAATGAACTTGACTGATAAACCAACTATTGAAATCATAAGCGAACTTACAGAGTTCAACGATATGAAAGAGTTTATGAATGACAAAGATCTTGACTATGCTCTTGACCTAATTATTAAACTTATTGCAAAGCCAGATGTTCCTGCGACTAAGGCTCCTGATTTAATTGTAAAGATGCAAGCATTAGCAGCTAAGTTTTCTATGCTCGCACGGTTCTATACTACCTTTGAAAAGGGCGGGGAAAACGCAAAGAAGAAGAACGTATACTATACAGCAGAAGAAGCAGTAAATAAATTAGTGGATGCTCTTAAGTATTCAGCAAGGTATGGAGCATAATGGGAAGAAAAATTATTGGTAATTTAAAATTTCAAAAGCCACTTGAAGGTGGATTTGATGCAAATGTTTTTGCAAACATGATGGAGGAATCATATGGAGAAAGCAAAGGGTTCGTCTTTACCCAAAAGAAGACATTTAGCCCTTCTACTGTTGGTTATGGTCACGGTAACTGTCCTAGATATTGGTTCATTGCTTTTAATGGTGCAGAGTTTGAAGAGCAGTTTGATGCTATGGCTAGGGCTAACATGGATAACGGTACGGCTGCTCATGATCGCATTCAGAAGGTCATGGCAAAAACAGGTACGCTTAAAGCAACAGAAATTGAAGTTACCTATGATGATCCACCGATTCGAGGCTTTGCAGATGCTTTTATTGAATGGAACGGAAAAGAAGTAGTCGGAGAAATTAAGACTGCTAAACAAGAAGTTTGGGATGCACGTAAAGCAGAAATGAAACCTGCCCCAAATCACTTACTACAGCTACTCATCTACATGAAGATTAGAAAAGTAGAACAAGGATTCTTTTTCTATGAGAATAAAAATGATCAAACGTTCTTAATTATTCCAGTCAACATTAACGAAAGAAACAAACAGATTGCAAATGATTTGTTTGAGTGGATGAGAACTACTTATAAAGCTTATACAGAAAACACGCTACCAGAAAGAGCCTTTACTAAATCTACTTCTTCTTGCAAGTATTGTCCAGTAAAGAAGGTCTGTTGGCAGGAGATGGATGAGGGAGTTGTAGATTTACCAGCCCTTGTTCCACCAAAATGATCTGTGCTTACGATGAATGCAAGAAGCCATTTGAGCCAAAAACACACAATCAAAAGTATTGTTCCGATGATTGCTGCAGAACAGCAACCAATCTTAAATTAAAGGAACAGTATTATGAAAAGAAAGCAAGATTAGCAGGCAAGAAAAGAGTCTGTAAATCTTATGGGTGCAACGTAGTTTTAAGTAGATATAATGAAACAAGCATTTGCGATAGATGCGTTAGTGCTAAAAGAGAGAAAGAAAGACAAGACTTATTAAGGATGATCCAAAATGTCTCTGGCAAAACTGGTAAAGCCTAGAGCAAGTAAAGTATTGGGAATAGATGCCAGTACAAATAGCTTTGCCTTTTGCCTAATGAATGGCAAGACTCCTGTGAAATGGGGGGAGATTACTTTTGAAGGTCAAGATGTTTATGAAAGAATCCTTGATGCTAAGCGTAAGATAAAAGCCTTTAAGAATGAGTTAGATACAGACTTTGTTGTTATAGAAGCAGCAATTTCAGTTAAATCTGTACACACGGGAATGAAGATGGCTTACGTGTTTGGTGCTATAATGGGAGAGTTACTTAGTGATAATGTTGAAGTCAAGGAAGTTCACCCTATAACTTGGCAGTCTTATCTTGGTAATAAAAATTTTACAAAAGCGGAGAAGTTAGCAATTAAAAATGAGTTCCCAGACAAATCAGACAATTGGATTAAAGGAAAGATCAGAGAGAGAAGAAAAGCCAAGACTATTGACTTCGCTAACTCTTTGGGTATTAAGACGGAATCAGACAACGTTGCGGATGCTGTTGGAATTGCGTGGTATGCTGTAAATGAAATTATATGAGTCAAAGGCTTGGTTAACCAAGCGGTATGTAGTTGAAAAGAAAACTACTGTTGAGATGGCGGAAGAAGCAAAGTGTTCTCACATGAGTATACAAAGAGCTTTAGAAAAGCATGGTCTCATAAAGAATCAAAGAAAATGGACTAAATGATTAACCTAACCTATAAAGTATTTCACATAGATAGCTTTGGAGAATCTTCTGAGGTACGCAAAAAACTTTCTTCTAAAATAGATAAATACCTAGGAGACTTCTTTCCTAGACTTGATACTGAGACTGTGCTTATATCTAACAAAGAGCAATATGATTTGTTTAACATGCATCACCTTACGCTAAAGCCTACAAATGAATTTAAGTGGGGAGAGATTGGTGTATGGGCAAGCAACCTTCTTGCTATGCAGAATTTCTTAAAAACAGATCATGATTACCTTATGTTGATGGAAGATGATATACAGTTTGATTTGCTAACAGTTCCGCATTTATACATGCATATGAAAAATCTTCCTAAAGGTTGGGATGTTTTTAGTTATTATGTGCATCCAAATCAATTTAGTAGATACCCTGGAACAGATATAACTCAAATGGTGGTACCAGCCTATCAAGATTGGTCTATGCTTTGCTACATAGTAACAAGAAATATGGCTGAAAAGATGTTAGCTGAAGTAAAAAATGGTTTTAATGAGCCTATTGATTGGCATATATTCAGGCATCCTGAAAGATACAAGGTGTATACGCTAGCACCAAGTGCTTTTCACCCAATTGAACTATATGAAACTAAATCTACATTTCAACAGAATGAAGACAGAATTTTGATTGACAAAGAGGGTATATAAGGAGTATAATAGATTATGCCTACATATGAATATAAGTGTTTAGATGATAAAAGTCATATTATTGAAGAGAAAAGAAGCATAGAAGACAGGGATCTTTTAATGACCTGCCCATGTGGTTCTTATATGGCTAGAGTAATGGTAAACAATGTTGGAATACAGTTCAAAGGGTCAGGGTTTTATAAAACAGACAATGGATAACGAATTAGAATTAGCAGGCAAGTTTGATCAAATGAATAAAGTAGTTGAAGAACTACTTAAGGGAAGTACTCCAACGCAAATTGCTAGGAGTTTAGAACTTACCCGTGTTCAAGTTGAAAGCCACATCCAAACATGGAAAACAATGGTCCATGACAGCACAGCAATTAGAGAACGTGCTAAAGAAGCACTTGCTGGTGCAGACGAACATTACAACATGCTTATCAAAGAAGCTTGGGTTACACTAAACCAAGCAGATGCTCAGGATTCTCCTGGAGTAAAAGCAACAGTACTAAAACTTATTGCAGACATTGAAGCCAAGCGTATTGATATGCTTAACAAGGCGGGAGTTCTAGAGAACGACAGCATGGCTGATCAGATCCTAGAATCAGAAAGAAAACAAGACCTTTTAGTAAGTATACTAAGAGATGTAACCTCATCCTGTGAACATTGCAAGTGGGAAGTTGCTAAGAGATTGCAAGAGATAACAGGGCAAGTAGAAGCAGTTAACGCAGACTAATGGCAGATTTTAAAGACTTTATAGATGCCCTTGAGGGTGATGAGTTTTCTGAAAAACCAGTCACAATTGAACAATTTGTAACGGATAAGAATTATCTGGGGCTACCACCATTATCTCAGTATCAATATCAGATGATCCGTGCTATGACTCAAATCTATAAGCGTGAAACATTACATAAAATTTATGGAGCCGAAGAAGGCGAAAAGATATTTAAACAAAATTGTAGCGAAGTAATTCTGCAACTTGGTAAGGGTTCTGGAAAAGACTATACATCAACAATTGCTTGTGCTTATGTAGTGCATTTACTATTATGTTTAACAGAACCAGCTAAGTATTATGGCAAGCCACCTGGAGATGCTATTGATATTATTAACATTGCTATCAACGCCGTGCAAGCAAACCGAGTATTTTTCAAGGGTTTTAATCAACGTATTCAAAGATCCCCTTGGTTTCAAGGTAAGTATATTGCTAAGGCAAACATGGTTGAGTTTGATAAATCAGTTACAGTGCACTCAGGTCACTCCGAGTCAGAGGCTTGGGAAGGTTATAACGTACTTGTAATTATTCTTGATGAGATTTCAGGTTTTGAATTGGAATCTACAACTGGACATGCTCAAGCAAAAACAGCATCAGCTATTTACAAGATGTATCGTGCATCAGTTAACTCACGTTTCCCAGACTTCGGTAAAGTTATTTTGCTTTCATTCCCACGCTTTAAGATGGACTACATTCAACAAAAATACAATGAAGCAATTGCAGAAAAAGAAACTATTGTTAGACACCACAGATTTAAAGTTGATCCAGATTTGCCAGACGGCATTGAAGGTAACGAGTTTGAAATTGAATGGGAAGAAGACCACATTGTTTCATACAAGATGCCAAAGATGTTTGCGCTTAAAAGACCTACTTGGGACATTAACCCTACAAGAAAGATTGAAGACTTTACTCCAGACTTTTACACAGACCCTACAGATGCCTTATCTCGTTTTGCCTGTATGCCACCAGATGCAACAGATGCGTTCTTTAAGAATAGAGCGGTGATTGAAAAAGCTTTTGCCAACCCAAAGCAGGGCGTAGATAACTATGGTAGATTTGATGATGATTTTAAACCAGACCCAGATAAACATTATTATGCCCACGTTGACTTAGCCCAAAAACATGACCATTGTGCGGTTGCAATGTCTCACGTAGATGGCTGGGTAACAATGAAGATTGGAGATAAGTATAAAGAAGCAGCACCAAGAATTGTAGTAGATGCAGTTAGATACTGGACACCTACAGCATCAAAGTCTGTTGATTTTACAGAAGTTAAAGATTACATTTTGTCATTAAGGCAAAGAGGATTTAATTTAAAAATGGTTACATTTGATAGATGGAACTCACACGATATGATGCAACAACTTAAGGCTAGTGGAATCAATTCTGAATTACTTTCTGTTGCTAAGAAGCACTACGAAGACATGTCTCTTACTTTAACTGAAGAAAGATTACATGGCCCAAGGATCCAGCTTTTAGTTGATGAATTGCTTCAGCTACGTATTGTAAAGGACAAGGTAGACCACCCTAGGAAGGGTTCTAAGGACCTTTCAGACGCAGTTTGTGGTGCAGTGTACAACGCCATTGCTTTAACCCCTCCAGACATGGATAAGGAAGTAGAGATCTATAGTTATTCTGGTGTATTCTCCTCAGAGATTGATCAACTAAGGCGGGAATCAGATAATCGTTTAAAGAAAGACAAAGTAATTAGTCATCCAGATAAGCGTACAATGCCAGATAACCTAAGAGATTTTATGGGAATCTATGGCAAAGATGATGAAGATGAGTTCCCTATTGACAGCATGAGAGTGCTCTGATAGAATTACACCTACAACAACAAACAAAGGATAAAAATGTTAGCAGATGGAACTATTAAAACTATTGAAGATGAAGAAGATATTTATATTTCACTTACATCTTTGTGCGAATACTTTGCACAATCAGCAGTAAAGATGCGTGAAGAAGTAAAAGAAGTAAACCCAAATCAAAAGAAGTATGCTACAGGTTTAGTAGACATGATGAATACAATTGCTCAAGAAGTTATTGAGCTAGGCAAGTTTGAGGCACAGCGTAGACTTATTAATAGTCCTGCTGATCTATTGAAAATGATTGACAACAATCCATTCGGTAAGGTAGAATAAAGTAATTGCCCCATAGCTCAATTGGCAGAGCGTCGCACTGTTAATGCGGATGTTCCTGGTTCGAGTCCAGGTGGGGCAGCAAAATTAGCAACTACTACAAGAAAGCGGTATAATTATGACAATGACACAAGAAATTGCAGTAGAAGAAGAAATAAAGCAGTATGTACTTAGTCCACTTAATCGTTGTGACTCATGTGCTGCCGAAGCCTTGGTATTAATTAAAGGCGTAACAGGTGAACTAATGTTTTGTGGTCACCACTATAAGAAAAATGAAACCGCTCTTGCAGAATTTGCATACGAAATTATTGATGAGCGAGATAAACTAAAGTAAAAACTACTAAAGTTATTGGAGCAATAGCTTAGTTGGTTAAAGCCCCGAACTCATAATTCGGTAATCGTAGGTTCGAGTCCTACTTGCTCTACATATTCCCAGATCGTCTAACGGTAGGACACCGCCCTTTGGAGGCGGGTATCTTGGTTCGAATCCAGGTCAGGGAGCAAGGCTATAGACGACACATCTTAGGATGTTATAGTTACATATACACCCGAAACTCGGAAGAGTGGCGTGTGAGACAGATACAGCATGTACGTCATGTGCAACTGGAAGTCGCCATCGTCTATAGCCCCTGCGGATGTTGCATATTGGTAGTGCCTCTGCCTTCCAAGCAGAAGGGGTGAGTTCGATTCTCATCATCCGCTCCACGCCTCCTTAGCTCAGTGGTAGAGCAACGCACTTGTAATGCGTAGGTCATCCGTTCAAATCGGATAGGAGGCTCTGAGTAATTATTAAATAATGGTATAATTAAACAAGAAAAGAGGTGTTAAAAAATATGAATAACAAATGTACAACTTGCGGATGCGATGATCTAGGTAATGATCACCACTATATTTCAGATACTGAAAAATGCACTTATTGTATTGATAAAGCACAAGGCCCATGCTGGGACGGATATGCATACGCTGGAACTAAAGAAAAAAATGGTAAAACTGTTCCTAATTGCATTCCCGTAAAAAAAGCAGACGGTGGCTATCAACCAAATGCAGGCATGAAAGCAGCAGCTGCTCGTGCAATCAAATGGAAAGAAGATGGAGAAGCAACTGGAGCAGGGACACCCGTAGGTTGGGGTCGTGCAAGAGATATTATTGCTGGAAAATCAATGTCGTTAGATACAGTTAAAAGAATGTATTCTTTCTTTTCACGCCATGAAGTTGACAAAAAAGGAAAAGATTGGGATAAACCTTCTAACGGAAAAATTATGTGGAATGCTTGGGGCGGAGATGCAGGATATGCATGGTCCCGTGCAATTGTTGCAAAAGAAGATAAGATTCAGAAAGAAATTTGGAATGGTGCATTTTCGCCGTTTACAAAATAATAAAATGTCATTTAAAAAAGAATCAGCAGGTACAGAAAGATTATCTGGAGGTCCAGGATTTAAACTTGAGTTTAATGTTCCTGACTGTCAAGGTGGCTATGCTATCACTAAAGCTGGCTCAGGACAAGTAATTGGATGCTACACAACTAAAGAACACGCACAACAAGCAATGAATGCAATAGCAGTAAACGAACCAGATGTAACTAAATCATTAGAACCACAAGAAGGTATCGGATCACTAAACTCATGGAATGGCGCATTTTCCCCTTTTGCCCATAAGCCAGTTACAGGTGAACCAATGACCCCTACATATAACACACCCCCACAGAAAGACGGACAGCCGTCAGTAGGTTACGCTAATAGCTCAAGCCCTCATGGTAAGAGCAACAGTTGACAAACAGATAATATAACTACTATAATAAGGGGAAAGAATTCTTATTGAATTCCTTAAAAACAATTAAAATCAAATAATGATATAATATTAATCTGCACCCCGTCACTGGGGAGTCGCAGGTTATGTCGGGGGAGACAGCGACGTTAAATAACTGGAATAGTCCTGAGTATGACTGTAAAAAACTGCTCATCTAACAAAGGGTGAAAATGACACAAAAACAAGAAAAAGTCTTAGCAGCACTTAAAATTCGTCAAGCAAAGCACAAGGGTCCAGGCGGGAAGCTTCCAGGATCAATGAATAAGAAAAAAACTGGTTACGCTAAACCAGGAAAATAATGTATAATTAGATGTATGACAAAGCATATATCTTTTTACATAAACAAGTATCCAGCGAGAATATCAGGCTATTTATCAGCCATTGTACTCAATGTATCTCATATGTGGTCTAGTTTCCCTTTAGGACTTTTTGTTCCAGTAGCAATGCTATTAATTATTTTAGGGGAAGGAAGCCAAAGAATGGAAAATAAGAAAACTATCGAGGCTTTGTATAAAGATGCGGTTAAAGGCAAATCTGAAGAAGATATGATAAAAGAATTAATTATGGATTTAAAGACCAAAAAAAATTAAACAGCTTAAAGATAACCACTGCACAAGGTACTAGAAATAGTACCTTTTGCATTTGCCCTTGTAGCTCAGCGGATAGAGCGAGGCTCTTCTAAGGCCTGCGTCACAGGTTCGATTCCTGTTAGGGGCGCAATTAAGGTATAATGATAACGAGGAAATGCTTTACAGAAAGGGTGCTATGGAAGACGATTTCGACGAGGAATACTACGACGAAGACGACGATATAGCGTCTGAGCAGGTTTTAGGATATCTCATAGACATTGGCGCAGCATTTTATGATGGCGTTGACGGGACTGGCGAACGAATGTTCAAGTTCAATATGGATATGCTTAGAGATGTACTACCAGATCTATATGACACAATCATGGAAGATTTAGATAGTGCAATGATGGAATTGTATCAACGAGGCTTAGCTGAACTAGAATACGATGAGAATTTAAATGCTCATTTCACAATATCTGATGAGGGTAAAAGTATTTTAAAAAGTTTAGGCTTTGGAAGTTTTACAGAAGATAATTAAAAACCTATAGGTGGTGAAATAATGGATAACAATCAACAAACTCAAGATGGCGGAACAACACAACCAACATCAGCAAATAAAATTAATGATGGTGTAATCGCAGGGGCACCTGTTGCACCTTCAGTTTCAGATCAAGGAACAGGAAAACCAGGAACAATTAACACTGGTACACCTTTTACTGGTAAAGATGTTTCAATGACTACTCCACAATACGCTGGTGGACCAATCGCTACAACAGAGGCTGGATCAGCACGATAATGGACGCAGTAAATTTTGAAAAATTTTACAATGAAGTATCCGATATGATTAAAGCAATCGGTACATCATCATCTGCAAACGAAGAGCGTGACGAAAGAAGCGTTGAAAACTACGTTAGACAAAGTGCTAACACGAACACAAATAATTTACAGACAGGAGGTAACATTGTGTCAAATACAACAGAACCAGATCCACAGGGAGACATTGCAATAACAAAGTCTTTTCCAGATGGAACTACAGGACCATTAATTGGTCAAGCAATTATGACAGATGCATCTGCAACACCAGCACCAAACGGTGATTCAGCAGTTGTACCAGATCAAGCAACAATTCCATCAGCTGCAACATCAGCTATTGCTCCAACTGCAGCAGAAACTGCAGAAGCAACAGAAGAAATTGCAAAGTCAGCATCATGCAAGGAATGCGGTCAAGCTCTTCCAATGAAGAAAGCAGACGATGCAGACAAAGATGAAGACAAAGTTGAAAAAGCAGCAGCTTGTGCTGATTGCGGAGAAGCAACATGCAAGTGCATGGACAAAGCAGTAGATCAAGAAACAAAGGAAACAACTCCAGATGACGAGAAAGCAGAAATGAAGAAGTCACTATGGGGCGGAGCATTCGCACCAGTTAAGCCTTAATATTTCTAATGCATTAGAATACACACAGGGACGGGAAACCGTCTCTGTGTGTTTTAGGAAAGGAAAACATGAGAGCACTAATATTTGGTAGTAAAACATACAAGGACTATAACGAGTTAATTAGACAAGTTACAGTTCTTATTGATGACCGCAGACATTTTTATCCAGATGACAAAGAATATACATTTATTCACACAGCACTTCCTGGGGCAGAAAATATGATCACGGAATACATAGGTAAAGTTGAAAAGTTTATGCGTCAAAAAGGATTTAAACTTAAAGAAGAATTAGTTAGGGATAAATCAGTGTCTTCTGACGTAAGCCTAATTGAATCAATGCCAGATTTTGTTTTGATCTTTGGCGAATCTTCAAGAAATAGACAGTGCATTCGTGTACTTGAAGCAATGGAAATACCCTACCGATATATAAAGGATTAATTATGGATTTACGTGGAATCCCTACGGCAGTATGTCCGAATTGTGGGAATGATGAATTAAAGATTGTTGTCAAATTTAACCCAGAGACGTATGAAATTTCTATGTATGGGCTAGAGGCCGAATGCTTTAGTTGCAATAGCCTCTTGACAGCACCGACTCCACTTGATATAATTGGTAATGATGCAAACGGATTTAATTGAAGAAGTAGTCACCACAGATAGCGGTGACCATGAACGTTTCTCGCACTATGCAAATAAAAACGCAATAACAGAATCAATGGTAACTGGAAATCCTATCAGAGCTTTATGCGGAAAGATATGGACTCCAAGCAGGGATCCTAAAAAGTTTCCTCTATGCCCTACGTGCAAAGAAATATTTGACCAACTACCTAAAGGATAGAATGGCAAGCAAAAAAATAGTAATATGTCCAACGTGTAAAAAAGAATTAGAAGTTCGTTCAACTTTTGCACACGAAACCTTAACCAGACACATGAAAGAGCATAAATGAAAAAGAGCAACAAAAAGAAATCACAGCACCGATTAGGTGCACAGTTAAAGAACCTAAAACGCAAACGTAAACGTAAAGCTTTACTTGAATTTAATGGAATGGTAAGACCATTTAAGATTCAAAGACAGATTCAAGAATTTCAAAAACAGCAAGAAGAAGCTGCAAAGGCAGCGGAGGCTGAAAAAGCAACTGAGGAAACAGAAGAGAAAGTAGAAGCCTAATGAAAGTATATATCGCTGGCCCTATGACTGGGTATGATGAGTTTAACTTTCCACAATTTTTTCAAGCAGAAAGAGAACTTAAAGATCTTGGGCATGAACCACTAAACCCTGCGTGGAACAACGGATTAAGTTTAGAAGAAGCAGTAGAGAATGCAAATTATGACGGGCGTTCTTGGCAAGATTATATGCGAAAAGATTTATTATTCTTATCACAGGCAGATGTTGTTTGTGTCTTAGAAGGTTGGAAAAAATCTAAGGGTGCTCAACTTGAAGTGCAAATTGCTAAGTCATTAGATATTCCAATCATGATTCTTGAAGATGGAAAGCTTGTCCCACGTGTTCAGACTTTAGGTCTTGCGGGATATGCTAGATCTGGTAAAGATACTGTTGCACAAGAACTAACAGACAAAGGCTACATAACAATGTCTTTTGCAAGTCCAATTAAAAAAGCAATGGCAATTTTAAATCCAGTAATAGAAGATGGAAAGTCGTATAACGATATTGTTAATAATTACGGTTTAGAGTCAGCAAAAGATAAGTACGAAGAAGTTCGTAGATTACTGCAGGTTTTTGGTACAGAAGTAGGTCGCAAGATGTTTGGTGAAGACTTTTGGGTAGATTATGCAATTAATTCTATTCCAGACGGATTCAAGGTTGTCTTTACTGATGTAAGATACCCTAACGAAGCAAATGCAATTAAGAATTTTGGTGGAGAAGTTTGGTGGGTTAGTCGTGAAGGCGTAGGTCCCTTAAATGATCACGCATCTGAGAACTCTCTAGATGAATACCTATTTGATTATACTATTGAAAACAATGGATCTGTTGAGGAACTTGAACAAAAGGTTGCTCAAGGATTAAATAAAGTTCTATTGACAGAGAACGCATAAGATTGGTATAATAGACTATGACAAACATTAAACCATTTGGAAGCATGATTCTTATTGAAGAAATAAGACAAGAAGAAAGAAAAACAAACTCAGGCTTAGTCCTTGCTGCTACAGCACTAGAAAATGAACTAAGGCGGGGAAAAGTTATTGAAGTAGGTCCAGGGGATCATGATAACTTAGGCAACAAGCACGAAATCCCCTTGACATTTGGGGACATAGTGATATATAATGAAAGTAACGCCACCGAAGTAACAGATGCTTTGGGAAGTAAATACTACTTTATTAACTGGCGACATTTATTTGGAACAGAAGGTACATTGTAATGCCAAGATTAATATTAGACTACGACAAAGCTCATAAATTTGTTGAAAAAAATAAGTCTCAAGGATTTTTTTGGGATGGTTGGACTATTGTAAAATGGTCGCCAAGCAATAACGGCTATATGGAAAAAAATGGTTTGTTTCGTAATAACAAGTGGGGATACTCTGCTCGCTTTGAACTTAAAGGCAATGGTACTTGGGAATTAAACGAGAAGTATGACAAATTTAATTAACGAAATTGGTTTAGATGAACAAGACATAAAGTGGTATCATTTTTCCGCTTGTAAAAACATGTCAATTAACTGGTTCTACGATGATTATGAATCAGATAAAGAATTAGCAAAGCAGGTTGATCAAGTTTGTATGCATTGTCCTGTAATTAAACAATGCCACGCTGAAGGTGTAAAAGGAAAAGAAAAAGGAGTTTGGGGCGGGGTCTATCTAGATCTTGGAAGACCAGACAAGCAATATAATTCACATAAAGAACAAAGTACTTGGAAGCAGTTAAAAAAACTTCATGGCAAAAATATCGTACACGGTTGAAATGGCTAAAAAGCTACGGGAATTAAAATCTCCCGTAAAAGGATTACAAGTTGATGTTAGGGCTAGACCTAATTACCTTGCAATTACTGTGTATGAAAGTAATATAATGGAGTATAACGAAAGCCAGCGAGAGCAAGTGATGAATCATTTGCTTTTGATGAGACAATTAATACTGTCTTATGGAACACCATGTGAAATAGAGGGGATGAAGCACACCGATGAGCAAATACAACGAAGAAGATCATTTTAATTATGGCGAAGCAACAGAGACATATGTCTATTTGCCAGACGAAGGTGTTTATGGGACTATAGTTCGCTATGGTGCTTGGGCATCTATGATTAATTATTATGACGGCGGAGTTAGTTATACTATTGAAGTACTAAATGATGAATTTATCGTAGTAGATGAAATTGGTGTAGGTTACATAACAGAAGACCAAGAAGGTATAGGATACCTTGATGAAGAGGAAGAAGAAGATTTATGATGATATGTTTTAGCTGTGGTAAGCAAAAGAACGAACTTCAACCAAAGAAATCTGCCATTATGGATGGTATACAACTTTTCATGTGTCTCACATGTTTAGAATCTAAATTTGAACCTAGATGGGTAATTATTTTGGCGGGTCGTCAAAAAGGTCCTGATGCTGTAAGAGAGTATATAGTTAAAAGACTATATGTAGGCAAGATCATCACAGCGGAGGAATTGATTGCTTAAGATAACAAATAATGTATCTGAGTTTCAGGCTGAAGATGAATGTGTAGTTTATTTTACAGCCGATTGGTGCAATCCATGTAAGCAGTTAAAGCCACATTATGGGCGTTTGTCTGTAATAGATCCTGAAACTAACTATTATCTAGTAGATGTTGACAAAATAGACCCAAAAATGGTACAATTGTATAGTATTCAAAGCATCCCACAGGTGTTTGTTATGCAAAAAGGAAAGATTATTGAAACAATTACTTCACGCACAACAGAGACAATCTTAGAGGAGCTTGGCAAATAAATGACAACAATAGTTGGTTTAGTCAAAGGTGGAAATCTTACCCTTGGCGCAGACACTCAAGTTACCGATGGTGACAGAAAAAACAATCATACAAAGATGGAAAAGATAACCAAAAATAATGGTTATTTAATTGCAGGTAGTGGAGATTCTACGCCTTGCGACATTCTTCAGCATATTTTTATTCCACCAGTTCCTAATGCCAACGAGAAAAAAGATCTTTATAAGTTTATGATTACTAAGTTTGTTCCAGCTATGCGTGAAGCATTAGAAGAAAACGGATATAAGCCAACAGCAGGAGAAGACTCTGGATTTAGTATGCTAATTGCATATGATGGAGAGATGTTTGACATAGGTGATGACTTTAGTGTATTATTAAACAGTGACGGTATCTACGGAGTAGGTAATGGTTCAAAGTTTGCTATCGGAGCACTATATGCAGGTGCATCAGTAGAAAAAGCTTTAGAAATTGCTTCACAAAATGATATATATACATCTGGACCATTTCAGATTGTAAGACAACAAAAGAAAGCACAGACTAAAAAATAAAATTGGTCGGCAAATTGCTTGATCATTATCCTGTACAGGGATACTAACTAGATAGGAATGACATGAAGTCACTTAAGAAAATCGCACTTGCTTCTGCTGCAGCTCTAGCAATCGTAGGACTCTCTACTTCTGCTAACGCTGCTCCACTTGCAGTAACAGTAGCAGGCAGTGCAAACACAACAACAAACACACACGCTGGCGCAGCTTCAGTAAATGTACCATCATCAAATGTTATTGATGTAACTACATCTATTGCACTTGTAGCAACAGCAGACACAGGTACAGCAGTATCATTTGTAGCATCAGGCGTTAAGCTTGTAACTGCTCTTGATTCAGTAGCAGCACCTAAGACAGTTGCATCAGGAGTATCTTCATACTCAGCAACATCACAAGGAACAGCACTTACTGTATACGCTTACACAACAAGCACAGCAGTTGGCTCAGTAACTATTACAAACGGTTCATATTCAACCGTTGTGTACATTCGTGGAATCGCAGGAACAATTTATAATGTTGCTGTAGCAATTCCAGGTTCAGTTTCAACAGGTACAATTGGTACTCTAACAGCATCAGCATCAGATGTATTTGGTAACCCAGTAGAATCATCAGCATTGGCTGTTACACTTATTGGTGCAACATTCTCTGATCTTGCTACAACCAAGTCATTGACAACAGCAACTAAGGCTGCTGCAGATGCAGACACAACAGGCGCAACAGTATGGGGTAAGGCTTCATTCAAGCTTGCACCAGCAACGGCTGGCTCCATTACAGCGGTTGTTTCAACTGCTGCAACAATTGTTGAAGTAACAGCACTTGGTGCACCAGTCAAGACTGGCGCAACATCAATTTCTGTTTCAGATTTGAATGCAACCATTGCATCACTATCTGCAGCAATTGCACGAGCAAACGCTGCGTTGGAAACAGAAAAGGCTGGTCGTCTTGCAGATAAGACTGCTGCTGATACAGCAACAGCAACTGCTAAGGTTGCATCAGACAAGGCACTAGCAGACGCTAAGGTAACTGCAGACGCTAAGTATGCAAAGCTTCTTAAGGCTTACAATGATAAGGCTAAGAAGTACAAGTTCGCTACAAAGAAGTAACATTTAACTAATTGGGGCGGGGACTAAAGCCTCGCCCCTTTTAGCATTACTAAGGAGATAAGATGGACCAATTATGGTCATGGCTATTAGCAGTCATAGGAGTATCAGGAATTTACTTTGTAGGTCGCAAGACCATATGGGGTTGGTTTGTACTTTTATTTAATGAATGTTTATGGATAGCATATGCCTTAGTAACTAAACAATATGGATTTATATTTGCTGCCCTATCATATGCAATTGTTTATATCAGATCGTATATGCACTGGAAAGAAGATGAACGTAAAGTGAAAAGGAAGAAAAATAATGGCTGAAAAGAAATTAACTGATGCTGAAAAGTTTAAACAACTTAAACAACAAGCTAAAGATGCAGGCATGAAAGTATCTGAAAAAGATCGTAAAATTGTTGTAACAAGAGAAAAGAAGAAGAAAAATGGCTAGCGTACCCCTATCAATGCAACAATTAGAAGAAATTGCAACAAGCGTTGCACAAGATCTTCTAGAAAGTTGGGCAATTGGTGATAGATTTAATGAAGATCAAATGACAGAAGCAGCACAACACGCTGTAAATGATACAATTTTTGTAATCAATAAATTTATGGAACAATTTAATCAGCATATGATTACTGAATCTCAGAAAGTTTCTTTAATTAAGGAATAATCTATGGTAGTATTGTCTTGTAGACAAAATTACTGGGGAGCGTGATCTTATGCAAAAGATTAAAGATTTATTTGTTAGATTAAAGATTAAGGCGGAGGAACTATCTGATTGGACTTCAGATAAAGCTGCAAAGCCAGCCTTTATTGCTGGACACTTAGTCTTTTGGGGATGCTGGATAGGTTTTAAGGTAGAACCTTTTCCATATGGTTTATTGACCCTCACAGTCTCATTAGAGGCTATTTGCCTATCTGCTCTACTATTATCTTCAGGTAGTAGAGAAGGGGCTATAGAGAAGCGTATAGCCAGAAAAGACTTGCAGATTAGCAAGGATACCTCTATAATGGTAGAAGAGATTCATGAGTTACTCAAAGATCTCAACGACAAAATAGAAGAAAAGAATAAGGAGGAATAATGAGAACTCTTGAAATTGTAAACACAATTCTACTAAGCTTTAACTCTTTATTTATTGTAGCCCTATCGCTTCATTGCAGAAAAAGCTGTAAGAATAAAAAGAAATAATAACTATACCCTAGAAAGGTAAATCAATGCGATTCAACAGTCGCCCTATTACTGAATACGATAGAAAATTCAGCATGGGCATTTCAGCAGGTACAGAATATCATAAGGGAGAGCATGGTTATCCATACTTCTTTATTGCTTTAAAAAAGAAAGTATTTATTATTATCAAATGAAGTATGCCTACAAGGTTTTACACATTGAGGGCGTTTCGCAAGAAAGAGACGCTGCCGTAAACGGCATTAAACAAGTAATGGCGGGGATTGAAGAATTGCCATGCCTAACAATAGACTTTGTAACACCAGAATATAGACATAGATTCTTAGATCAAAATCCAGACTTTAAAACAACTAAACCATTTAAGATTGGTGAACTTGGAGTATGGGCTAGCAACATAGAAGCTTGGAAAGCATTTTTAGATTCAGATTATGATGCATTACTTTTATTTGAAGATGATGTAAATCTTGATCCAGATTTTGTAAAAGGAATAGAAGTTTATTTAAATAAACTTCCTCATGAATGGGATTTATTCTCACCATATATTCATTGGTGGCAAGAAGGTAATCTATATAAAGAAGAATATTCAATTAATGATGACATATGTATTGCATACCAGAACTGGTCACTAGCAGCGTATTTCATTAGCAAAGAAGGGGCTAGGAAGGCCCTAGCAAGCATTAGCGGTGGTATCTACACAGCCATTGACCTTCACCTTTTTAAAGGCATCTATGACTTCAATGCCTACACGACTCAGCCAAAAGCTAAGAAGTATACTGATTTATATTACTTTGAGTCCACAATTCAGAACAATCCAAAGTTAATGAGCGTTTCGGCGGGAGAATTAAATTGATCGAAAAATCAGGAATCATCATAGTAGCCTTAGTTATAGGATCATTCTTACTGATGATACACACAGGTATTCTTAAAGATAAGGATATGAAATTAGATTTTAAAGAAGAAATAGATAAGGAAGACCTATGATAGAGATACTAGCAGTA
>JBBALJ010000050.1:0-6327 GCA_040403075.1 Bacteroidia bacterium
TAATATCAATACTTTTAAAGAACTCTTAGTCGAGTCTTTAGGACGCTAATGATTTGTGATTTAAGTTCAAAGAATCCGAATGTACTATATGAATTGGGTATTAGACAAGCGTTTAATTTACCAGTGACTTTAATAAAAGATCAAAAGACTAGTAGAATTTTTGATATTCAGGGTTTTAGAGATGTTGAATATGATGAAACATTAAGAATTGATAACGTTGAAGAAACGATAGAATTGTTGGCAGAGACTATGAAAAATACTTATGAAAAAACGAACGAAGTGAACTCTTTAATTAGTTTATTAGGTGTTGAACCTGCAAAAATTAATCATAAAAATGTTGTCAGTTTTGACACTCAATTGATCTTAAATTTAATGAAAAGTATTGATGGACGCATTATTGAAATAGAAAACAAAATATCTATTAATTATATTACAAATAAAAATACTCAATTAAGTTCTTTAACTGTTGGGCCTAAAGAATCTGTTAGTTTAGGAGATTTTTTGACATCAGAAGATGTTAAATTAATTAAAATTGGAGATAAGTTATTTCATGCACGATATGGTGTTGGTGCGGTAAGAGAACTTTCTAGTTATACAAATAGCGCAAACTTCTCAGTATTAATTCAATTTGAAAGTGGTTTAAAAAGAATTGTTGTTAGTTTAGCCAAACTTAGGAAAGTGAATTAGAATAAATATTTTAGAATATTTTAAATACCAAAGACCAACTATGTCTAGTTTTTAGTAAAGCTAATGCATAGCGACTTCGCATAGGCAAATGAAAAAGAGTTTGCAACTCGGTAATAATATTAGAGCACATATATTTTTATAGATTTAAAAGCATTTCATATATTTGAATAAATAATTAGAATATGTCTGGTATTGAATTAAAAGAAAAACTTATTAATAGCATTAATAAAACAGACAATGAAGAGTTACTTCATGAGGTGTATCGTTTGTTGGAAATAGAAAATGACGATATAGAAATATATAAACTTTCTGATGAACAAAGAGCTGCTATTGCTTTAGCACAACAACAAATAAAAAATGGAGAATTTGTTACAAATCAGAAGGCTGATAATGAAATTGAAGAATGGCTAAAAAGCTAATTTGGTCGAAGCAAGCACTTCAAGACAGAAAAGATATTCTAGACTATTGGATAAATCGAAATAAATCTAAAACATATAGCATCAGGCTAAACAATCTTTTTATTGATGCGATAAAAATTATTGCAGAACACCCAAATATTGGGATAGCTACTGATTTTGAAAATGTTAAAGGCAAGTTAGTAAAAGATTATTATATTTTTTATCAGGAGAATCAGCACGTAATTCATATTCTTACAATTTGGGATTGCAGGCAAAGCCCAGACAAAATTCACAAAAAGGTTAAATAGTAAATATGATGTTTAGGTCTATTGCACCAACAGGTTGGACCTTATAACTACCTTTAGATGTACCACTATATATTAATAATCAATGACAACACACAAACATACCAACCGACTTATACAATCATCAAGTCCTTATTTATTGCAGCATGCCCACAACCCTGTAGATTGGTACGAATGGGGGGCTGAGGCTTTTGAAAAAGCAAAGCGCGAAGATAAATTGGTTATAGTTAGCATTGGTTATTCGGCTTGTCATTGGTGTCATGTGATGGAGCATGAAAGTTTCGAAAATGAAGAAACAGCACAACTGATGAATGAATTGTTTGTTTGTGTGAAAGTGGATAGAGAAGAGCGCCCAGATATAGACCAAATTTATATGGATGCTGTGCAACTGCTGAGTGGACGTGGTGGTTGGCCCTTAAATTGTTTTGTATTGCCTGATGGAAGACCACTTCATGGAGGAACCTATTTCCCTAAACAAGACTGGGAGAGAACTTTAAAGTCATTAAGTGATTTCTATAATAACAAAAGAGAAGAATCACTCGAATTTGCAACAGATTTGACCAATGGCATTAAGAAATTGGATATAATACCTGCAAGCAATGAGGAGGAAGTTGATATTGAAAAAATCATTGGACAATGGAAAGCCAATTTTGATATGAAGTTTGGTGGGTTTGGCTGGGCACCTAAGTTTCCTATGCCCAATAATTGGCAGTTTTTTCTTCAATATCATCATCATGCTAAAGATACAGATTGTTATGATGCAGTAATGAAAACCCTTGTAAGTATGGCCGAAGGAGGCATATACGACCAAGTGGGAGGAGGCTTTGCTCGCTACTCTACTGATGTATTTTGGAAAGCTCCACATTTCGAAAAGATGTTGTATGATAATGGGCAATTGATGCAATTGTATGCGGAAGCCTTTCAGCAATCAAAGAATCCACTTTTCAAGAAAGTAGTTTATCATACACATGAATGGATAAAAAGAGAATTAACTTCATCAGAGGGGATGTTTTATTCAGCCTTAGATGCCGACAGTGAAGGGGTAGAAGGGAAATTTTATATTTGGACTAAGTCAGAATTGCAAGAAGTTTTAGGAAAGGATGAACCTCTGTTCAGCCTTTATTATTCAGTAGATGCTTATGGTAATTGGGAGCATTCGAGCAATATTTTATATCGCACAAGAAGCAATGATGAACTTGAAAAACTTACCTCAACATCCATAGCGGAGATTGAAAAAATAATACATAAATGCAATGCTGTTTTATTAGCCGAACGAGATAAAAGAATCAAACCAGGCTTGGATGATAAGGCCATTACATCATGGAATGCCCTAATGATTTCTGGTTATGCCAAAGCCTATCAGGTTTTTGATGAACCTGAATTTTTGAAAATGGCTAAGGGCTCAGCTGATTTTATTCTAAAGAATCTTTTAGTAGATAAACGACTTTTTAGAATTTATAAAAATGGAAAGGTAAGTATACCTGCTTTTGCTGAAGATTATGCTTGTCTAACAGAAGCCTTGATTCACTTGTACCAAGTAACATTTGAAGAGAAATATTTATTAGAATCGAATAACCTAATGCAGTTAAGCATCCAAAATTTTTATGATGCTGAAAGGAAGTTCTTCTATTTTACTTCCATCCATGATGAGGCCTTAATTGCCCGAAGGATTGATTTTAATGACGATGTGATACCTTCAGCTAATAGCGTTTTTGCAAAATGTTTGCAGATGCTTATGTATTATTTTAGTAATACAGATTATGAAACCATATTGGATGGAATGCTTCATAATATTAAACCCAAGATTGATAAATACCCCACTGGTTACAGCAATTGGCTTCAAGTAATGTTAAACAAAGAGAAAGGATTGTATCAAATTGTACTAAGTGGAAATGAGTATAAGGAAGCTCAATATGAATTGAACCAAATGTATTTGCCAAATGCCGTTTATGCTTTGGTACAAAAGGAAACCCAAATACCATTATTAAAAGACAAAACGGTGTCGGAAGTCTTGTCGATTTATGTTTGTTTTGAAAAAACATGTAGCCTACCTCAGAATAATGTTCAGTCGGGGTTGGCTATGTTAAATCTATAATTTAATAACTCGAATGTTTTTTATTTCATTTTCAATAATTAGTTGTAGGATATACATACCAGATTTTAAATCACTTAAACTTAAAGTTGACTTTGTTTGAAAATTTTCGAATTGTTTAACTTCTTGAAGAGTTGTTCCATCCAAAACTCTTATTTTACCTATTATCTGGGCATTGCAGTTTATTGTTAATTTGTCACTAGTTGGATTTGGATAAACATTAAAGCTACTATACTTTTCTATTTCATTTAAACTTGATTTAATAGGGGAAAATCTATAGACAGTATTTTGAGCAGGATATGACAATAGAAATGTGTCTTTCTTAGCCAGAAACTTTGGATTCTGTGGCAAACCACCCAAAAGTACTTGTATTTTGTCTTCATCTTTTCCTATACCGACATAAGGTCCTATACTCTGCAACCACGCTGAGGTATCAGCTTTAATTTTTCCTATGTGTATTTCGAAATTGTTTGAACCTTCAAATAACCAAAGTTGAAAATTTGCGAAATCTGAAGTATCAAAAGATTCATATAGCCCAACATTATTATATTCAACCTTGAAAATCCTATTATTATTGACAGTGTCCGTTTGGACGTTAATTGATGAAACGTATGGAGCATTTTTGTTTTTTTCTCTGTATCTAGCATTCAAAATATAAATTCTATTCGCAAAGAATGTTTGGGGGTGAAAAAAAGTTACTGCACCATTTTTAGATATCCAAATTGAATTATAATCGATTCCATAAAAATTAAAATTAAAGGGCATAATTATATTACTGCTGCTACTTGTTGCAGGCGTCCAATATTGATCGGGCAAAATACTATATGGATGATTAAGGTCATTATAGACACTTGAATCAATGTTGAAATTAAAATAGGGTTGTGCATAGCACATCCCTATTTTGAAAATTAACAATATTGAAAATGAAAAACCTTTCATATGTTTAATAACCATAAGTTGAACAAGGATTAGCTTCTAAATGGGTAAGTATCATTGAATGTAATTCTTCATTACTTATATTTATTCTGCCATTATTTACAACTGTTCCTTCGATTATATATGAAACTAAAGTACCATCATCTTTATATAATGGGCTTTTTATAGGTTCAGTTGAACTAATTACAAATTGCTTTGACTTTGGTATGTAAATTCCCCAATTTTTTAAAGTCCCATTCTCATCAACATTGTTTGTGTCTACAGCTGTTAGAAACATCCCAAGTCCAGTATTGTCGCCAACAGGTGTCCATCCTCGACCAAAGTAAATACTTCTAAGATAATTTACTAATAGGGTCATGTTTTGGGGGTCAATTACAATCCAACAAATTGGGCAACATCCATAGTTGTTTTTTAATTCTAAAATATCAGCACATAATTCAGGAGGGTCAACTAATCTCATTAATTCGGGTAATGCGCATGGTACGCATTGATCAGTTAATTCAGTCCTACCTGTAGGCGTAGATAAGAAATAGCAACCTCTTGGTCTTTTAGGATCATCATCTATTGTAGTTCCTTGGCCAAAAGTTGAAATGGCAGATAAGCTTAGGATAATAATAACAAAAACTTTAAGATTTAAGTTTTGTGTTTTGTGTTTTCATAAATTTGGTTTTGAAACACAAATTTTACTAAATATAATTTGAAAGTCAAATTTATTTTCAAAAAGAGCTGTTGTATAATCTATTCAAAATCTTATCTTTGCCCTGCTTATCGAGAAAGACGGAGGGATTAGGCCCTATGATGTCTTAGCAACCCTTGACAGAATGGGTGCCAAAACCTATCTTGAACCGAACGTGTGAAAGAGCTGATAAGTAAAGGCAATGCTGCTATTTACTTGTCAATCCAAAACTTTCCCGCTAAGCAAAAAAACATGCTGCCTTCATTTACCGGAAAATAAATGCTGGCTTGATTAACGAAGTGTCAAAGCTTGCCGGAAGCCTAGATACAAACAAAAATTTCATAACGAAAACATGAACATTACCGACATTTTAAAAGAACGAATCCTTGTTCTTGATGGTGCAATGGGCACCATGATTCAGCGACACAAGCTTGAAGAAGAAGACTTCAGAACAGAAGCATTAAAAAATCATCCTCATCCGCTAAAGGGCAACAATGATTTACTGTCATTATCTCGACCAGATATTATCAAAGATATTCATGCCCAATACTATGCTGCGGGTGCTGATATAGCAGAAACCAACACTTTTAGCGGAACTACCATTGCCCAAGCGGATTATCATTTGGAGCATTTGGTGTATGAATTGAATTTTCAATCGGCTAAAATTGCAAGAGAGGTAGCTGATGAGTTTACGGCTCGTGAACCAAACAAACCGCGTTTTGTGGCAGGTTCAATGGGTCCTACCAATAGAACAGCTTCATTATCTCCAGATGTAAACGATCCTGGATATAGAGCTGTTACTTATGATCAATTAGTGACGGCCTATAAAGAACAAGCAAGAGCCCTGATAGATGGTGGAGCAGACTTGTTATTGGTTGAAACCATTTTTGATACTTTGAATGCTAAGGCAGCTTTGTTTGCCATTGAAGAAGTGTTTGATGAAATTGGAAAGCGTTACCCTGTCATGGTGAGTGGTACCATTACGGATGCTTCTGGAAGAACCTTATCAGGACAAACCACTGAAGCGTTTTTGATTTCGGTTTCACATATTCCTTTGCTAAGTGTGGGATTAAACTGTGCTTTAGGAGCAAGTGCTCTTAGACCTTATTTGCAAGTGCTATCGCATAACTCAAACTTTATGGTGAGTGCACATCCAAATGCTGGATTGCCAAATGAAATGGGTGCATACGATGAAAGTCCAGCCTACATGGCTCAACAAATTGAAGAGTTTTT
>JBBALJ010000050.1:6427-23668 GCA_040403075.1 Bacteroidia bacterium
CAAAATGAAAGAATATACTTTAAAATTATCAGGTCTTGAACCTCTAATTGTTACCCCCGAATCAAACTTTATCAATGTGGGTGAACGTACCAATGTTACTGGTTCAGCCAAGTTTTTAAAACTAATAAAAGAAGGCGACTATGATGGCGCTTTGTCTGTAGCCCGCGACCAAGTAGAAGGTGGTGCTCAGATTATAGATGTAAACATGGATGAAGGGATGTTGGATGGTGCAGAAGCCATGACCAAGTTCCTAAACTTAATTGCATCAGAACCAGATATATCAAGAGTTCCTGTTATGATCGACTCTTCAAAATGGCATATCATCGAAGCAGGTTTGAAAGTAGTGCAAGGCAAATGTGTGGTGAATTCTATCTCATTAAAAGCAGGAGAAGAAGAGTTCATTCATCAATCCAAATTAATCAAACGCTACGGTGCTGCCGTTATCGTTATGGCTTTTGATGAAGTAGGTCAGGCCGATTCATATGAAAGACGAATTGAAATTTGTGAAAGGGCATACCGAATCCTTGTAGAGAAAGTAAAATTCTATCCAGGTGATATTATTTTTGATCCTAATATTTTCCCTGTAGGAACAGGTATGGAAGAGCATCGCAAAAATGCTTTAGACTTTTTTAGGGCTACCAAATGGATAAGAACTAATTTGCCTGGGGCACACGTAAGTGGCGGTGTTTCAAATGTGTCATTTTCATTTAGAGGTAACAATGCTGTGCGTGAAGCCATGCACTCAGCATTTTTATACCACGCCATCAAAGAAGGTATGGACATGGGTATTGTAAATCCAGCCATGTTGGAGGTATATGATGATATTCCTAAAGAATTATTAGAACGTGTTGAAGATGTGTTGTTGGATAGAAGAGATGATGCCACCGAGCGTTTATTAGAGTTTGCCGAAACAGTAAAACAAAAAGGTAAAGTGGAAGTGGTGAACGAAGAATGGCGCAACGGCAGTGTAGAAGACAGATTAAGCCATGCGTTGGTAAAAGGTATTGTCGATTTTATTGATGCTGATACCGAAGAAGCAAGACAAAAATTGCCAAAGCCATTGGATGTAATTGAAGGCCCATTGATGGCTGGAATGAATGTTGTGGGAGATTTATTTGGTGCAGGGAAAATGTTTTTACCTCAAGTGGTAAAGAGTGCAAGGGTGATGAAAAAGGCTGTTGCCTACCTGATGCCTTATATGGAAGAGGAGAAAAGGAAACAAGCAGAAGCCCTCTCTAAATCTCTCCCTAAGGGAGAGACTTTGGGTGAAGAGGAGTTTGGCTACGAAACAGCGGATACATCTCTTTATCCATTATTAAAAGGATTTGTTCTTCAAAATAGAAACAACCCAACGGATGCAGAAGATATTTTATGGAATATTTTAAAAGGCAAAAAATTGGATGGATATAAATTTAGAAGACAACATATTATTGGAAGATACATTGCAGATTTTGTTTGTTTAAAAAAGAAATTAGTTATTGAATTAGATGGTAAAATTCATCAATTACCAGATAATATCGAATCGGATAAACAAAGAACTGAGTGGCTTGAAAGCATGGGCTATAAAGTTATTCGGTTTGTTAACGAAAGAATTTTTGCAGATATTGATAACGTATTAAACGAGATTTTGACTTGTCTCAAATCATTGAATGATGTGGAGTCAAAAGTCCTCCCCTTAGGGGAGGATTTAGGTGGGGCATGTAAGATTTTAATGGCAACTGTAAAAGGCGATGTGCATGATATTGGAAAAAACATTGTGGGTGTGGTAATGGCTTGCAATAATTTCGAAATTATTGATATGGGTGTGATGGTACCAACGGATAAAATATTAGCAAAAGCCATTGAAGAAAAAGTAGATGTGATTGGTTTGAGTGGATTGATTACACCTAGTTTAGATGAGATGGTTGGTGTGGCAAAAGAGATGGAGAGATTGGGTATGAAAATACCTTTATTAATAGGAGGTGCAACTACTTCAAGGGTGCACACAGCTGTTAAAATAGACCCACACTACAGTGGTTCTGTTGTTCATGTAATTGATGCAAGTAAGAGTGTTCCTGTGGTTCAAAGTCTCATCAGTAAAGAGTTTGGCGAGGCGTACCATACAAAACTAAAAGAAGATTATAGCCAATATCGCGAAGATTATAAAAATCGTAAGCGAGATAAGAATTTTGTAAGCATTGAAAAAGCACGTTCTACCAAAGTGAATGTAGATGTTGCCAATATTGTGAAGCCGGCATTTACGGGAACAAAAGTTTTTGAAGACTATCCATTAGAAGATTTAAGAAAATATATTGATTGGACTCCTTTCTTCGCTACCTGGGAATTAGCAGGCCGTTACCCGAAAATATTTGATGATGCCATCATTGGAAGCGAAGCTAAAAAGCTGTTTGATGATGCCAATAAAATGTTGGATGAAGTGATTAGTAAAAGGCTTCTTACTGCTAAAGCAGTGATAGGATTTTGGGAAGCCAATTCACTTACTGATGATGTGATTGTTAGTTCGAGCGGAGTCGAGAACACCTTCCACTTCTTGCGCCAACAATCAGAAAAAGCAGATGGCCAACACTACAACTGTTTGTCCGATTTTGTTGCACCAAAAGAAACAGGTATAACGGATTATATGGGTGGATTTGCAGTAACAGCAGGCATAGGCATTGAGCCATTGGTAGAGGCTTATGAGAAAGACCATGACGATTACCACAGCATCATGATTAAAGCCATTGCAGATAGATTGGCAGAGGCATTTGCAGAGCGCATGCATGAGCTGGTTCGTAAAGAATATTGGGGTTATGCTTCAAGTGAAAATTTAAGCAGTGAAGATTTGATTAAAGAGGAATACCAAGGTATTCGCCCTGCACCAGGATATCCTGCTTGCCCAGACCATACTGAAAAGCGCACTTTGTTTAATTTACTAGATGCTGAAAATAAAATCGGATTGCACCTAACCGAAAACTTTGCTATGTACCCTGCTGCTGCAGTGAGCGGATTTTATTTTGCGCACCCACAAAGCAAGTATTTTGGATTAGGCAAAATAGCCAAAGACCAAGTGGAGGAATATGCTAAACGAAAAGGCGAAACAGTAGAATGGGTTGAAAAATGGCTTGCTCCAAATTTGGGGTATGATTAGATTTTGATAAAAGTATGGATTAAAAAAGGCAGCTAATCAGTTAATGATAGCTGCCTTTTTTAATAAAGGTATTCTCTATTTATAAACCCTCTTCAACTTGAATTCTTTTACTGGGGTAATAAGCAGTGGTACAGTTTCAACGGTAACAGAGCTGGTGTCCAATCCAAACGCTCTTTCTTCAGATAAACTTAATCTATCAAGTTTGAAGTACATGTCCATAATCCAACGCTCATAACCTGATAACTCGTTTTCATGTGATAAATGACGTTTTAAAACAACAAAACGGAAGTCACCTGTGATGTTTTGCTCCCTCAATGAAGTATATCGAGAGGTAACATCTACTTCGCCATTTCTCACCAATTCTTCAACCACTTTTCTGAAATAGAAATTTACTTTTTGTTCAACCCTGAAGCCCAATTTAAATTCCACTTTGATGATGTCATTTTCTGCAATGTGATCAACCTTGTATTCCATTTTATAAGGTTGGTCATCAACATGTACATGCACAAACCAATAGATATCGGCTTTCTTAGGTCTCTTTTGCAAAATTGAATACATTACTTTTGATTCAATCTCAAGTAAGGTATCAGCACTGGTAAGATATATTAAATGTGTTGAGTATTTAGAAATAGATTTATCATTACTCAATTCTTTAAGCAATGGAATATAGTTTTTAAGGGGCACAAACTCAGTAAGTCGGTTCTTGATTTTACGGCCTTTGTACCAAATCCACATGACAAAAATAAACACACTACTGATAAGTAAACTTACCCATCCACCATGTTGAAATTTAAGGAGGTTTGCCACTAGAAATGAAACCTCAATTGACCCATAAACCAACAAAATACTTAACACAACTATTTTGGCAACCTTCTTTGTTCGTAAGTAATTTGACAATAAGAAAGTGGTCATTAACATGGCTATGGTAATGGCTAAACCATAAGCTGCACCCATATTGGCAGATTCTTTAAAGTACAATACAATACCAATACAACCTGCCCATAGCAACCAGTTTGCGCTAGGCACATAAAGCTGGCCTTTCATATTGCTTGGATATTTGATGGATACTTTTGGCCAAACATTAAGTCTGATGGCTTCAGAAATCAAAGTGAAAGAACCACTTATTAAAGCCTGACTAGCTATGATGGCAGCTAATGTGGCAATAACAATACCTGTTGGTAAAAACCAAGAAGGCATGATATGGTAGAATGAATTGATGCCAGTTTCTTGTAATGTTTTTCCTTCGTAGTTCAAAAGGTTTGCTCCTTGTCCTAAGTAATTAAGTACCAAAGCAATTTTTACATATATCCAACTTACACGGATATTGTTTTTTCCGCAATGTCCAAGGTCTGAATAAAGTGCTTCAGCACCTGTAGTACATAGGAATACTGCACCTAATAGCCAAAAGCCTTTGGGATAATTAGCTAATAGGTTATAAGCATAATAAGGGTTTAAGGAATTTAATACATCTAAGTGGCATCCTATTTTTGAAAGTCCTAAGACCGCTAACATGCCAAACCAAATAAACATGATAGGTCCGAAAGCCTTACCTACAAGTGAACTTCCCACCCTTTGGATAACGAATAAAACAGTTATTATAGTGATTACAATGGGTATTGTTGGTATATCCGTTCGAATAATTCTCAAACCCTCCACCGCTGACGCAACTGAAATTGGAGGTGTAATAATACCATCGGCTAATAGGGCACAGCCTCCAATGATGGCAGGAAAAATTAAATAGGGCCTTCTTCTTCTTACTAAGGCGTATAGTGAGAAAATCCCACCCTCTCCATTGTTGTCAGCATTAAGTGTAAGTAACACATATTTGACAGTAGTTTGGAGGGTTAGTGTCCAAAAAATACAAGATAAACCTCCTAAAATCAGGTCTTTACTGATTAGTCTATCACCAACAATTTCATTAAGCACGTATAATGGAGAGGTTCCAATATCGCCATAAATGATTCCAAGGGTAACTAAAAGGCCTGCGGCAGTAAGTTTGCTTTGGCTATTATGATGTTCGCTCACAGCTATTTATTTCTTTCTAATTGGGGTACAAATGTAATTGTTGGAAGCAAATGCAAAAATTTATTTATTAATATCATATTCAGACCACTTTTAGATTAAGAATATGAGCATTTAGATATATTGCAAATCTTAAATTGAAATATGTTAGAGTGGTTTGATTATCTATTATTAATTGCAGCAGGCGCTATTGGAGGTTTCATGAGTGGGCTCATTGGTGTTGGAGGTGGGATTATTTTTGTTCCCATCCTAACCTATTTTTTGTCGAGATTGGGTTATGCGGACGAGGTGCTGGTGAAGGCAGTCTTAGCAAATTCTCTTTTTGCCATCATTTTTACAGGTGGAACCATCAGTTTTAAACAATATAGATTAGGGAATTTTTATCCGAAGGAGGTCTTGGCAACCGCTATTCCTGGTATTGCAAGTTCCCTTCTCATGTCAAGCCTAATAGAAATGGGTAATTGGTATTCCAAGGGACTTTTTAATCTTGTTTTCGGAGCATTATTACTACCATTAATCTTCAAAACTTTCTTTGGTAATAAGCTAGTTGAAAGGGATGCTAAAGACGAGATTCCTAGAAAATACTACAATATCATTGGTGCTTTAACTGGCATAGTTTCTTCTTTGTCAGGACTGGGTGGAGGTGTGGTCATGATACCTGCCTTTACAGATGGACTAAAGCTTAACATTAAAAAAGCCAGTTCTATTTCTACTGGTGTAATTCCTCTTTTTGCTTTGCCCATTAGTATTTACTATATGTTTCAAAATCCGGCCACAATGATTAGTCCATTTCAATTGGGATATGTTTGCTTTCCAGTGATTTCGCCCATTATTTTGGCTTCTTTCCTGTTTTCTCCTTTGGGTGTTAAAACCGCTCATGCAAGCAAACCTCAAACCATTCGTTTAGTTTATGGTTTGTTCATTTGTATCTTATTTGTAAAAATCTTGATAGATTCATTTTACAAGTAATTTTGTTTTATACTTTCATTGGTGTTTTTATTCAATGCCTTTCTTATTTTTGGTGAATGATAAAACGTGTTTTTTTCGTTTTCGTAATACTTTGTTGTAATCAAGTGCAAGCTCAAAATTATTTTGAACGAGTGATGCATATTGGAGCAAACAATGTGTTATACGAAGGTGATTTTCTTCATTCGGCTTTTGTTTTGTCTGATAATTCATTTGTGGTTGCAGGAAACGATAAGGGCAATAACAACAATAAGGGTGCATTTATGTTGAAACTATCTCCCAAAGGAGATTCGCTTTGGACTAGGTTCTATGGTTTTGATGGAGCCAAGATGATACATTTGAATAATGGCCATTTTATGATGGCTGGTATTGATACGAGTAAAAGCTTTTCTACATCACTCAGATTACTGGAATTAGATAGCATAGGTAACATGGTTAATGACATTAAACCAGATTACAAAACCCAATCAAGCTCAGATTACTTTTCATCTTTTATTCAAAATTCTGATAGCTCGTTTTTATTTTCCAATTACACCAATACCACCAATGGTTTTGCAAGTACATTAACAAAGTTCAATAAAGATTTTTCATTTGCTTGGCAATTAAAAGACACATCTTTTAGCAATGCTTACATAAGAAAAGCAATGATGGATGAACAAGGCAATATCTGCTTAATTGCAAGTAAAAAGCTCGGCTTGTACAAGTACCAAGCTAATTTTATGAAGTTAAGTTCAAAAGGAGAAATCCTCTTGTCTAAAAGCATAATAAGCAATCGTTCTTACAATCTTTTTGATTTCATGTTTGATAATAGAAACCTTTTATGCATGGGTGTGGGAAATGATACAGTTATGAGCGGTGCGCCTGACAAAGCCTTTCTCATAAAAATGGATACATTGTTTAATCCCATTTGGACAAAATATTATAGCCCTTATAACCCTTGGTACGGTGATAACTTAACGAGTATAACAAAATGTAAAGATGGCAATTATGTTTTGTGTGGAAGCATTACTCGAAAAATCAATTCAGGAATTAACTATCTAGGATGTGAAGCAGCAGCTATGATTAAAGTTGACAAGGATGGTAAAATGCTTTGGGCAAATGTGTATGATAATGGACAAACTTATTTTGCCAATAACCAAGGTTGGTATGATGGCACTAGGCAAGTGGCTCAAGCGCTTGTGCAAAATTCAAATGGCGATTTCTTATTGGTTGGAGGTAAAGAATTTTTATTTGATAATAGTAACCCCAATAGAGGATTTCAATCGTACATTGTTTTTGCTAACGATAGTGGATACATAGGTAAAAATAAACCTGTATCTGATATTATTGAAGTCTCATTATCTAATTCTATTTTGATTTACCCTAACCCAACAACTAGCAAAGTGCGCATAGATATGGGGAATTTGAAAATGGAAAGAATTGAAGTACTTGATAATACCGGTAAACTTGTTTTGAAGGAAGAGAATAACAATGAATTGGATCTTTCAGAATTTGGAGATGGTTTGTATATTGTCAGATGTTATACCTTTGACAAGTGTTTTACTAAAAAAATAGTGCTGAAACATTAATTTTAAGAAATGAAGAAGATAGTTTGTACAACACTTATTGCCGCGTTTATTGTTCTAAGTGGGTTTAATTATCCAGCAGGAATAAAGATTGCTAAACTCAAATATAACGGTGGAGGAGATTGGTATGCCAATAAAACCTCATTACCTAATTTGATTGCCTTTTGCAAACGAAACATTGATGTCAATATTCAAGCGGAAGAAGACATTGTAGAAGTGGGCAGTGCCGATTTGTTTAATTATCCTTTTGTTCATTTAACGGGCCATGGCAATATTGTTTTTTCTAAACAAGAAGCCGAAAACCTTCGCAATTACCTTATTGGAGGAGGCTTTTTGCATGCAGATGATAATTATGGTTTGGATAAATTCTTCAGGAAAGAAATGAAGAAAGTTTTTCCAGAGGCTGATTTTGTTGAACTACCATTTTCTCATCCTATCTATCACCAAAAATACAATTTTGATAAAGGCTTACCCAAGGTGCATGAGCACGATGGCAAACCCCCACAAGGCTTCGGATTGATGTACAAAGGCAGATTGGTTTGCTTTTATACTTATGAGTGCGATTTAGGAAACGGATGGGAAGACCAAGATATCTACAACGACCCTGAAAACATTCGTCAACAAGCACTAAAAATGGGTGCAAATATTTTGCAGTATGCGTTTGCTAATTGATCATTATTTTATGGTGGCAAAATAATTAGTTATGATTTGTTTCAGTATCTTAACGCCAATAACGATGTAACAACCCTAGTTCAGAAAGCAATTCAAATGTCATTATTATGGGTGAAATTTGATTCGCTCCTACTATTCTACCTAATCACACTCATGGTCTTGGTTAGTTTTACTGTACCATCCACAATTAAAGAATAGTAATACAAAGCATCATGTAGTGCAGAACCATCTATTTGAACTTTGTCCATAGGTCGGTTTAGTTTTTGGCTAAACACTTCTTGTCCTAAAACATTGGTAATTCTCAATTCTGCTTTGCTATATGTTTGCCATATCTCATAATCAATCATGGTAGATTGGTCGAATGGGTTTGGATAATTGCTTAGTTGGCAATTGTTAGCTGCGTTCGTCTTGCTGAGGTACGAAGAAGCATCTTGAGTTCCTTCGCTGCGCTCAGAATGACGAACAGATATTACTTTAAAGCTACCTCCAATGTGTAAACTATCAATCCAAACTGTATCGCAATAAGTATAGCTTCCACATCTATTTGTAGAAGTTAAACACACTACATAATTGCTATCAAAAGCAGGGAAAGTATGGAAAGGATTAACATCGTTTGATGTCCCCGAACCATCTCCAAAATTCCATAGATAGGTGTTGGTGCTGCTTATAGGAATTGTGGCATTGGTAAAATAGGCTGAACTATCCCATTGCATGGTTGGGTAGAACAATGGTGCTAAAGAAGTATCAATAAAAATGGTTCTACTATCAATATTTACCAAACCACTTGAATGATAAACCTGTTGAAGGTATGTAGTTGTATAAACTGGGCTGTCAATCCTAGCATATTGGTCTTTCCAAGCTCTCATTTCTATGGTGTCTTTTGTTATTTTATACCAACTAATATCTAGCGGCACATAATATGAACTAGTGGATAATCTTTTATAATTATTATAGGCGTAATTAATGTAATTTGGTATTACCTTTTCTATAATGCAAGATGCATTTGATTCATCCATTAGGTGTTCATTAAAATAATTCTTATATATTATATTGGCATTAATTATATCTGTAAATTGGTCTAAAACCCTCAAATCTTCGTCCATAATGTTTTCAAAATTATTGTAATAAGTTGCAAATGCAGGCAACCTAATAATACTATCCCAAATAGCAGATTCTGTTTGTGTGAAAAAAGTATAATAAGGATAGCACCAACTATATTCATAATCTGTAAAACCAATGGTGAACATAAAAGAGTTAAAATACTTGAGATAATTATCATCTGATATACCATTGGCTATAAGGTTATCCCGTATTTGGTTTTTCAATAATGTTTTTATACCAATGTCTTGGTAATTTAACCATCCTAAAAACAAGGCTGCATTGTACCTATTACCTAAAAATACTTGACTACCGCCACACAAGGTATCATTATTGCCTAAATAGCTAAGGGTATTATATCTTATTCTAACACTATCGCGGGCTATACATCCTCCTTTAAAGGCAGACAGAACATAGGTTGTATCTTGGGAAATGGACGATAGTACAGTTAAGGTATCTGTTCGGTTAAGTCCATAGCTTGGAGTCCATGTAAAACTATCTGCCATATTCACATAACCATTTAGTTGCACACTGCTATTAGTGCCTATTCTATTTTCATATATAGTGGGTTTACTTGCCACTATTTTTGCAGCCAACGGCACGTGTACTTCAAGACTTAAAGTTGTATCTTTACATACAGAGGATAAAGTTAAGGAAACGGAATATTTACGACCTCCTCTAAAGTGATAATTTTCAAAATTGTAAGAGTTAGGGAGTGTATCGAAATATCTTTTACTAAATCCTTTATCCAAATTCTGCTTCTTAATTAGTGCTGTTGAGTCAGTTATTTCTGCAATCTGAAATGAATAGGAATTAATCATTGGTCGTTTCAATTTTGTAATTGAAATTGAATTTACACCCTCACAGATTTGTGAAGGCATGCTTATGCTCACTTTTGGTGTATCTGTAACAAACACATATATAGTTGTATCTTTTGTAACCCCACAATCATTACTTACCTCAAATGTTATTCTATGTAATGAACTTGTTTTGAAATAGTAAAGAAAATAGTCTGGCGCTGCATGTGGAGGCATGCACTTAGGATCGGGGTACGTGGTGTCATGGCTCATAGTATCCACAATGCAAGTGTCAACCCATGAGTATATATTTGTACGTGCATCTTTCAAATACAAACTATCCATACGACATACTTTAAATTTATAAGAATTATCATTCAAAAATCTTTTTAGATCAATATAAACTGGCTCGCTTGGACAAATTGTATCTTTTCGTAATCTAACAAACGGCTTAGGTGTCATAATATTTGAATAACCCCATTCTTTATTTTTAATAGGATTATAGGAGGCTATATCACAGATAGCCCTAGCATTATTATAATTACTATCGGGTACTATAGTATCTTGAAACATTACAAAATGTATAAATGGATAATTACCTGCATAGGCTATTCCAGGTGGATTATATCGAGGTATATAAAAAAGATTTCTATCTACAGTGTCGCCAATGGTTCTTCTAAATTCAATATAAGCACTGTCTTGAATATTAATATATGCTCCATCTTCAGCCACTATTTCACCCCAACCTTTGTTCGCTGTGCATGTACCGCTGTCTCCAATTTGCACAAAAGCACCATTTCTGATAAACAATGTACCATTTCTTTTTAAATAAATAGCACCACCATTTTTTATATAAGTATGGCTGTTAGCATCTAAAATAAGTGCACTACCTGCGCTTACTATAAGTGCACTATTTTTGCTATGCGCCAAACTTGTATCTATTTTTATATCATCACAGGTTTTATAGCTACCATCTTTTGATTGGCATTCACTTTCAATAACAATATTGTTTTTATTTCTTAGATATACTCCCTCACACATATCAATTCGAGTTCCATTGCTTATTAATAGATTACCATTTGATGCCGCTACTTTTAATTTATGTCCTAAAGTGTGTTCACCTCCATCATCAGCTAAAAATGTATCTAGAATATTCAAACTTGTTGGAGGGAAGTAACAATCAAAACAGTTTTTCTTTTCCTTAATGGTAATATTCTTAACATCATCAGGCATATCAATAGTCAGTACTTTGCTTAATGAATCATAACCGCCTGATAATGGATTGTCTGAGCCTGTAATAGTTGCCTCCATATCAATGCCTCGCCCTACATCGGGTAAATAAAATTTAACTGTTCCTGTAGAAGAAAGTGGGTTAATTGTAGATTTATAATAATACCTTCCTTTCATAGAAATTGAAGCTGATACAGGGGCACTCGCCTCTATAAGTTTTATAGTATCGTTTAAATAAAGCATAGTTCCATTACTAATACTTGCATGTCTAATATTGGCATAACTTGGTGGGCAATATTTGTACCCATCTCTTGAGTTATCAATGGTATTGTATTGAATAAAAACCCTTTTGGCATCAAATTTCAAGACATGGTTAGCTTGATAACTTAAACTAAAAGGATTAGTTAAACTATCAATTCCAACTGTATCAATACTTGCAATATGCAAATGAATATTGGTATCTAATACACTGTTTACACTTGGAGTTAGTGAAGCATTCTTATTAAGACTTGCAACAAAACTAGTATCTTTTAGCATAGGGAATTTGATGGTTGTAATAACTTTTTTAACAAATTCTTGTTTGGTAACAATAGGTAAATAGCCTTCATCATCACACCTATAGGGCAAAAGAAAAGATTGAAATATTGTGTTATTTGTATTTTGTTTTATTACAACTCTTGTGTGACTTGAATTACCATCTATTCGAGTTACTTGATCATCGTGCCCTGTTGTACTAAAGTTTTCATTACCATGCAAACTACCATAAGTGGTAGCAGATGTAACAGTTGTTGGCTGAGGCGGATTATTGACTCCGTTCATGACAGCAATATGTGCATACAAATTCCACTTACCACTTAATTTGTATCCACTACATGGATGTTTCCATTTGTAAATGCGATTTACTGTATCCTCCTGAAATGTTTTATAGCTTGAATTATTAAGAAAACCTTCTTCTATATTACCATTACCATTTAGTTGCCATTTAATGTCTTTGATACTTGTATCGGCAGAAGCATAATCGTTCATCAAGTAATATACCCTGCCATTTGGTAGCATTATTTGGTTTACATTTCTTGTTAAATAAGGTCCATTACCATTATACGATGACAGCGATGAATTTGAAGTTGGTTGTTTGGCAATAAAAAGATCAAATGATTGTATGCTGGGTAAACTTGTATAATCATTAATTTTCCTATATGCCAATTTGTAATCAGCACTATAGTTTGATAAATGTCGATTATTGAATAATACTACATTATGGTGTATAAAATTTTCCGTTTCAAGATGATTTTCCCATCCTCTATAGGCAGGGTCAATAGCAAGTTGGTCTTTATCAACTGCCAAAATAAATGAACCCATATCGTCATCTTCATGCGACCCGAAAATATCCCCCTCATCTACTGCTATACCATTTTCATATAACATATGAAAATAATGGCGGTTGGAAGCAGAGTCTTGATTCATACGCAAAATAATATTACCAGCGTTGTCCAATTTTGTGATTCCTGATAAATCTGCACTTGAAGATTTTCTCATACTTACATTGCCATTTTTACCAATACCACCTAATGCCGCTATGTAATCTACTCTTAAATCAACATCGCCCCTAAAATTAGCGATTGTGTCTCCAGTATTATATTTTTTATCAAAAATACCCGCTACGGATGTTCCATTTATACCTGTATTATCATATGTTGGAGTCGAACCATCTGGTAGTTGTATTTTATGATGCCATTCAAATAAATTAATAATATCTTGGTCGTGCATATAATTTTTATAATTATGTGCACCCAAATTTCCATACCCATAAGGAAAAGTCCATGTGTTGTGGTCAGGAGTAACAAAATTATTAAAAGTAACAAAAAAAGGTAATGCTGTTTCAAGCATACCATATCTAAAGTATCCTGGTCCTTCGCTAAAAGAATATATGTCACCTCTTTTACTTACGCTTTGTGATCCGGCATCAAATAAACATTCCATCATACCCCAATGAGCCAATCGTGCCCAGTTTTTTGCTCTCCATCCATCATAGAAATATCCAGCATCGCATTCATTTAGAACTATAGCAGCTATGCCTAAAGCTGCGGCCGTACTAACTCCATGATTTTTCTTATATCCTAAAGGATTTCGCAAAACACCACGAAGGTCAATTGCTTCATTATATATATCCCTTGCAAATTTGCGTATATTGTCACGTGGCGTTATATCATCGTGATTTCTATCATTTTTTAACCTACCACATGCCTTCAAAAGGTCGTATGCCTGAACTGCTTGAAGTAACTCTCTGCTTCTGCCTAACAGCTTGTCATATTCCCACCATTCTACATCGGTGTTCATATCTTCTAATGCTTTTTCGGCATTCCACCCAAAGTTTTCAAGTTCCTCTGAAGTTAAAACATTGCCATTAGTATCTATGCCGACAAGACAAATAAAAGCAAGCGCTTTTGCCCACCCGCTAAGTTGATTTGCAGTCTTTACCTTTTCATTACTTACCCAAACCCCATTTCCATCTTGCTGTTGTGTTTATGGTCTTTGGTTTGTGGCATATTCCCACAAACTTTTATACAAGAGATAAAATTCACCGCGAGGTCTTTTATAGTGGTCTTCATTAATCAAATACCTTATATTTTGTATTTTTTCGGGAATGGTATAACCGACATTTCTTTTAAAAGTGGTATATGGATAATCCTGATAGTTTACTGCATCTGTTTCCCAGTATTGTTCATCCCCAAATTGTTCATCTGGTATCCACCACTGCGAATAAGAATTTACATAGGTAAAGAGGCAAAAGAGCAACAGTGCAAATTGTTTCATATATTTATTTTTTAGTTAATAATTCCCATACTTCTGTTGAATCGCTATTTTGTATTTTTAAAATGCCAAATTCTTTATTGTAGTACAGTTTATCTAAGGTTGAATCAAAGTATTTTGAGGTAAAGGTTATTCGTTTATACCATTCATTTACAATTTTCAAGGAGTCCATATAATATGGAGTTTTTGAGTTATCAATTTCATCAATATATATTGGAAAATCACTTTGATTAAATAATATATGAATAGTGGCATCACCGTATAAATCATTTTTATACGCATTGAAATCCAAGTTGAATTTCAAATTATTTGATTTAAATTTATAATTATAAGCTTCATAATAATCAATACGTGGGTTACAATCTCCATTTGCAACGGGTGTAGTTAATGTTTTATAAAATTGTTCTTTGCCTTGCCCTATACAAACTGCTGTGTCATTTGTATTACTAATAAAAACCAATGTATCGATTCCTGTATACGGCACTTTGGTTTTTTCGCCTTCACTTAAATAATGGTAGTCCTTACCACCGCCACATGGTGGATTATCTCGTTTACATGTTTCAAAACTTAAAGCGATAAGGTAAGACAATAAATATGTAAGTAGTTTTTTCATTAAATAGAACTTTAACAAAGATTAATTAATTTAATGCACAAAAGCAAATTATTTTTTTGTATATATTGACAAAATACTGATATAAGTATTCGTTTTTTTATGACGTTTGGGGGTGGGGTGGTTTATGCGCATGGGGTTAAATGTTGTTGGTGGAAACCTAAAAGAATAGATGAGTTGCAAACTCATTTTTCATTTATTTATTCGGGGTCAGCTAGACTATTGCCTAGCACACAAGAGACACACAACAACGGCTGCCATTGCACGGTCAGCCCGCAGGAATTTGCCTTTCCTACAACGAAAACTGAAAGTTTGTTCCTTTAATTAAAACGCTAATTTTACTGCTATTGCTTGTGTTTTTAAAAGCTGATAAATCATAGCATACATTGTCTGTAAATGCTGCCATGCACATTTCAGGTGCATTGTCAATCAGCTTGATTTCATAAACTGGCAAAGGTCCAGCAGTAGGCAACAATTTAGCAATCATTCCAAATCGTTTAGGGTTTTTAGAACATCCACTATATCCAATGTTTAACTGCAATTCAGTGCCCACAAGTTTAGCATCTAACATATTTGCACTAGCGCTAGTTTGTTTGTCATAATCTTTTGCCATGATTACATTAGGACAGCTAGTAGTGGCGCTTGTGCCAATTGTTCCAATATAATCAATACTTGCTCTTGTGTAGTTGAAGTTGGCTATCTTGCAATAAAACTCAAACCCTGTTATGCTACCAGCATATTTATGGTATTTCAGTTCAACTTTATCTCCATCATGCAACACAATGGCAGCAATGGTTTTGAAGGTTTGCTCACATGGTTGTAACATTTGACCATCATCCAATTTGATCCACAAATTGTTGCCATCATTGTAAATGCTTTTGCCACATTCGAAATTAACTATAGTACCCTTAGCATAAATGATATTACCCGTATTGGTGCTACCTCCACTTCCCGTTCCACCTGAATTTTCTTCAAAATTAAACCAATTCTTTTTGCATCCTGAGAATCCAATTGTCAGAATGATGGCCACAATAAATAGGGGTTTTAAAGCATTGTTCAGTGTTTTCATAACAGTATGTGTTAGTTAATTGATATTCAAAGTAAAGGCAAATTATTCGAATTAAAAAAGTGTTTTTTGTCTCTACCCTTTAACCCACAATTTACTGTTATAGAACAGATTCAAATATGTTTTTTGTCAAAAATAATTGCACAATAAAAAAAAAATTTACTTTAGCAGATATTTAATAACCCACATAAAGTGAAGATAGTTGTTATCAAAGAAACCAAAGCCAACGAGAATCGTGTGGCTCTTTCTCCTACAGTTGCTCAAGCATTAATAAAACTAGGCTATTCAGTTAGTATTGAAAACAATGCAGGATATGCCTCAAATTTTAGTGATGAAGCCTACAAAAATGCGGGTTGCGAATTGTCATCTGATAAAAATGCGTTGATTAGTAATGCCGTAATTGTATTGAAAGTAAACGCCCCTACCATTGATGAAATTTCATTGATGAAAAAGGGTACGATTACCATATCCTACTTATACCATGCTTTTAATCCTGATTTGACAGCCAAATTAGCCGAGCAAGGGGTGAGCGCCATCAGTATGGATGCCATTCCGCGTATTAGCCGTGCGCAAAACATGGATGCTTTGAGTTCTCAGAATAATTTAGCAGGATATAAGGCAGTAGTTTTAGGATCAAACCATATGGCTAAAATATTTCCATTGTTGATGACAAGCGCAGGAACGATTACCCCAAGTCGTGTGCTGATTTACGGTGCAGGAGTAGCGGGTTTGCAAGCAGTGGCAACCGCAAAAAGACTTGGTGCCATTGTAGAAGTAACAGATGTTCGTCCTGAAACCAAAGAACAAGTGGAATCATTGGGTGGAAAATACATTGAAGTGAAAGATGCTGAAGCCGCCAAAGTAGAAGGCGGATATGCCAAAGAGGTGTCTGCTGATTATTTACAAAAACAAAAAGAAGCCGTTAATAAAAGCCTTTTTCAAGCTGATTTAGTAATCACTACGGCATTGGTAATGGGTAAAAAAGCCCCAGTGTTGATTACTGAAGAGCAGGTGAAGCAAATGAAATTGGGTTCTGTGATAGTGGATATGGCTGTTGAGCAAGGCGGAAATTGTGAGCTAAGTGAATTAGACAAAGTGGTAGTTAAACATGGAGTAACTTTAGTAGGACAAAGCAATTTGCCTAGTACATTACCTCAAAATGCAAGTGAACTATATGCCAAAAACATTCAAAATTTACTGGCATTATTGGCTACAAAAGATGGCTTTAAATGGGAAATGGAAGAAGAAATTACCAAAGGAACGCTTATTACTCATGA
>JBBALJ010000051.1:0-23340 GCA_040403075.1 Bacteroidia bacterium
CCGATGGATATGCTTGGGGATACCTAGGGGATACCAAGGTAAAGGACTTTGAAGCTTTGGCTAAGGCGAGGAAAAAAATCGGTAAGTAATGCCAGTATACGAATATAGATGCTCATACGATGATGCACATGCAACTATGTCAATACATAGATCAATTAAAGACAAAGATCCAGGGTACACATGTGTAGAATGTGAGTCTGAAATGACACGATTCTTTACACCAATTGGAGTACAGTTTAAGGGTAATGGATTTTATAAAACAGATAATCCTGCATAATGATAGAAGATATAAATAGATTATTTTTAAATCAAATGCAGGAAAATCAATTTCGACATCCCGATGTTTCAAAAGAAGATGTTGACATTTGCGACATTGAATATAAAACAAATAGCCTCGGGTACAGAGATAAAGAGTTTGATGGTAAATCGGACATATTGGCTCTTGGTTGTTCAATGACATACGGGCAAGGACTCCCACAAGAAAATATTTGGATAGATGTTCTTTCTAAAAAACTTAATATAAGCTTTTCTAATTTGGCCTCTCAAGGAGATTCAACAATTGGACAAATAATAAAAGCTTTTTATTATTTTCAAAAATTTGGAAATCCAAAAATTGTTGTAGCTTTATTTCCATGTTTTAGAATTCCAACCCCGCAGGTAAAAGGCAAAATGGAGTCTGTTAATAATTTTAGACAAAAACAATTTAAAGATAACAACTACATGCCAAAAATTGAATACACAGAAATTGATGACAATAGATTTATCAAATACTCAAAAGCTCCCTACGACCCAGCAGATATAATAAGCGAAGATTTTGTATTTTTTTACGAAAAAATTTTTATTGATATGTTAAGGCAGTACTGTAAATCTAATGGAATTAAGTTTTTTTGGACAGTCTGGGATCGTGGATATCAAACAAAATTTTATAATAAGATAAACACATTTTACACAGATCATCATAAAGAATATTGTTACATGAAAGAGTTTGATTGGAAAATTCCAAATACAGAAGAGTTTGATAGATTTTTAGAATTTAATGCTTTGGATTGCCATAATGAATATAGGCAAGACGAGCTATTTTATCGTGCAGCAGATAGACTGGGGCCCTACTGGACACATTGGGGTACACATAAACACATGCACATTGCAAAAAATTTTTATGAACACATCATCTCTAGTTTAAACTAACATTCTGCTATACTTACTATGTAAACATGTTGTTTACTTAGGGGTCATAGTTGAAAAGGGAAAAGTTATTTAGAATAACAGCGTCCATAATGCTTGCATTTGGATGGCTTTTTATGTCCCCCGCCTATAGCGATGATCCGCTAAGTTTAGCAGCTCAAGAAATACAAAACCTAAACGATAGTATAGATGACCTTGGATACCAAGATGGATTTATATCTTTAATTCAAGAGGCAGAAAATAAATATGCCCTTGCGGTATCTGCAAAGGAAACCCAGACTCAAGCCTCTGCCACATACGGTAACGCCCTTGTTTTAAAAGCCACGGCAGGGGAACAAAAAGCATTAGCCCAAACAACAGTAGATGGACAAACAGTAGTAGTTGCAACTGCCTTAACCAATAAAAATAATGCCTATGATGCTCTTGAAGTAGCCAATATTAATTTATCAACTGCCCAGCAAGCATTAAATAATGCTGGTGGTGCTGGTTTATCATACAATGTTTATAGTTTAATTAGAGTTAACGGACTTGCAGCCACAGATCAATTCTTATGTAGTGGTACATTAAATTCAAATTCTATGCAACGACCAGTATGTGGCAACAGATATGAAAACTTCATAGTTAAATTTACTGGAAAAATAACAGTGCCTTCATGGTTTACTCAAACCTACTTTGCAGGATATACAGACGATGGTTTTAGAATGTACATTGATGGAGAACTTGCCATTAATAATTGGCGGGAGCAGGGAACAACTTGGAGTGCTTATTCTCCTGTATATAATGTAACAAGTGATAAGGTTTTTGATGTAGAAATTTGGTGGTACAACGGTGGAGGAGCAGCATCCTATCATCTTGGTTGGGCTATCCCTGGAGGATGGACTGGTGCAGGATGTGACTATGCTGGAGATCCAAGAGTGTGGGGACAAAACTTTAGTTGTAATCTTAATACATTCTCTTCTGGTGATGGAGCAACTCAAGAACAAACCAATGCATATAATACAGCACTTGCTGCAAAGACCACAGCCCAAAATGTATACAATGATAAATTAAGTGTTTATAATCAAGCAGTCTCAACAATTAATAGTTACAATCAAACCTTAATTAATAAAACAAATGAGGCTACTAATGCAAGTTCAAATGTTGTGACGGCACTGCAAAATAAAAATAATGCAATTAGCGCATACAATCAAGCAATCAATAATGTTAATATTGCAATTGATGACGCATGGCGTTACTATGACGAGCAGTCTCAAAGAGAAATTCAATCTGCTATTGCACGGGCAGCAGCCACTGCTGCAGCAAATCAACCTACACCAGAGGCCAGCCCAGATCCAGAACCAACAGTTGCACCCACCCCAAAGCCTTCTCCAGAACCTACAGCAGAAGAGCCTCCAACCCCAGAGCCTTCTCCAGAACCTACAGCAGAAAAGCCTCCAACCCCAGAGCCTTCTCCAGAGCCTACAGTAGACCCTACAGACCAGCCTACGCCTGAACCTACCCCAGAGGAACCACCTACTCCTAAACCAACTCCTAAACCAACTCCAGAGGCAACTGAAGAGCCTGCTCCTGAACCTTCACCAGAACCTGGACCAGATGCAAAGCCAGAAAAGAACCCTTGGAATACACCAGATGTAAAAATTAAAGATGCAGTTTTAGCAGCACTTATTCCTGAGAAAGGAACAGGAACTTCAGAAGATTTATCTGGAGTTATTGCAAACCTTACAAGCAAGGATAATAAATTAGTTAAACTTTCTGCAGAACAAATAACAGCAGTTAGCCAAACCCTTAGAGCATTGACTCAAGAAGCAAAGCAAGAAGTTGCAAGTAATCTTGGTATTAAGGCTTCAGAAGTTGCACAGATTGCTGAGCAAATGAAATCTAACCCAGCACTTGCTTCAGCATTTGTTGAGTTTAATGAAAGAGCGGATTCTGCAGGGGATACACCAATGCCCTTTACATTAGCAGATGCAGTAACAGAAGTACAAACAGAAGCATTCTTAGCAGACCCACTGGGAGCAGTATTTGCGGTGGACCCAATAGAACTCTTATCTAATTTCTCTGAGTTAGGTATGGATATGACAGATGATCAGAGAGAGAAAGCGCAAGAAGTAATTGTCCCAGTGATCATCGTATCACAAATTGCAGGGGCAATGATAAGGAGGAACAAATGAAAATAATCAATAAGGCCACAAACCTGGTAGGCAAAATGCTAAAGGGATTAACTAAATGGTTTAAAGACGCAGGTATGGAATTAATTGCACAAGCATTCACCCTCCTGGGCTTCTTTATCGCATGGCTAACTTTGACGGGATCAGCAAGAGACATTGTTGGTATTGCTGTAATGGCAGTAACAGTAGTCTGGCTAATCACAATCCCATTAAGAAAGGATAAATAATGGCAAAAGCATATATAGAAGAACCAGCACAGGTAGGTTCAGGGGCAATTGCAAACATTAATAATATTTTATCTAGAATTATTGCTGTATTTGCAGCATCTGGATTATCCGTAATTGGAGCAGGAGCAATTGTAGGAATTGAAACCTATAAGGCAGTCATATTGGCTGGAACTTTAGGAGTTGCTACGGTAGTTGAAAAGCTTGCTCGTGGATTCCTAGATGATGGTAAATTAACCGTATCGGAAATAAATTCGGCGTTCTCAGCAGTTGATAAAAAAGCTGCTAAATAATGCTATAATTGTATTATGAATAAATACCGCATTAAATTAGATGTAGAGGTTGAAGTAGAAGCCTTTAATTCAGAAGATGCAAGTGAATATATTCATGATATTTTTAACATAGATGACGAAATTAAAAAAGTTAGTATCGTTAAAATAACAACTAAATAGTCGTTGACAACGCCACTGTTTGCCGTGTATACTTACATAGTACAGTGGTTTTGTGCATATTGGTCCATAGCTCAGTTGGTAGAGCGCCAAACTGTTAATTTGGATGTCCCAGGATCGAGCCCTGGTGGACCAGCATATGCCCGAATGGTGGAATCGGTATACACGACAGACTTAAAATTTGTTGCTTCATCGCATGTCGGTTCAAGTCCGACTTCGGGTACTAGAAAAGGTAAAAGTGTTACATTTAACTGAAAAGGGTGTTGAGATTTTTATTAAAAGATCTCAAACAAAGTTACAGGAATCATTCTGGAATAATTATGAACTTGTAATATGGAAAAAAGATAGTGGCGGCTATACGGATACAGAGGGTATGTATAGAAAAGATGCTTGGGGTAAGGCAGAAAAGATTTCTGTCAGCCGTGAAGGAATCTGGAAGTTGCCAAAAAAATATGTCAAGTATTTTAAATAATTTAAATTTAGATGAAGATAACCCAGACTGGTATAAACTAGCATTATGTCTTGGAATGGAAACCAATCTATTTTTTGATAAATATGAAGCTGATGTAAATATAGCAAAGAGTATTGATGAGGCATGTCTTTCGTGTCCCGTCATTAAAATATGTTATGACAATGGCGTAGCAAATAGCGATAATGGTGTTTGGGGTGGAGTTTATTTGAATTCGGGTTCCCCAGACAAAGCAAGAAATGCACACAAGACTAAAGATGTTTGGAAAAGAATTAAGGAAAAGCATGTTTATTGATAAAAATAAAGATCATTTTAAATATGGTGTTAATGAATGGACTGGTGAGCCAAACAAGCCAACATTTTATAATAAAGAGATGGCCCTCAAAATAAGAGAGATCAAAAAGCCTACTCCCACACTTGAAATGGATATAATTAAATATCCAGAGTTCCTAGCAATCAGGTTATATGAAAATAACTTTGCACAATACGACGGCTCAATGAGAGTCAGAGTTATAGAATATGTAGAAATGGTAAAAAATATTTTGGAGTCATACGGAGTAAGAGTAGAACTTGAAGGAAAGCCAGGAGGCAAAAATCATGGATAGAATATTGTGTTATTGTTGCAACAAGAGCAAGAATGAGCTCGCTACAAAAAAATCTGCTTTATTGCCAGTAAATTTATTATTATGCAAATCGTGCACAGATAATAAATTAGAGCCAAGATGGATAGTTATTTTAGCAGGAAGACAATATGGATCTGATCATGTAAAAGAACATATTGCAAAGAAAAGGTATCTGGGAGTAGATATTACTGCATCTGAATTATTAATTTAATATATATTATGCTGTATAATATTGATATATGGATATCTCTATAACTCAGATACTAATAACTCTGTTCGCAGCCGCTATAAGCGGAGCTTTCACAGCACAAATAAATCACATAAGAGCAAAAAAAGAAAGAATTGCAAGGCTAGAAGATAAGGCCCACGATCAACTATTAATAGAAATCAAAGACCTTCAGATTAAATTATATCAATTGGAAAAAGATTTAAATGAATGGAAAGATAAGTATTTTGAAGCCCTTCAGGAATTAATTAGGGTCAAGGCCGAATTAGAAGGAACCTTACTTAAATTAACGCATATAGAAATGCACTCGGATGATGACTAGCGCTACAAAAATAAAAATAGTATACTGTTAGTATGACTTGTATTGTAGCTATTGCCCAAAATGGTGTTGTGTACATGGGATCTGACCATGCCGCATCAGATGATAAAACTGGGTGGATCATATCTAGAAAAGAGCCAAAAGTTTTTAAGAATGGTCAATACGGAATTGCGTTTACAGATTCATTTCGTATGGGACAGATCTTGCAATACATGTGGACCCCTCCAAAATATACACCAACTAAAACAAATTCTGGTTTAGATAAGTTTATGCGAACTAAGTTTGTTGATTCCGTTAAGGCCACATTTAAAGATCATGGCTACGGAAGTATTGGATCCGCATCAGAAGAAGACACTGGTGGAATTTTTATAGTGGGAGTATGCGGTAGACTCTTTACTATAGATGAAGACTTTCATGTCGGAGAAAATATAGTTAACTATATGGCGGAAGGCAGTGGTGGACAGATAGCCCTTGGGGCTCTTCATGCAACAAAGAAACAACAAAACCCAAAGGTAAGATTAAAAGCAGCACTGGAAGCAGCAACCGAGTTTAATATGAGCGTAGCAGCACCCTATACATATATCCAAGTTTAGTGTATAATTAATACATGAAGACTGTTGCATCTATCCTTATAGCTTTTGCCATCATCTCCTTTATTAGATGGTTCAGGTCTAGGTATGATATTGGAATTTACTACATAAACAAATCAGAAGAAGCAGAAGAGCAACCACAAAAAAGAGAATACCCTTTAAGCATTAGCGATTTAAAGCCAGAAAATTATGATCACGCTATGGATTTAAGAGGAGCCCCAACACACCTATGTCCTTGCGGATGCAACATCTGGAACGTAAAGGTTATTTTTGATCAATTTGAAATAGCCACATATTTTCTTGATATGGAATGTGCCAATTGCGGAAGCATGGCAACAGCACCAACACTACTAGACAGAGAGAAGCACGAATGAGAAATTCAGAAAGACTAAGACAGCTTGAATTAACAGTAGTCAAAATGGAAATGACTATTGAATTGCTTACATATGCCATCCACAACCTAATGGAATCACAAGAGATGGTTATGGAAGATACTGGCGCAATTGAGTTGCTAAAATCCAGCCTAGACGCTGGGAAATGGTACCCAAACCTCAAAGAAACCCCTTGACATCCTGCTATTATTTAGTAGAATTAGTCTATGAATAAAAAACTAATAGCTGCGTTAATTGCAATCACACTAGCAGTACCTACAACCGCTCAGGCAGCGGGACTACAGAATCGTATTGATTCAACACCGTCAGTTGCTATTTTAGATACAGGCATTGACACATCCTTACCAGCATTCAAAGGCAAAATTGTTCAAGAAGTCTGTATTCTAGAATGGACAACATGCCCTAACGGAAAGTCATTTATGGAGGGCCCAGGGGCCGCCTCAATGCCAGCTGACATGATTACAAAAAATGGCTTTGACCATGGTACATTCATGACATCTGTATTTGTAAAAACAAACTCAAATGTAAATATTGTTTTTATTAAAATTATTGGTAACACTGCAACAGGAGCAAGACAAAATTCAGGAGAGGCTACAGTTTATAATGCTCTTAATTGGGTTAGAGACAACGCCGCAAAGTACAACATTCAAGCGGTAACAATGTCACAAGGATCGCATAACCTTGGAGCGGAAGGAACAGATTACTGTCCAAAAACTCCAAATACACAGCAGTCTATTAAAGACTTAATTGCTGTGGGTATCCCTACATTCTTTCCTTCGGGAAATGGTCGTGACTATGCCCGAATTGATTGGCCTGCATGCCTAGATGAATCAATTTCAGTTGGTTATGTTGACCAGCAAAATGAAATATCAACTGCAAGCAACAACGACACAACAAAACTTGATTTCTTTGCCCCAGGATTTTTTACAATAGCTGGTCCAGGAAATGTTTTAAAGAATATTTCTGGATCTTCTTCAGCAATTCAAGTTGCTGGTGCACAATGGATTAAATTAAAGGCATCAAAGCCTACATATACATATGATCAATTGCTTACTGCTCTACGTTCAACAACATCTTCTACAGTTGGAAGGCAAGGGAAATTTGTTAAGCTAATTAATATTGACGCAGCACTTGCATACAATGTAACACCAGTTGCACCAGAAGGCCCAACACCCGCAGAACTTGCTGCACAAAAAGCAGCATCCGATGCTGCAGCAAAGACAGCAGCACAATTATTATTAAAAGCAGAGGCAGATAAGGCAATTGCAACTGCACAAGCAGAATACGATGCTGCTGTTAAAGCAGCAACAGACAAGCTTGCTGCAACTAAAGCGGTTTGGTTAGCAAAACTTAATGGCTGAATTGACAGTAATGGATGAAATTATTGGGGAGGTTGCTGAAGGCCTATATGAAAAATGGGTCTCAGCAATGCCTGATGATGAAAAAAACCAACAAGCATTTAGCGCAATGTCAAAGAATGCACATGAAACAACACTATTTGTAATACAAGACTTTATGAATAGGTTTAATGCAGCAGCGGAGGATCTTAAAGATAAATGATAGTTACGGATGAAAGTTTTGATAAGGTACTGCAATCTCATAATTTAGTTCTTATCGATTTTTGGGCTCCATGGTGCGGACCATGCAAAAAAATATCTCCAATTTTAGATGAAATATCTCAAGAGCGTGGCCTATGGGTTGGCAAATTGAATGTGGATGAAAATCCTATCAAATCAGGAGAATACTCCGTAACCTCTATACCTTATATGGTATTATTTAAATCTGGTCGACCAGTTAAAAAAATAACTGGTGCCAAGCCAAAGCATATATTGCTAGAGGAGCTAGCAGAGTGGGTATAGAATTTGATTCAAAAGATCTTGGCCACCTAGAGTTTGAAATATGGCTTAAAAATGGTTATGATCGAGGGTGGATATCGGATGTATTTTGCGATACACATGATGGTCCACCAATGTCAGATGAAGAAATGCAAGAATGGGAAGAAGGCGGAGATCCCTGCTCGTTTCATGTAAAAGTACATGAACTACACTAAATTTCTGTGATCGCAAAGAACATAGAAGAAATAAGGAGAATAAATTAAATGAACTCATTTAAAAAAATAGCTCTAGCCATGGTTGCAGCCATGACTTTGGGCACAATGGTAGCAACACCTGCAAGTGCTGCTGTAATGACAGTCGCTGTATCGCTTGACACTGTAGCAAATACTACAGCATCAGCAATCGCAACGCCTGCATCACTACCAGTCCCTGCAGACAATTCAGTAGATGCTGCTGACGCACTAAAGTTTATTGCAACAGTTGATGTTGGAACAAGCGTTTCAGTTGTAGCAACAAACGCAACAATCGTGTCTACACTACACACAACTGCCTCACCAGTAGGAGCAACATCAGGATCATCATCCTTGACAGTTGCAACTGGTACAGGAACAACAGCAACATTTTATGTCTACACAAAGACAACAGCAATTGGTACAGTTGTAATCACTAATGGTGGAACACAACTTACATACTACGTACAGGGAACTGCTGGTAAGATTAATACTCTTACAGTATCTGCTCCTTCTGCTGGTGCTGCTGGTACAAAGCAGGACATCTCAGTAACTGCAACTGATACATTTGGAAACAAAGTATCTGCTAAGTCAATTACTGCAACCGTATTTGCTTCAACAGCAGTTATGGACACAGCAACAATAACAACTGGTGCTACACTTTCAGATTTTGGAGTTGCAAAGTTTGTTGCAACATTACCAGCAACTGGAACACGCTCACTAATCACATTCAGCCCAACAACTGCTGGAGACGCAACAACTGCTGATGTAGTTGGTTTACCTGCTCGTGCACTTGCACCGTTTGCAGAAATCACAGTTCGTGATCTAGTTTCAGAACTTGCAGCACAGACTGCTGCTAAAAATGCAGCACTTGCTGCTAAGGCAATTTCAGATGATGCAGTCGTAAAGGCTGCTTCAGATGCTGTTGCTGCTAAGGCTGCTTCAGATGCTGCTCTTGCAGCAGAGAAGGCTGCTTCTGTAAAGGCACTTGCTGATGCAAAGGCTGTTTCAGATAAGGCTGCTCTTGATGCAAAGACTGCCTCAGATGCAGTTGTCCTTGCTAAGGATGCAACTATTGCTAAGTTAACAGCAGATAATGCTGCTGCACTTAAGTCAATTAAGGATGCCTTTAATGCACTTGCAAAGAAGTGGAATTTAAAGAATCCAAAGGCTAAAGTTACTTTAGTTAAGTAAATAACTTAAATTAAAGGGGCGAGGCTAAGGTATCGCCCCTTTAATCTTTAAATGATAGGATTGGTATATGAAGTTTCACTGGATGATCAGAGGAGAAAAGTCTGATATAACATCTTTATCTTCTTTTTCAACAGAAATAGATTCATTTGGATACGATTCAATGCTTTTAACATATCACTCTACACTACCAGATAATTTGATTAAATCCGCAAGAGTTTTATCAGAAAACGAAAAAATTAAATATATGATTGCAATTAGAACCTATGCAATAAGTCCAGAATATATGTCTATGATCTGTAAATCATTTAATGAAATATCTAAAAATAGATTGATGTTAAATATTGTTTCTGGTGATATACACGCAGATGAAAATTCAATAAAAGATTTAGTTATGATAGAAAATATAGTAGATACACCAGAAAAAAGATTAGATTACACAGATAATTGGATGGATAAATTTTTAAAAATAAAAAATTTTAATAATAAGCCAGAAATAGTAATGAGCGGTCATTCTGACATAACTAGACTTATGGCAATTAAATATAATGCAACTCATTTATCAATGTATGATATGTATAAGAACTATATAAATACAGAAAATCCTATAATAAATTCAAAACAAATGATTAGCCTATGTTTTGTTGTAAGAGAAACGCAAGAAGAAGCAGATAGTTTTTTTGAATCCCTAGATAGAGGAAAAAAATTATGGACAATTTGCGGCAATAAAGAAAAGATTAAGGATTTTGTATACAAATTAGCATCAGAAGGAATAACAGACATATTAATATCTGGTAGCCCAGATGATAATAAAAAAATACTTTTACACAATATGGTTAAAGAAATGATTGGGGAACATAATGGAATCTAATAAAAAAAGCCTGTACAAGTCTATTACCTGGCCAGTAGTACATATTGGTTTTGTTGGTACAATGGTATATTTTTTTGAGAAAGTAATTACTGGAGAAGCACACTGGGAGTATGCTGGAACATTTGCTATAATCTATACAGTATGTGAAATGATTGGATACTTTTTACACGAAAGAGTATGGGCTAAATTTGGGAGTAGGGTTAAATAATGGGAAAACATAACGATAAAATAAAGAAAGCTTTAGAACAAAGAATAGCTGCCACTCCAAATGGAGCGGGGTACAAAAAACCTGGGTCAATGAATAAAAAGAAAACTGGCTATAGGGGCCAAAGGGCAAAGGGATCCAAGTAGCCTTTGTTGCTTGATAATGATATAATAGTTAACTAGACGGCATTCTAGACTCGTCTAAATTAAAAACCTATAGGAGAAATAAAATGACAGACGGATTGAATTTAACAGGATTTAACGAAGTAAAGCCAGCAGTACAGCACACAATTGGAGAGCAGTACGCTTCTGACCCATCAGCAGAATTCCCTGAATCAGATGTATCTAACCAACCAGCAGCACAAGGCCCAAAGTAAAAATGGATCTATTTAATAAAGAAGAAGTAGTTGCCCCATCAATGGAGGCTGCAGTAGCGCAAGCTGTTGCGCCATCTGCGCCAGCTAAATCTGCTGTGGAGTGCACAAGAGACTCAGATTGCCCAGTTAACGATTGTGAGAACTGTAGCTAATGTGTATGGATTGCGGATGCGGTATTAATTCAGTTGGTATGGGGTTAGGAATGACACCAGTTACTATTCAGGATATGTCAATACAAGGTAATGTGGGACTAAACCAAGAAGGATCTTCTGGATCTCTTCCAATTTCTGGCGCAGATGAGTCAGACAACTTGATAGTAAATATGTAATAATGAGTAATTTTAAAAAAGAAGATGGCACTGGCATGGCTCCACCAGCAAATGCTGGTGCACCTGCTGGTGCTGTTACCAGTTCAATTACGCCAAAAAAGTATCCACAAAGAAAATTAAAAATAGATACTAATAAACACGGCATCAGGAGAGAAACAAGCTTAATACCAAAGCCTGTTAAAAAAACAGGTAGAAAAAAAGGATAATTAAATTGAAGGTGCATCTGATGCTAAAAGATTTATTAAATCCGATGCAACTTCGTATCTTTATGGAGTCACTTGATGATGTAGGATACGAGTCTGTTTTGTTAACTTATCACTATAACCAAGAAGACTATTTTATTAAATCCGCAGCTTGTTTTTTTAAAGGCCAAAAAACAAAATATATGATTGCAATGAGGCCATACGCAATTGCACCAGCGTATTTCTCAATGATGATAAATGGGTACAACCAAATAAAAAATAATAAATTAATTATAAATATTGTTTCTGGAACTAAAGACGAAGATCAGGCTATATTTGGAGAAGTCACGTCATCAGTAGATAGAAAAAAATTTGCTGGTGATTTTATATCACAATTAAGACAAATAAATAAATTGTTGCCTCCAATTTATTTTAGTGGCGGATCACCAGAGGCTATATCAAACACAATTGAACATGGAGATGGAATAATTTATCTTCTTCAAGATCATTTAACAACTCCTGAAAGATTTGATGAAATAAAGGGAGTCAAAATGTTAAGGGTTCATTTGATTATTAAAGATACTTACGAAGAAGCAGAAAAAGTATTTAATGATTTAGACCATGTTAGACAAAAGGCAAACTGCATATATGGTACAAAAGAGACTGTTTTAAAAGAAATAGAAAAGCTTAAAGGATTTGAACTAATGGTGTCATCCACTAAGGGCGACAACAGTAACGAATATATAAACGATATAGTTAGAGAGTGTGTAACATTATAATTCAAGTAATAGGGCTACCAGGCTCTGGGAAAACTACTTTTGCAAAAGAATTAGCAGACAGAATAAACGCTGTTCATTTAAATGCAGATGCAGTCAGGGCTGATCTAAACAAAGATTTAGGTTTCAGCCCAGAGGATAGGCTTGAGCAAGCTCGCCGAATGGGCGCATTATCAAGACTGCTTTCAGATCAGGGATATCATGTTGTTGTAGATTTTGTTAATCCAACGGCAGAAACAAGAGCATCTTTTGGAAACCCAGATAAAATAGTTTGGATGAACAGAAAACCAGTTAGAGACTTTCCAGACACAACCGCCATGTGGGAGATTCCAGCAAACCCAAACTTAACTTTTGATGACATGACAGAGTACACAGATGCAGCAAGAATAGCATGTGTTGATTTTCAACTACATGATTGGCGTCAGCCAACCACATTAATGCTGGGAAGATACCAGCCGTGGCATGAAGGGCATCACGCCTTATATCAAGAGGCGGGAAATAGAACTAATCAAGTAATGCTAGGGGTTAGAAATACATATAAGACTAGCAATAAAGACCCTTTAGATTTTGAACAAGTAAAGGAATATATTGCACAAGATAAAGTTATGGATCAAGCAATGGTTGTCAAGATGCCAAACATCACAAACATAGTTTATGGACGAGATGTAGGGTATAAAATTGAACAGGTATCGTTAGGAGCAGAAATTGAAGCTATTAGTGCTACTGAAAAACGCAAGCAAATGGGTCTTTAAGCAAATGGAAGATTCTGGTCGCCTAATGAATGAAGCAGAAGAGCGACTATACCTTAAGGATAAAGATGAACGTAAGTAAACAAAGATCAGCAGCAAAGGCTATTGTCTGGCGTTGCATTGGTACAGTAGACACATTTTTAATATCTTGGGTAATAACCAAAGAACCTATTACAGCAGGATCAATCGCAGGTTTTGAGGTATTTACAAAAACTATCCTTTATTACATCCATGAGCGTGGTTGGAATAAAGTTAAATGGGGACGTCAATGAAAAAAGCCGATGAAGATTTTAACTTTATATTGCATAAAAAATATAATATAGAATTACTAAAATCTCATGTACTTTCTTATACTGATCGGGGATGGTTGCTTGATACAACACGAATTAACTATTGATGATGCAATAGATGCAATAGAAGACAGCTCTATAGTATAATAGTGTTATGAGAAAACTTTTAAATAACGTGTATACCTTTTTGCCAAAAATGTACCAAGGGGCCAGTATAAAAGAATTAGAAAAAGCAGCAGATTTAGTAGTTCATACAAAAGCTCCAGGCAAATGGGTACTACTTGATTTAGAAACAGGACAGCAGTATATTGGATTAGACGAACCTGATCAATATGGGATGTGGAAAAGAATTAAGTAAAGGAAAACAGATGCTTATTGCTAAGATTAAATGTAAGATTTTTGGCCACGCTCTAGTATTTGCTGGCAACTGTCCATTTAATGGAGTTGTTTATGATTTTTGTGAAATATGCAGTATGACAATACCAAGAGAAGGATATGAGGTTGATTGATATGATCTCTCATTCCTTAGATAGAGTAATTGTTTGGGAAGATATTCATGATGACCTGGCATTATTAAAAAAAGATATTTTGGAAGAATACAACAATACAAAAGACTCTCTTATTGAACACCATACTGGATATAGAATGGTTATGTCTAAAAAGATGCCCTTTACAAAAGTCCTTAATGACAAGTTTAATAAATGTTTAGAAGAATATTTAAATAATTTTAATATGGATAAAGAAGAAAGATATTCATTTTCTGATTGGATTTTAATTGGATGGACAGTGCCAAATAGAGGAATGGAATTGCATAACGATCATATACCAGATGTTTCTCTAGATGGAGAAATGTCATTTCAACAACCACTCCTGACAACTATATTTTACCTTTCACATGATTGTGAAGGAGGCAATTTAGATTTTCCAGACTTAAACTTTACTTTAAAGCCCAACAATGGTACATTAATAATATTCCCATCTGATTTTAATCACGAAGTTTTAAATTATCTTAGCGGAGAAAGAATTGTTATACAAAAATTTGTATTCAAAGAGTCTAATGATGACAGAGAGGCAAGAAAATCAAATGATTAATTTAGTAAATAAACATAATGATATATGGGAATGGCATAACGTTTTAGACAACCCAGAAGAATTGTACTCCCTACTTAAAAACAAAGAGTGGGAACAATACACAAATAAATTGCCTAAAGCTGATAGAAATATTACTGGGTATGGTGGCGGGTCAATAATTGGGAAAAGCACAATGTTATTTCCGTTTGAACCTTCTTATCAAATTATTTTGGATAGCTTTAATAAATGTTTTGAAGATTATAATAAAAAAAATGATTTAAATTTAACTTTTGAAAATATAAGTAAAGACTCATTTGTCTTTAGAGAATACTTACCTGGCTCCAGCATGTTAGGACATGGGGACTTTTACTCATATGTAAAAAAAGATGATGCCAGGGTTATCCCATTATTTACAATAATCCTTTATATAAATGATGATTATGAAGGAGGGGAAATTAATTTTATTGATGATAAGTTAAAAATTATACCAAAGGCTGGTTCTGGTATTATGTTCCCAAGCCAAAAAATTCATGAAGTTTTAGAGGTAAAATCTGGTGTGAGAAGAATGGTTCAAACCTATGTTAATGAGCATAAAAGATCCTACTACGATGAAGACTCAGTAGCTTCAAAATACTGATATAATGTTATTATGAATACAAGTCCGCCACCATGTTTTTATTGCGAAAAAGAAAGCAAATACTCAGAGCCAGAGAAAGAAACTGGCGTACCCATAGATGTTTGTGATACACATTTTCATTTTAAGTATATGGGATAGTTAGTTTGCTTGACAATTTTATTAATAAATAGTATTATAATTAGTACAAGGCAATTCCGCTTTTAATTTAAGGAGTAAGTATGTCATCAAATGTTTTAAAAACCGAAGATTCTATATACGGCCACAGCTTTACGGATAATAATGGAAACAATGTAGAGTTATCTCAATTTAAAGATAAGTTAATGTTATTGGTTAATGTTGCAAGCAATTGTGGATTTACAAAACAATATGAAGGATTACAAAATCTTCATGAACAATATGGAGACAAGGGCTTGGTTGTTATAGGCTTTCCATGCAATCAATTTGGGAATCAAGAGCCAGGTACAGATGATGAAATTAAAGAATTTTGTCAAAAAAACTATAACGTAACATTTTTAATGTCAACAAAAATTGAAGTAAATGGAGAAAATGCACATCCCTTGTTTAAGCAATTAACCTCACAAGCTGACTTTGATGAATTGCCTTGGAATTTTACTAAATTCCTTATTGATAAAAATGAATTTAGATCCATGGGACCAGATGCTACACCAGAACAAATTGATAAATTTGTTTTTGAAATTTTGGCTAATTATTAAAATATAAAAATGAATTCAATAAAAATGTCTGACGAGGTTTGGTATTTTGAGGATGCAATCGATGAGTCAGATCATCTTTTAAGTTCTCCCACCGAGTGGTATAAACCAGCAAATCATGAATACATGATGTCAACAGACATAGACACAAAAGAATATTTAGATATTACTGACAATGCAATATTTAAATGTTTAGATGTTTGGTATAAAAATCATTTAACATTAAACCCTTCAAAATATAAAGTAGCCAAAAGAACCTATATAAATAAAAGAGGGGCAGGTGGCGGATATGGCCCACATACCGACTTTGCGTCAATGCCTGACGGTACTTACGAACAAGTTACTGCAACTATACTTGCCTATCTTTGCGACCCAGAAGGCTTTGATGGCGGAGAGATCTTTTTTCCAGACTATGATGTAACCATTAAGCCCAAAAAAGGAAGTGTAGTAATTTTTGGTGAAAAGGTTAGACATGGAGTAAATGATGTTACTTCTGGGCAAAGAGCTATAGCAAGTACTTTTTTAATTAAAGATAAATATTTTTATAAAGATATGTACGCACATAATCCAAAAGCACCTACCATTGAAGAAATTAGAAAATTTGAATTAATGGTTCCACAATATGAACCTAAAAATGGTAATACAGATGTTTCTCAATATATTGATGAGTTAGAATAGGGGTTTAATAATGTTTGAAGTATTAAATGATTATGGAATACAGGCATTGCATATTAAAAACTGTTTGTCTAAAGAAGAATGTGAAAAGCTAATAGAGTATGGTAAGGCTAACCCAACTCAAAGGCGTATTAGTTACTCTGAGGTTGCTGGTGGCAGGTATTTAGAATCAAGTGGAGAGGTAGATATTAAAGCTGAAGAGCTATTTGATCTTTTAGATAAAAAAACCGAGCAGGCAGCAAGAATTTATTTAAATAAAAATGAATTAGATTCATCACTTTATAACTTTGCTGAAGAAAAAGAAAAGAAGTCCTTTACAATTAAAACTTGGAAAATTGGGGGGTCTATTGGTAACCATAAAGATTCTTATAAATACTCCGATGGAACAGTAGTTGAACCAGAAATTAGTGTTATAACTTATTTTACTGATGATTTTATTGGTGGCGATCTTGTCCTTCTCAGTGCAGACGATCATATTAATGGAGAGCTTGTTAATCATAACAAAGACTTAGATCAAATAATTAAGCCACTTACTGGAAGTATGGTTGTAATTAGTTCAAAGGCGGTACATAAGGTTACCCCAGTAATTAGCGGAATAAGAATAAGCACAGATAGAGCAATACATCTATTTGAATAATTTATCATGACTAAGGAATGGTCAGATAAGTCTCAGTGGATCACACACTGCCCTGTATGCTTTTGTGCCACCACCCATCAATTATTAGACTTTCATATGCAATATCATGAAAGTCAGGCGGGTCAAAAGGGTATTGACGGCACCCAGCGCATATAGTATACTAATTATATGAAAGAGCCTGGAATTATTAAAATGGATTGGCGTAGCCTAGGGTATTGGCCTGTATGGAAAGATGGAAAGAAAGTGTGGGTGCCTAAAGATGATGAATCATTCAACAAAAATTCAAAGAACTAAAATATGGCCACTTCGATGGATAGGCAATATATGTGGTTCTTATGCTGGTAATCATTTAGTTCGGGCGATTAATTTAGATGAGGAATTAGATAGCTATTTAGGATTTAGTTATAAATACCACGCTAAAATGTGGGTAATTCTTAATAAGCCCTATGAGCGCTGGGGGACATACTACACTATAGATTTAGACGGCTGGAAGACAGAGTTAGATCAAATGAAAATTGATATGGCAGATGAGGGATGGGATGACTATGATGCCTTTGGTAAAGCTTATTGGGATGATTGGGACTATATTGATAATGAAACAGATGACGCATTTAGAATAGTCCCCCCAGCTGTATAAAGACATGATAAACAATAAAATACAATTTCATTCTAAATCATTTAATAATTTATTGGCCAAAGAGTTTGAGCCAAAGCCATCTAAAGGGTTTATACCAAAATGGTTTTCTTTAAAAAATAAATACATTAGAGATGCAGATGGAAACAAAGCCGTCGAAACTTATGTAACTAAAGACGGATCTAATGAATCAATTAATCAGCGCACATTTAAAACTTGCCCAGCACTTTTTGATTCATTCTCTTCTGGCTACCTACTGTCTACTCCATGCGACATAGAAATAAAAAGGGATGGCGGATCTTATTCTATATTATTGGATAATAAGTTTAAGTCTGATGTCAATACAAAAAATGGATCAATTTGTTTTATTAGGGGCGAAGAAAGCGGATTCCCTACACCAGCAGGACACAGCCCCGTTCATTTTGCCTGGACAACAAACTGGTTCCCAGAACTCCCAGAGGATTATATAGCTTTATTCATACACCCTATTAATAGGTTTGATCTACCATTCACAACCGTTTCAGGAATTATAGATTGTAGTGGATATATAATGGGTGGAGCAATACCATTCTTTATCCAAGAAAACTTTGAGGGAATTATAAAAGCTGGCACCCCCTTCATACAAATAATCCCATTTAAAAATGAAGCGTGGTCCCATGAAAACATATATTATGATGAGCAGGGCACAATAGATCACAGAAAAGAAATGAATTCAAGGTACACTGTTATAGACAAAGATCACGATACCAATTATAAAGCAAAATTTTGGAGAAAAAAAATATGGTAAACAACATTAACCTTGATGGATTTGTAACAATAGGAAATGGAATATTTTTATATAAGAATTTTTTATCTACTGAGGTTGCAAACAACTTATACGAGATAGGCCTTTCTAGAGTAAATTGGCAAAATTCAAGTCAGTACGGGGGAGCCCCAAGCTTGACTGGCGAGGACAATGATCTAAAATTTCTATATGAAAAAATGAAACCTTGTTTTAAAGGAGATGCAGTTTTAGATGACTATTGGTACTTTCAAAAATACAAAGTTGGGCAGTCAATGAGTGCTCATCAAGACAACAACAAAGTATTAAAGCATATGGAAAAAGCAAAAACATACGTTGAAGGCATGGAATATAAAAAAGTAAGGCAGCCTTTGTTTGGTATTGTTCTTTATTTAAATACTCCAGAAGAGGGCGGGGGCCTAGTATATACAGAACAAAACATTATGTATAAGCCTATGCCTGGTGATCTACTTGTACATGAGGCAGATCAAAAATGTACCCATATGTCGGCTGAAGTTACAAAAGGAATTAAAATTGTTGTGCCTTCCTATGCCTATCAAGTAATTAAAGTTCCAATAGATAAAGTAGTTGACTAAGATTATGGTACAATAGATAAATGATGTGGTCATGGATATTAGCTGTTATAGGTGTAACTGGAATCTATTTTGTAGGCAGAAAAACTATATGGGGATGGTATGTCCTTTTGTTTAATGAATGCCTGTGGATGGCGTATGCAGTTATAACCAAGCAATACGGATTTATATTCTCAGCAATTGCATACGCAGCAGTGTATATTAAATCCTACATACATTGGTCTAAAGAACCAATTAATAAATTACATATATAGGTCCCAATTAGTGAAATCGGCGGCGGTAGAGACGATTCAGTCAACTACGTTGAAACATTTAATGATATAATTGAGGAATGATGACAAAGAAAAAGATAAAGCTTCCACTTAAACTATGGAAGAATCCTATTAGATATATAAAGTTCCATAAAGCCATGAAGGCGCTTAAGAAAGACCTATAAGGAGATTAATAGCATGGATAACATTGAATTAAATGACGAAGAGATCTCAAAGACATACATCTCAGAGGATGAGCATGTCGACAAATGGAATAACATGGAGAAAGCTTGTTGGGCGGGATATAAGCAAGTAGGCATGAAAGATAAGGGCGGAAAGAAAGTTCCTAATTGTGTTCCAGTTAGTAAGGCAACAGGACTACCAGAAGAACCAGAAACTTCTTGGAATGGCGTATTTAAACCAAAGGTAGACTAATGGGCATACTAGATAACCTTGAATCGTATCTAGAGCAGGCAGAGCAGGCAGAGCAGGAAGATAAATGTCATTACTGTCAGGCTGTGGCTACATACAACGATTTAGCCGAAGTAGATAAAATCTATCAAATAGTAGGCGTATGTGCATGTCATTCATATAATGGATTAGTTTCATAATCAATTAGTATTATATAGACCCGAATAGTGAAAAAGTTCGGCGGTAGAGACCATTGACGGCACCCGTCATAAATGTTATACTTAAAGCATGATACAAAGCCTTGAGATACCTGACCCATTTGCTACATTTGTGGCACACAAGTATGTCAATTTTAAGGGCATGGTCTATGACTTCTTTGCTAAAGAATGGTACTTAAAGGCTGCTTGCTGTGGGGAAGAGATTTATGCTCCGAATAAAAAGACTATGACTAAAATCAGACTATATCATACTCGCAATGAATGTATGGGTGGATACTAAATGAACGATCTATTCTGGTATAGCCGTAAATTAAAAGAAGCGGTATCAACTACTGGCATGGAAAATGGCTGGGATAATGATAAATGCAAAGAAGTCTTTGATCAGCTAATGGATAAATATTTAGTAGATAAGAATCTAAAATGAAACTACGCTATGGAAAAATGACTGCCAATTATTCTCTTGGGGTATATGTTCATGACTGGGGCTATCCAATCAGACACGAATGGGAAATTGGTTTGTATCTTTTTAAGTGGTATATAGGATTGGACCTATTTAAATGAGCGATGCCCTATGTACCAAATATGGATGTGACTATCAACTAGACCTTGATGGTCAAGTAACATGCTCTAATTGTGGGGCTATGGATGATGATATGTTGGCGGGAACTACAGAAAAGGATATATTAGAACAATGATAACTATACTAGCAATAGCACTTACATGGTATATAACTAAGATTTACTATACAAGGTCATTTACCCTGGACATTGAACAATCTGATCTAATTAAAGCTACATGTCATAAATGTGCTCGATCAGGATATATTAGTCCAGATAACCTACGTGCTCCCTATTACTGCATGTCCTGCAAATAGAGCAAAGTAGGAGCTAACTCCTATATCCCCCTCCCATTTCTCCAGTCTCATATAGCCCTTAGAAGGCTTATATAGTGGAGTAAAGTGGAGCATAGTGGAGAATTTATACTATAGATAGCATATCATATACTATAGTTATATCTATATAAACATACATATGTAATTAAGCATGCCACATCTTAATCGTAATGTCAATAGCCATATATAGCAGCATATTGATCCATATTTGTCAATAGATTTCATGAGGAATTTTGCCATATTCTGCCATATTCTCTACACATTTGTCGACATTGTATATGTATAATTAATCATATAGACATTATTGTGTAGCATTTTCAGGGATTTTTGTCAAGCCTTCGTAAATAGAAAATTTGGCCCATGAGCTAGAAATTTCAGGGATTCAGATCATGTGGTCGTAAATAGAAAATGTTGCCCTCATGCCCACAGCATACAAAAAATCCACAGGATGTGGATAACCCTGTGGATAATTTGGGCTAGATATGTTTATCTATCTAACCAGACATTCATCTATTCATATATGTCTATTACTAACTGAATGGATCTTCTTCTTCATTCCATCCAAATGTATAACTCTTTGGTTCTTCCCGTTTTACTTTGTAAGAACGGGACGGCAACTTAAGATTGTTTAACTGATTGCTTTCTTGGTATGCTTTGATACATTCATTCAGTTCATTGGCTAAAAGTAACCCTTCAGATGTTGAACCTTGATTTGAATATACATGTAACATCTTTGATTGTTCTGATATAACTGACACAATCATTTCCATAATTCTGTCGATTGTATATAATGGCTGTTGTGCCAGATAATGTCCAAATATTGTTGCATTGAACCAATGGTCATCCATTAGATTAACTAATGATTCCGCTACTTTTATTTCAGGTGTTTTACTCATGTCCGCCTCTCCGCCTAACTGTTAATTGTATCAAAAATAAGAGACGGGGTCAAGGACACAAGGTCCCAACCCCGCCCCTGGAATTACTTAGCCTTGTTGACTGGCTCTGAGGTAAAGGTTAAACCCTTTGCTACAGCTTCCGCTAGAGCTACCTTGGCTGCGCCTGAGAAACGTCCACGTACGCCTACTGTAATGCCTTGCTGCTTTAGATATTCACGCTTTGTTGTCATTTTGAATCCCCTTTCAAGAGATGTTTTATTAAGTATATCAACTATTTACGAATTTGTAAATAGGTTTCAGGCTTTATTAAGTTGTATCGTAACCGCCGATTTTGGCCCTTACGAAAGATTTGTTTGCTCAATACGATCACTAATTAATTTAGCAATGATGTTGTGTGCCTCAATATTCTCAGTCTCAGACCCACCCCACAAAAGCTTTTGGGCTGTGTTTAACTGATCATTCAGATAGTTGTCACTCATCTTCATCTTTGTCCTCCTCTTCAAACATCGTATCTACAATGTAGTCTCGATTTAACATCCATTCTTGCACGTCTTCATGATGATACTCTGCTCCCTGCTCCAGCGAGAACCCTTGGCCAGCCTCTACAGCCTCACAGAGGTGGTCCCACATCTGGTCTTTAGTTACATTAACCTTGAAGGACTCATCCTCCATAATGTTGTTGATTGTCGACCAGGTCCACAACCAAACTAAAGATAAACCAAGGTCTGTCGACTCTAGAATCTTTATACATTCGTTTAACTTATCTTTATCTTCAGGCTTCATCCCGTGCTCCAATCGCAAATGATAGTTGATATGTTAGTTCATATACTGCTACCAAGGCGTCTAGTCGTCCTTCACACTCTGTGCGTACCATAGAGTCCATTGCCTCTTCAGACAACTCTTCTTGTTCTAATGCGCTTGCTAGGTCTTGCTCAGCAATTAACATTAGATTCTTTAGTTCCCCATGCATGATATCGAGGCCTGATACGCCTGCGTCAATCATACGCTGTAAATGGACGGGAACGTTATAGTCTGGAGTAAATTCCATTATTCATACCTTTCGTTAGTAGAGTTCATTATATCAGTTGCCACTGACAATAAATGCCTGGTTGCAATAATTTGTCCATTTAAATAATCTATCTTAGAACTATCATGGTTATCTCTATTTGCTCTAAATAAATAAAGTTCATCCTCTAAGTCCTGGTTAAGACTAATTAGATGTATCTTCATATACTCTATGAACTTACTAGATTTAG
>JBBALJ010000052.1:0-2391 GCA_040403075.1 Bacteroidia bacterium
CCCAAAGCAAACCAAAGAATGTTGATAGGCAGTAAGTATCCAAATGCCATGATGCATGGGTAGAGCGGAGCCCAATTACTTAGCGCTTCGCCATCAAATCGGGTAAATGAAAATTTCTCAACTAGGTTTTTGCCAGTCGAAAGGTATATGATAGAATCTGCTGTAAGTCCTGGCCCATATGTTTTAATGGCCCAAATCATCATGCAAAACAGAAAAACGATGCCTAAACCAATTATATAATAGGGTTTGATTTTTTGATTATACATTTGGACAAGTTTATTATTAAAAAATCAATGCAACAATTAAAGATAATAACAGACCAAATGGAAAGGCAAATTGAAGTTCCTTTTCCACCTAAACGAATCATTTCGTTGGTGCCTTCCCAAACCGAATTGTTATATGAATTAGGCTTGCGAGAGGAAGTGGTGGGCCAGACTTTGTTTTGTATACATCCAAAAGAAATGCATGATTCAAAACCAAGAATAGGAGGGACTAAGAAATTGCAAATGGATAAGATTGCAGCCTTAAAACCCGACTTGATTATTGGCAACAAAGAAGAAAACGAACAATCGCAAATTGAAGAATTGATGAAGCTTTATCCCGTATGGATGAGTGATATTAAAAACTTAGATGACTCACTTGATATGATTGAAAGGATAGGGGATTTGATAGGAAGAAATAGTGAGGCATTGGACATGAGCCAAAAGATTCGAAATGGATTTAATGAACTAATGCCCATCAACCAAAAACTATCAACTAACAACTCTGTCCTATATCTGATTTGGCGTAAGCCATGGATGGCAGCAGGTCGCGATACTTTTATCAATGATATGCTTCATAGATGTGGCTTTGTAAATGGTTTTTCATCACCTATGACTCGATATCCAGAGATTAGTGATGATGATATCAAAACTATGAAACCTGATTTTATTTTTCTGTCCTCTGAACCTTATCCATTTAAGGATGAACACTTGGCCGAATTACAAGCTATTAGCGCTTCTTCAAAGATAGTGCTGGTTGATGGCGAGATGTTTAGTTGGTATGGAAGCAGGCTTTTGAAATCGGCAAGCTATTTTAAAGAACTATTTAATTCGCTTTAAAGTTCCTTTTTCTATTTCTTTGCCCCCGATTCATGTTCAAAAACGAAAAAACACTTGCTTGGTTGGCATTTGCCGCTGTATCCATATTTTGGGGAACTACTTATTTTGCTATCAGAGTGGGGGTTACAAGCTTTCCTCCTTTTATAATGGCTTCTTGTCGCCACTTAATTGGAGGCATATTAATCTGTGCTTATTTCGTTTTGCGAGGTTACAAAATCCCAAGTCTAAAGGAATTGGGAACTTTTTCGGTAAATGGAATTTTGATGTTGGTAGGAGGGAATGGCATTATCAGCTGGGGCATGCAATATGTTGATAGTGGTGTTACTGCCATCATCTGCGCACTTACTCCCATTTGGATTGTGATTGTAAACAAGATATTGGGCAGCAAAGAGAAAATTGGCATTTGGGCTATATTGGGCTTTGTAGTTTGTTTGCTTGGTCAACTCTTGATTTTTAAAAATAAAATCAACCTTCTTTCAAACAACAATTATGCTTGGGGAATTGCTGCAGTGGTTTTTGCCAATATCTCATGGGCATTGGGAACCATTTATTCTAAAAATAATAAATCAGAAATACATTCACTTTTTGCTGCAGGTTTGCAAATGATTCCAGGTGGTTTGATTTTGTTTATCATAGCAGCGTTTAGAGGCGAATTATATAATCTTCATCCCAATACAGATGCCATTCTATCGGTGGTTTATCTTATCATAGTAGGTAGTATTTTGGCTTATGGTTCTTTTATGTATGTATTGAAACGCTTGCCAGCTGCTGTGGTTTCTACCTATGCTTATATCAATACGGTAGTAGCTATACTCATTGGTTGGTTATGGCTTCATGAAGAATTGGATGCCAATATTGCATTGGCTGCAGGCCTTACCATTATTGGGGTGTACATGGTTACAAAAACTACCAAACAATCTTAAATGTGAACCCTTCTAATCACATACTTGTAGGAAAAACGGGTGAAGATTTGGCTGTGACTTTTTTGAAAGAAAAGGGTTATGAGATACTTCATACCAACCTTCGTTTAGAAAAGGTTGAGGTAGATATTATTGCCAAAGATAAAAATCAAATTGTGTTTGTGGAAGTGAAAACCCGAAGCTCGGCAATGGTTGAGCCCGAAAAGGCTGTTAATAAAAGTAAGCAGAAAAACCTACAAAGGGCTGCTGAAATATTTTTGGAAGAGAGGCAACTAAAAAATGAATTGCGCTTTGATATTATTGCTATTGTAAAGCAAAAAAATAATACGGACATCGAGCATTTTGAAGATGCTTTCTATCCGTATTATAAT
>JBBALJ010000052.1:2491-21485 GCA_040403075.1 Bacteroidia bacterium
TGCGCACTTCACCGTTGGCATCACTTAAAGTTTTTGGCTCTAAACTAGATACACCACCACGTTTGGTAGTTTGCTCAAATGCATCATAAGCATCTTCCACCATAAGGGCTAGTACTTTTACACCATCACCATGTTTTTTGTGGTGCTCCGCAATAGCAGAATTTGAATGCAAAGGTGTAGTAAGCATTAAGCGCATTTTATTTTGCACCAATACATAACTGGCTCTGTCTTTAATACCTGTTTCAGGTCCAGCGTAAGCCAAACTTTGAAAGCCAAAAGCGGTTTTATAAAAGTGAGCGGCCTGCTTGGCATTCCCTACATAAATCTCAATAAAATCAGTTCCGTGTAAGGGCAGGAAATCTGAAGATTGCATTGTATCTTTTTCTGTTAACATATATTTTTTTGATTAATTTGTTTTTATATGATGATTTTGATTTTATTATTTGATTAATAGTCTGGATATTTCATTTTTATCGAAATGACAATTAACAGCGTCTAAAATTTTATTTTTCAAATCAGATATATCATCACCTTGCGTAAAAATAGATGTTCCGACAGCTTTTGCTTCATAGCCGCCATCTAATGACTCTTCAATAATAAAAATTAGTTCGTTCATGTTTTTTATTTTTTAATCAATTTCTTAATTTTAATCCAATCATTTTGTTGCTCCTTTAATCCTCTATTACGACTAAGACTTGAAGGCGAACAATGATAAACTGCGAACCATTGAAATTGTTCATTTGTTTTTTGTTCAATTTGAATATTTTTAAAAGGACTTTCTGCTTTAGCATCATAGGCCCTACACATCATTTGATAAGCATGCTGACCTAATGTTATTATAATGTTAGGTTGAATAATGTTGATGAGTTCTTTTGTAAATAATTTTGCCGTTTCTGAATACCAACTATATTTTACTGGCTCAGACATCCCTTTATTTTCACCCAATTTTATTCCTAATACTGCATTCGTGAAAAATAAAGGTAACGTTTTATTTATCTTTCCATATTCAGGTAACTCTATTTCATATCCTAAATTCTTAAATAATATTTGTAGAGTTTTATTTGTAGGACTATCGATTTCTTTTTGCCAATTAGAATCTAAATTTTTAATGAAGTATTCTTTATCGCTAAAATCTTGACCTATCAATAGTATTTCTGCATTAAGATTACCATACCAAAGTTCCCAAGGGTTTATTGCTATTTGATTTCTGAATCTTTCATCAATCTTATATGGATTAACGAGCTTATCAGGGAATCTATCATATTCTTTAAATTCCCGAACTAAATTTTGGTATAATTTTTCTTTTAACATAAATATTTATTATTGCATAAATCGCAATGTAATTAACATACCTAGAATAAGACTACTATAAAATATTGCACCATTTAGAGCTATACGATCTTGATCCCAAGTGGCTTTTGAAAACCAAATGTTTTGTCCCATTATGTCACCATATTCATATTCAACTCTATAATATCCATTTTCTTTGTATTTATATATTGTTGTTAATTTGTCTTTTATCTTTTTATCTGGTGTATGCTTATAAAAGTGTACCTTACTGTTTCTGATTTTTATTCCGGTTAATCCTTTAAAATAAAAAACTTTAACAGAATCAAAATAAATTCTTGTTGGGACATAATGATATTCACATGTGTCTATATAATTGTTTTCAATGATTTTTCTTTCACATTTAATTCTAGCATAAGGTATAGGCTTTAATGATGTGAATTCAAATAATTTAGCTTGTATGTCTTCCCCTTTAATTGTTTTTATATCTTTTTTTGATTCATTATTTTCATCATTAGAAATATAATTCACGCTATATAAGTTATCAAATATAAATACCCCTTTTTTTAAAGGCTTATCAAGAGAGTAATCACAAGACGTGTATTTAGAATAATTAGATTGGAAATGGTATTTACCCGCAATGTTAGCAAGACTATAATCATCTTCAAACCTTTGATAGCTGTCTCCATCATAAGTTGAAAAGCCAAGTATAAAATTGATTATTTTCCGTCTTTGCAATTGAAACAGGATATTGTTATCTAAATCTGATTTATCATATAGGTCAAAGGGATTATTTTTAGTATATGAGATTGAATATAAAGAATCACTTATTATCGTAATTTGACAATCACTTTTGTTTAAATTTACAATAAAAAAAAACAGTATAAATATTATTGGTGGTGTTCTCATTTAATGTAAATCCAATTAATTTATTATTGCCTTCGGCAGCATCAGCAAAAATGGCAATGCTTTTTCATATTCCAAGCGCTCATAAAAAATTCCTACTTTTTCAAGGTTGTTATAGTATTCTTTCAGGTTATTGTAATAATAAAACTCGCTGCCAATATACCAAGCTTTTTCACCTAATTTTTCTGCTATAAACCATTTTTCAAGCAATCGTGCTGTTCGTCCATTGCCATCATTAAATGGATGAATTTTTACAAATACTAAGTGAATGAGCGAAGCAAAATAAAATACTTCATTCAGGCTTAGCTTTTCTTTGAGAACTTCATCAAGCTCTGTCCAAAAACCTTCAAACGCCTTTTTAACAATAGATGCTGGTGCTGCTTCGTATTGAATTCGCTGGGTTTGTTGGTCCATAATCAGCATATTGTTACTTCTTACCACTCCTCTTTGGTTGGTAGGAAGTAAATGCTTTGTTGACATACTGTGTGCATCTAAAAAAGAAGCTAAACTTAATTTGTTATCTCTTGCAAATTCGTATGCTTCAAATAAATCATTTGGCTTTTCAGTCAAATTCGGTAGGTAGGCTATATCTTGAATTTTATGTTTTAAATAACTATCAATTTCAAGCGTTTCACCTTCAATTTTAGATGATGACATTACCGATACAGCTGTAAAAAAACGGAATTGCTCTACATTCCATTCCCTTTCTTTTGTATGCTCAAAAGCACTTTCAATATTGGTTTCAAGCATGGCCAACCAATTATCATAATGCTTTTTTGTGAGTAATTTATTCATTTGTGATTGAAATGCTGCTTACTTATATATTTGTTATTGATGACTTGATTTATTCTTCTAAAATAGTTTAATAATTTACCTTAAATCATCCGTATGTGTGGCTGAGTTAATTATTTTATCCCTTTAAGTATTTCCATTAACTCTGAATCCGATATATTTTCTTTATCACTCTTATCGAAAATTGAAATTAGGAAAACATTTTCCTCCACTACTTTCACACAAGTTATTACCCTTGCACCTGCCGATTTCCCTTTTCCTTTGCTTGATATTTTCAATCTAATTTTATAACAATTATTTCCCAACCCAATTCCTTGATTAGGATGGTTTTCCAAATTGAGGATTAATTCCTCAAATTCCCTTTTTAAAGAACTATATTTTTTAATTAAACGCTTTAGTTCTTTTTTGAAATTTGGGGTAGCAATAATATTAAAGCTCATTCAATAAATCTCTTGCAGGAATTCCTTTGAGTTTTCCCTCGTTTATTAATTTAACTTCTGTTACTCCTTTTTTTATTCCATTGATTACATTTTCTTTATAAATTGAAAGTGGTTCTGACTTCACAAACGAAAAATTTCGAAGCAATTCCATAATAAATTCAGATTTTTCATCTTTTACATCCAATAATATTTTCATATTTCAAATTTAGTTATAAATCAAACTCGAATCAATTTTATAGTTTTTTATATTGTGTCTGGTATATAAATTTGATTCAAGCTTCCCTTACTCCACCCAAGTTTTATAATAGCCTGGATCTTCCATTTGCATGGCAGCTTCAGTTATTTTTAATGGGTAAAATGGATCAATCATCACAGCCAATTCTTTGGTTTCTAATTTGCCAATTGATTTTTCTACTGTTCCTGGATGTGGACCATGAGGAATCCCTTTCGGATGCAGGCTTATCATTCCTCGCTCAACATGTTTACGACTCATAAAGTCACCATCTACATAATACAATACCTCATCACTATCAACATTGCTGTGGTTGTATGGTGCAGGAATAGATTGTGGATGGTAATCATACAAACGAGGTACAAATGAACAAATCACAAAATTATGTCCTTCAAAAGTTTGATGTATAGGAGGTGGCATGTGCACACGGCCTGTTATTGGCTCATAGTTATGTATGCTAAAACCAAATGGATATTGAAACCCATCCCAACCAATGGCATCAAATGGATGCGTGGCATAGGTGTATGGGAAAATCATATCTTCCTTTTTTATCAGCACCTTGAAATCACCTAATTGGTCGAATGTTTCTTTCAATTCAGGTAATTTTATATCACGCTCACAATAGGGCGAATGCTCAAGCAATTGTCCGTATTGGTTTAAATAGCGCTTTGGTGGACGAATGGGAGAAAATGATTCTGTTATGAAAATTCTGTTTTGCTCTGTTTCAAAATGCAATTGGTAAATGGTACCACGAGGAATGACAAGGTAATCGCCATATTCAAATGGAATTTGACCATATACCGTTTTTAAAACACCTGTTCCTTCATGAATAAACAAAACCTCATCAGCATCTGCATTTTTGAAAAAATAGTCCGTCATGCTTTTGCGCGGGGCAGCAGTGGCCAAATACACATCTTTGTTAAACAAAACGTACACCCTACTTTTTAAGTAGTCATCAGTAGGACTTGCCTTGAAGGTTAAAAAACTACGGTTTTGTAAGTTTTTTTCGATGGCTGCCTTAGGGCCAATATCATAAACCTCGCCAATTTCTTTTACCAACGTTGGCGGGTGGCAATGATAAACCAATGAGTATAAACTGCTAAAACCCTCCGTAGAAACCAATTCTTCCGAATACAAAGAACCATCAGGTTTTCTGAATTGCGTATGTCTTTTAGCGGGTATTTGTCCTTGTTTGTGGTAGAATGCCATATAATTTTTTGATAGTTCTTTTTGATAGTGCTTCGTTTTTTAACGAATAAAAAATTACCTGTTAGAAAATTAATTACTATTGAGACAGCAAAAATATGTTTTTTTGTGACTTGTATTTATATACACCCTAATATGTACTGTAAAAACCTAGTATTAAAATTTATTAATTTGTTGATAGCAAGTGTTTTGCTTGTTTCTTGTGGCGGAAATTCTAATACCCAATTGACCGAAAACCCTAAGGATTCATCTGAGGCCAACGCTGAAATCATTGCCATTAGCAAACAAATTGAAGATAATTCTGATAATGCGGAGTTATTATACAAGCGCTCTATTGCCTATCAATACTTGGCTTATTTAAATAAAGCGGAGGCAGATATTAACCAGGCCATCATTTTAGATTCTATCAATCCTTTGTATCGTTTTTATCAAGGCAAATTGCTATATGCCATGAACCAAACAATTAAAGCTTCACAAGCATACCAAAAGGCCATAGACCTAAAACCTGATTTTACAGATGCGAAAATGAAATTAGCTGAGTTATACTTTTTGGTGAAGAAACATAAAGAGTCTATAAACCTCGTGAATTCAGTTATTGCATCGGATAATTCAAACGCGGCTGCTTTTCAGTTGAAGGCTTTAAACTACAAAGACATGGCTGATACAGCTGCTGCCGTAAGGTATTTTCAGGCAGCCATTGAGCGTGACCCTAACGACTATGATTCGCATTTGTTTATTGCCCGCATATTTGAAGCTATGCATAATAAGTTGGCTATTGAGTATTTCAATGCAGCCTTGCGTATCAAACCCAATGGTTTAGATGCTTTATTCGGTCGTGCTGTGCTATATCAAAGAAATAAGCTTTATAAAGCTGCCCTAAAAGACTACAGGAAAATTATTGCAGCAGATCCAAGCAATTACTTAAGTTATTATAACGTAGGTTATATCAATTTTGAAACAGCCAAATTTGAAGAGGCTTTGAGGCATTTTAAAATATGTGTTCAAATGAAAAACGATTTTATTGATGCTTACTATATGAGGGGCTTATGCTATGAAGCCCTTGGCAATAAAAAAGATGCTTTATTGAACTACCAATTCATTGTTGAAAATGTTCCAGAACATGCACTTGCCAAAGAAGGTTTGCAAAGGTTATCAAAGAAATAATTTACCACTGACTGAAGTTAATCAAATTTCCACTTCTATCTGAATAGCCATTAAACTCCAAAGTGTTTAATGAATGGTATAGCACATTTCCTTTTTTGATATTGAAACAAAAAGGGATTTTATTTTCAAGTCCCTTAAATGTTTTTAAGGATAAATCTAATTTGTTTTCTCCTTCAGGTAATTCAATGCGGGTATAATTGATAGTGTTCGGTAGAAGCTGCCAATTTCTAGTATCCGCTTGTTCAGTAAGGGCATTTACAATGCCCAAGACCATGCCTGCCCCTTGGTTTTCTTTTCTTGCTAATTGTTCAGCAGCTTGTTTTATGGCAACCCTTAGTATGGCTTCACCAATTTCTTTAACCATTCTATCATCCAAACTTTTATAGGCAATGGCATTGATATCTTCGGCTTTTTCAAATTGTCCAATAATACCGGTAGTATCTAAAATACTGGCATTGGCATAGTATGGAACCCTTGATACATACTTAGGAAAAGCAATCCTTACAAAGCGCAGAGAAGTAAGACTTTTTTTATCATCATCTCCTACAAAAAACTGAAATTGCATACCTAGTTCAGGGTTTACAAAATTGACCATGCCACCCCCCATAGGCATTATAGTAAAGGTAATGCTGTTTTGGTCTTTTACAGGTCCGAGTCCATTGTTCCAAAAGAATACCAATGAGCCCTTGTCTTTGTTGGGTATTTCAAGGTTCATCTCAAACTCTTTTTGGTAGTATTCCACTTGGTCGTTAAAACCAGTTAAGTAGGCTGTTCTTAAAATATCTTTTTTGAGTTGTAGAGGTATTTTTGTTGCCAGTCCCACATAATCGGCTTTGTATATTTCGTAGGCGTTTTTGTAGGAAATAAAAGCATTGTTATAATCTTTCAATCCTTCATATACCATGCCCATTAGGTTCAAGCAAAAGGCATCTTTACTGTATTTGTTTTTGCCTCCGTATAGGTCAGTTATTTTTTGCATTTTTAACTGCATACGTTTACACTCCACCAATGCACTTTCATAATTACCCATTTGCAGGTAATTGATAGTTGTGTAATAATGAAGCAAAATTTGTTCAAAGCTCTCGCCTGCATAGGTTGTATAACCTGGATTGGTTAACAAGCCTACAAAACTACGGGCATAGTTTTTATGAAAATCTTCAATGTAATAATCGGCTTGTTGGAAATACTGGTTGCTCTCGCTGAATTTTCCATTCAACGAAAGCACAGTACCTTTATTGAAATAATAGAGTAAAATGTTTCTATTAGGTTTTTGCCATTTTTTATCTGTAAGCAGTTGCTCGGCATTGTCAAGGTTGCCGTTGTATATGGCCTGCATCAGGTCGTAGTTCTTCTGGTAATAGGTAGCACAGGAGCTAACCATTAGCAATAAAGAGCCTAGCCATATTTTTTGTAACAGCTTCAATGGGATAACTTTATTTAATGAAACAAGTTTAGTTTTTGATGTATTTTTTGATTTGTTTTTCGCCTATCCACACTTTCTCGTTGGTTTCAAGGTCGGTAAGCTCAAGGTTCACTTGGTATTGGACAGTGCGTTGGTTTTTATATTGGTCAACCACCGAGGTCATAACACCATTGATCATAAAATCAGCGCCTTTTTCTTTACCCCATTTCTTTTTGGTTTCTTCGCTAGAAAATTGTTGTTGGTCGTTACGCTCATCACGCACTTGGCTTCGCTCATCTCCGCTTTGTACTACTTTTACTGCACCTGAATTGATAAAAGATGCTTCTAAGTTTTTAATAAAAGCAGTTGGGTCAATTTGCTCACTGGTTCTGTTTTTGATAACACCCACAATCACAGTAGGTTTCTTTTTGAATGTAGTTTCAAACTCACCTCTCCATGCACCTTTTAACGAACTTTCTATCATCTCATTGGCTACTAAACGTGAGTCGGTGTCGTTCCATCTTCCGCTTATATCGGTTTGTTCTTTAGGGTCGATGCGTTGCACTTTTCTGTTCTGACAGGCCATTCCGCCTAATAAAAGACTTACTACAGAGGCGGCAAAAATTATCTTTTTCATATGATTGCTGTTTTTATATTATACAATGGTTTACAAATAGCGTTCCAAAAATTATTGCGCAATTTCCTTCTTAAATATGCCAATTTCAAGTTATTTCTTATGTTTGAGGTATGAATAAGTTTTTTGTCTTTTTATCCTTGCTATTGCTAGGACTTATCTATCAATGTAAAACCGCTTCCACCTTTAGTACCTATATTATGAATGGTGAGTATATTATGGACGGAAGGGCCAAGCAAAAAGACTTTGTGGGCAATCCAAAATGCAAATGGTTTGATTCGTGTTATGCAGCTTACAAAACCAACCAATCCTTTATCAATAGCCTTAAACCCATGTCTACAGAAATAAAAGTGGTGGTGGTGGCGGGCTCGTGGTGCGAGGACACACAAAGGGAGTTACCGCATTTTTATAAAGTGATGAATGAATTAGGTGTGAGCGAAAACCAAATAGAACTTATCATGGTGGATAGAAAAAAACATTCGTCAGCCTTCAATGTATCAGCTTTGGATGTAAAGAATATTCCTGCCATCATTTTCTATAAAGATGGTAAAGAACAAGGACGCATAGTAGAAGCAGCTATTGGTGGCACTGAAGAATCCATGATGAATATTTTTAAAATGATGTAAAGGAAAGATAAAGGCAGGAGGATTGAGCTCATGCCTTTGTCTAGGAATTAGTTATTGCTGGGGTTTGATTTATCCTAAATTGTTTGGGTCAAATTCAATGATCCATTCAATGCCATATTTATCTCTGAAACAACCAAAATAGGAACCCCAAGGACTATCTCCAATGGGTGCTTCCATTTCTCCACCTGCTGAAAGGCCATAAAATATTTTGTCTGCTTCTTCTTTACTTCCTGTATTAACCACAATCTTACTTCTGTTTTCATTTTCGTTGGTTTTACCGAAAATTTCAGGAACATCGTTTGCCATCAACTTGCTGCCATTGCCAATAGGCAGAGCGATATGCATGATTTTGTTTTCTTCTTTCTCTGCTACTGGAAATTCTTCATTTGCGATGTCTTTGAAACGAATGGTGTTTGTAAACTCTCCGCCAAATAAGGATTTGTAAAAGCTAAATGCTTCTTCAGCATTGCCATTGAAATTAATGTGTGGATTGATGATGGCCATGGTTTTGTTTTTTTTTGGCTTAAATTTTAGGGTATTGGCAATATGTTTGATTAGAAACACAAATGTTCAAATATAGCATCATTGTCCAATAGAAATATTATTGTTCAATTTAGCAATGATGCCCCTATTTTGCCAAACCCCTTTTACCTGGAGTCGTTTTTCGGGTATTATATTCCGTTAAAATTTATAACTATAACCAAGTCGTATTACTTGTGTTTCGTAATAGTCGTTAGCGGTGTAATTGAAACCATTACCTTGAATTTGTCTTTTTATAACCATTGTGTTTGCAAGGTCTGTGGCATTTAAAAATAGTTCGCCTTTGCCTTTTTGAATGGATGTCTTTATACCAAGGTCTAAAGAAAAACGCTGTCCAATTTTTCCTTGCGGAATGATGTCGGGAGCTAAGTAGATAATCGTTGCTTGTATGTCAAAGTTTTTAGGCAAATGAAAAATAGTATTTAGTTTTGTGTTACCTGAAAATATTTCTTGCTTGTCGGCTGTGAACGTATTTGCGACTGGATACTTATTTTCAACCGTAAAAGCATCAATTCTGTTGTGATAGCCATTCAAGTTGATATTGAATGAAAACCATTTTACCACATCTTCTGAAAGCACAATTTCTAAACCTGTATTGTAGCTACGTTTTGCATTTTGAAATATGGAATAAATCAAAGTGCTGTTAGGAACTGTGCTTGCAATTCTTGTAATAGTTCCGTCCGCTAATTTGTGATAAGCTGCTGTATAGAAATATCCTTTTTTCCAATTGGTTTTGTAGCCTAAATCAAACGTATTAGTGAACTGCGGACGAAGTGCAGGATTTCCAACTTTTATAATTTCTGCATCGTCATACTTTGGAAAAATACGAATGTCCACTTCGTTTGGTCTGTCCACTCTGCGGTTGTAAAAAAGTGTCAACCTGTTGTTGTCGTTTATTTTGTAAGCAAAGCGAACATTTGGAAAAGGCTGTGTGTAATTGTAACCATTGGTTTTATAAACAGGATGTGTTGAGCCAACAACATAATTTATGTCCACATACTCCACACGCAAACCAATTTCTGCCTCAAACTTTTTACTTTCAAAAATGTAGTTTGCATAAAGTGCTGGAATAATTTCTTTGTAAGTCGCTGCACCGCCTGCGGTGCTGTCTAAAGGAGAATTAAGTCCAGGGATAAAAAGCATATTGGTTGGGATTTCACGCCAACGAAATTTCATACCTCCTTCAATTCGTCCGTATTTGAGTGGTCGCACATAATCCAAATTAAAATCAGCAACGTGTTCGTCTGAAATGAGTTTAAAAGCGTCTTTGCCTGTGTAAGTTGGAAGTATGTTGTCGAAAAAATACTTCTCGTCCTCCCGATGAAATGTATAGTTAAAACCTGCATTAAGCAAATGCCCCAATTGTTTGAACTTGTGTTGGTATGCAGCCGATGCCATTACAGTCGTTTTCACTTCATCTTCTAAAAATTGCCAAAGGCGAAGCCTTTCAGAAAGGTCTGAATTGAAAAACGGCTCGTCTCCGTTGTCAATAATTTTTTCCAAACCATACAAACCCGAAACGGTCAGCATATTATGGTCGTTGATGTTGTAATCAATTCCCGCTTTTGCAGTTGCAAAATGTGTGTTTCGGTTTCGTTTTGTTTGTTGGTTAATTACAGTTCCATTGTCGTAAGTCCGCGTAACAAATTCGTTTTTGTTTAGCGTTTCGGTGTAGAGATAATCGCCTTGAAAAAAGATATTTACTTTATTTTTTCGATAATTAAGCGACAAGGAAGGATTTGCTTTTGGTGTATATTGATACTGCGGACGGATGCTTGGTAAATTTTCTTTCCGCACCCATAATGAACCCAAACCGCCTGTTAATCCAACCTTTCCGTTAAAGCCGTCTTTCTTATTTTTTTTGTAAATAATGTTGATGATACCAGCGTTTCCGTTTGCATCATACTTGGCAGAAGGATTGTTTATGATTTCAATTTTCTCAATTGCCGATGCTGGAATGTTGTCTAAACCTGATTGACTACCCATACCTGTTAAGGCTGTTTGTTTACCATCAATTAACACGGTTATTTTGTCGCTTCCACGCAATTGCACTTTACCGTCTTGAACGGTAACACCGGGCAAGTTTTGCATAGTTTGTAAAACTGAACCACCGCTTTGGCTAATGTTGTCCGCAACGGAAAATGTTTTCTTATCCATCTTTCCGCTTACTTCATCTTGTTTGGCTGTAACAGTTACTTCGGTTAAAGTTTTGGTGCTTTCCTCTAATTCAATTGGTGGCACTTCTAAAAATTCTGAAAGTGTTCCAACAAATAAAGTTTGTCGTTTGGTTGTGTAACCGATGTAGGAAACTTCCAAAAAATAATCATTGGGCTTGATGTTGGAAAGTGTAAATCTTCCTTCTTCGTTACATACTGTGCCTGTTACAAATACGGTGTCCTTTGCAGTTTTCAGAATTACATGCACATAAGGCAAAGCCGTTTTTGAGGTTTTATCTTTTATAGTTCCCGAAACGTTTATTGTCTTGTTTTGTCCGAATGATTTTGAAATTGAAAGTATGATGAATGATATTATTATGATTGCTATTTTATATTTTGTCATTTTGATTAAAATTAAAAACACTCAGATCTATTGGCAATATATCCATATTTAATAAATCATCAATCAGCATCAAATTTGTTGCTAACTCAAATTGGCATGTAATCACAAAAAAAGAGCCTCATGAATTTATCATGTGGCTCTTTTTTCTATTTCTTAAATCGGTATTACTCCTTGATCAAAGTTCGGTTTAGAACCTTCTCATTAGCTATAATTTGTATGGTATAAACTCCATTGTTAAGGCTTCCAATATTTATATAGTTTTTACCAGTATTGAGAGGCAATTGCATCATCAATTGTCCTAATAGATTGTATATGCACATACCTCCGTTGCTAGTAATATCGATGGTTATATCTCCTTTAGTAGGGTTAGGATATAAGTTGAGTGCTTCTGCTTCTTTTTGATTAATTCCTGAACCACCAACACTCACTTTTAGCCAAATGCTATCAAATGCACATTTGCCATCAGTCACCAGAAACAATGCAGAATCTTTACCATTGTAATTGGCTTTAGGGTTAAATAAAACGACACCATTTTGGTAGGTAAATGAATTGAATGGTTTGTTTAATAAAATTACGTTAGCATAAGCGGGCACTACCAAATCAAAAGTTGTAGAATTACCGCTGTTTATACTTTTGCTTATTACTTTAACAGTTAAAATTTTAGTAGGATGAACGCTTACATTGATTGAATCTTTTACCGAACAGCCATTTATGGTATTATTCACAAACAGTTTTACATCTGCATTAGCATTACTAATTTGATAACTAGGTCCATTAGCCAAAATATTGTTATTTATATCAGACCAAGTAATGTTGCCAGGATTGTTAATTGTAAAAACTGCACTACTATTTTTACATAAAATAGTGTCTTTGGCAAAAGTAATACTTGGTTTTTGTGTATTTACCATAACGTAAATGCTATCTGTAACAACTTTACTAGATAGGTTGGTGTATATAACCCAATACCATGAAGATTGGGTAGGTGTGTAGCTTACCGAATCCGCATTTACTTCATTACTACCATCTATCCATTTAAAGTTACTTCCATAAGTAGCATCAGATTTTAATGTAATTTTGTTACCCGCACAAATACTTGGATAGGTAGCTTCTACATATATATAAGCGCTATCGCTAGTTTTATCATTGTTCTTAGCAGATACCATTAAAGAATCAACACCAACCCAAAACAAAGAAGGTTTTCTAATGCTCATGGTACCTGAAATACTATCAATATTTGCGCTAATTATATTTCCATTTTTAACTTTAGCATTAAATTCCAAAGGACTGTAGGCTGAATCAATTACCACTTCATTTAAGCCAATGTTTTTGAAAGTTTGATTTGTAGTGATACTGTTTTTGTAGTTAGCAGCAATTTTAATATTCGATAGTTTTCTTAATTGAAGACCACAGATTTTAACCAATCTGCTTGTGTTGTTGCCTCTATATGAAAATACTTGAATGTTAATTCTAGTTGCTCTTGGATCAATATAAACCATTGTTGAAACTTCTTTCCAATCAGGAGTATTGGCGGCAAGAAGGTAGTATTTTGTTGAATTGGCCAATTCGCCCATATTTACCGAGACCCTTACAGAGTCAGTGCTAAAAACACCTTTTGTATACATAGATAGTCTATTCCATCCTTTTTCAGCACCACCTAAATTGGTAATCAAGAAATAACTACCATTTGTGCTTCTGCTCATACTTCTTACTTTACTTTTAATAACACCATCTGTGCTATCAAAATCTGCAAATGGGCCAGTATAACCATCAGGAATTCCGTTTAAGTTTAAATCTGTGTTTATATTTGGAATGATGTTAGCATATGGATTGGGCATGCTATCAAACATTATCGTGGCCCACTTATTTGTATTTCGAACAGGTATATCGTTTAATTTACACCAAGCCAATAAGCTATCTGTTCTACCTAAGTATGCGTCCCAACCACCTATTGGATTATTAAAATGACTTAATGTAAAACTATGTGCATGCCTAGCTGAGTTATCTGCCACAGTGTTAATTAAAGTTTGGAAATAACCTGATTCATCATTTATGTCTAAATTCTGTAATGCAAATCTTTTATTTTTTAGAGAATCAACTTCATTATACATTTTATAAGATGGATTAGGGTATGTTGCACCAGCTGTAAAACCATATTCATATCCCATTAATTCTTTTACTTCTTGTTTGTTTAATTGTGCGCATGGTCCTCCAGGTTGTATCCAAGTTTTAGGTCTAGGTAAGCCCAAAGAATCATAAACATATTGTGTTCTTTCTACCAATAATTTCAAGGCATCTTTAGTCATTTTGATATCCGTATTTGTTAATTTATGAAAGGGAATGCCTCTCATGGTATCTAATTTTAATGACTCTTGCCAATAATTATTTATAAGAACTGTGTCTGGGTCGTTTTGATTTTTATTTTGAAGTGTATTCCAAGTACAAACCAGATTCAATGCAGGGAAATAAAGATTTGAAATACTTATAGGGCTTGAAAAATCTTTGAATTCACCATTACTTTGACTAATTACGGTGTTTCCAAAAACATTCACTAGACCTTCGTTTATGGTGGTTCCAGTGATAACAGAATCTATATTTAAACAAACTCTATTTTGTACATTATTAATGTGATGCACACCTTTTTTACCAGTAAAAAATAAGGTATCACTTTTTTGGTTTGATGCAAATGAAATATATGCTGTTGTGCCACTTGGTGTGTGATCCATAAGTTCATGACCACTAGCCACTAATTCTTTCAAGGCATTTACACCAGCAGTATCTGTTAAAAACCTTTGGGCATCAATTCCTAGCGAAAATTTGAAACCATATTTGTTAAAGACTCTATTATAGTCTCTCCATTTAGCAGCTCCTTGATGATCATCCACACGGAAACAAAGTCCACCAACTTTGTTGTAGACACTTTGGCTGAAAGCACTAGAAACAATTAGGATTGTAAGCGCTGATAGTATGTTTTTTTTCATGCTACTAAATTAGGTAGTAAGCGAATGTAAATTCGATCAATATTGATGCTTTATTCACATGGTAATTGTAAAGTATAGTAATGAAAGCACAAAAAAAGCCACAAAAAATGTGGCTTTTAGAATTAATATTTTTTGAAAAGTTATTCAGCTTTTGTAAATGACTTCGAAATGGTTCTTCCATCGTCTTTAAAACGCAAGAAGTAAACTCCATTTTGCAAATCGCTGATGTCAATATTAGATTCACTAGTACTATGAATGATAGATTTTACTCTTAATCCTAAAACATTGTAAATATCTACTTGGATAGATTCTTTGGTGCTATATTTTAGTACAATATTGTCTTTCGCAGGATTAGGGTAGAATGATAATTCTTTGCTCTTCGCAATTTCTTTAACAGCTGTAGCCCATCCTCGAACGTCAACTGTTAAGGTATCTTTGTTAGTAGAATTTCTTACACTTTTGAACATGATTTTTATGTTTGAGGTGCCAGGATTAAACGGGGCAGTACCAGTTGAAAAATCTAACTTGATAGAGCCATTTTTGCCATTTCCTAAAGCAAATGAATAATTATCATTTGCATTGATAACTCCATAGCAATTGATTGGATCACAAATGCTCAAATCACCCCAACCATTTGGTTTTGTGAAATTTAAAACAGTCCAAGAGAAAACAGTATCATTAGGATCTGTTGAAGTATTAGTAAAGGCTGTTTTTACTTCAATAATTGAATTGCTTAAAAAACCACCTGTAGAGATAACCCTTGGGTTGATTGTAAAACTCTGAGATAAAACCCTTGAAGCTAAAATAGCTACAAATAAACTTAGTATAATTATTTTTTTCATATTGTGAGGATTGCAAAATTTAAACCAAATTTGCCATGGCAGTTTTTAGTCAAAATTTTATTCTGCCACAAACATATACAAAACTTCTTCATAAATAAAGAATTAATCAAAAAAATTGTATGAAAGTTATAATTATCAATGGGCCGAATTTGAATTTATTGGGAAAAAGAGAAACTGACATTTATGGTAAAATAGGTTTCGATGATTTTTTGCATCAAATGAGAGATGAGTATAAAGAGCATCAAATTACTTATTTTCAGAGTAATATAGAGGGTGAATTGATAGATAAAATTCAAGAAACAGGTTTTGAATATGATGGTATCATCATGAATGCTGCGGGGTATTCACATACCTCTGTTGCCATAGCCGATGCTATACGAGCGATAAAGGCACCAGTGGTTGAGGTGCATATTTCTAATGTTTTTAATCGTGAAGACTACAGACAAACCCTTTTGACAGCTTCAGCTTGTGTGGGATCAATTAGTGGTTTAGGACTTTATGGCTACAAAATGGCACTTGATTTTCTTTTGCATCAAAAAAGCTCAGAGTAATATCTGATTCTTTTAATAAAGTGTTGATAAACAATGCTTCCCTTGTAGGTTCCGTGCAAATCATGTGTAGTAACTTGGGCTTGGGCTTCTTTACGCAATTTGTACCACTGACCAATGTTAAAGAAAAAGTCGGCATGAGCCCTATGAATGGCCCAACTGTGCTGAGGCAAGGCGTTCATCAAAAAGAAAATAGAGCTTAATAAATCAAGAAATGACCTAAGTGGTATTAACCAAATAAGTTTGGAAGCCGGCAAGTTTTTAAACAACATGCATAGTGAGTTTTTAAAATTCAAATAGGTTTTTTGAGGACTTTGTTTACTTAATGTTCCTCCGCCCACGTGGTAAACTTCTGATGCAGGAACTGCCATTATTCTATAACCCCTTTGCTGCAATCTCCAACACATATCTACCTCTTCCATGTGTGCAAAAAAGTGCTTATCAAAACCACCTACCTCATGAAAAGCTTCAGCCCTAATAAATAGGCATGCTCCCGATGCCCAAAATATTTCTGTTGTATCTTGGTATTGATGCTTATCTACTTCATCCACCTCAAAAATGCGTCCTCTGCAAAACACGTATCCAAGGTTGTCCATCATTCCACCTGCTGCACCTGCATATTCAAACTTGTCTTTGTGGTGATATTGCAATAACTTAGGTTGACAGGCCGCGATATTGCTGCTTTTCTGCATTTCGGCAATCACAGGCTCAACCCATCCTGGGGTGACTTCGATATCGTTGTTTATTAACACATAATAGTCTGCCTTTACATACTTCAAAGCTTCGTTGTATCCACCTGCATAGCCATAGTTTTTATCAAGCCTAATGATTTTAACAGCAGGGTAGTGGGCTTCTAAAAATGGGATGGTATCGTCAGTAGAGGCATTGTCAGCCACATACACCTCCAAATTGGTGTAGGTAGATGCCATCAAAAAAGGCAAAAACTGCTCAAGCAATTTGCAACGGTTCCAATGGATAATGACTGCGGCTACTTTGGGTTGATGCATTTATTCTTCGTCTTTTCTGTTGTTGTTTTTCTTGTAGGGCATGAAAATAAAATTGGCTCCATCGGGTCTCACAAAAAGGATGCACATAAATTTACGTGGATCTTTGTAAGCCTGTTTGAAATCGTTTTCTTTTTCAGCGGCAATTAGCTTTTTTTCTAGCAATTCTTCAATAGTGGTGGCATTAATACTATAATCCCTAGCATATTCTTTGTGGTCTAAAACCAGTTCTCCCAGTTTCACCTCATGCTGATGAGCCACAAAAATGGGGAACTTGCTATAACCTTCAGCCATAATATCCACAGCTAGTTCTTTCAACAAGTCGTTATAAAAATCCAAATCGTCTTTGAGTGTATCAAGTAGTTTTTTTAATACTTCTTCGTTTGTCATCAATTATTTCTTTCGATTAAGCTGCTTGCAGGCAAATATATTGTTCAAAAATATAATATCTCTTTTTCTGCGGTGTTTACTTAGTTTTTTAATACCAACAATGCAATATTCTCCACATGATGGGTATGAGGAAACATATCTACAGGCTGCACTTTTACCACTTCATACATATCAGAAAGCATTGCAATGTCCCTTGCTTGTGTGCTTGGGTTACAGCTAACATACACAATCTTTTCGGCACGCATTTCTTTTATTTTATTTACCACATCTTCGTGCATTCCTGCACGAGGTGGGTCGGTAATAATCACATCTGCCTTGCCATGCTTGGCTATCAGTTCATCATTCAGCACATCTTTCATATCACCTGCATAAAAGTGGGTGTTAGTAATATTATTCAAACCTGCATTCACCTTGGCATCTTCAATGGCAGCCTCTACCGATTCTATACCAATCACCGATTTGGCTTTACGAGCCATGAAATTGGCTATACTACCAACTCCTGTATACAAATCATACACTGTTTCTTCGCCCGTTAATCCTGCAAAGTCGCGGGTATGGCTATAAAGCGTAAGTGTTTGTTCAGTATTGGTTTGAAAAAATGATTTAGGTTGGATATGAAAGGTTAAATCTTCTAGTTTTTCTATTATGTATTCTCTGCCCGAAAACACATGCACATCCAAATCGTAAATGGTATCGTTGCGCTTGTCGTTAATGATATAAAGCAATGAAGTCAATTGAGGGAAAGACTCCTTCACATGTTGCATCATTTTTTGAATATCATCGACATTATTTTCTTTGAAAACAATAATTACCATCCATTCCCCAAGGCTTGTATTTCTTACAAACATAGAGCGCAGAAAACCCTCTTGCGAACGGGCATTGAAAAATGTGAAGCCATTGGCCACTGCAAAATCCTTCACACAATGCCTAATTTTGTTCTGCAAATCGTCCATTAAGTAGCAGGTGTCTACGTCTAATATTTTATCAAACCTACCTGGTATATGAAATCCAACACCAGCATGCTCATGGGCCGCCATTGCGTCTTTATCGCCCATGCTATCAAGCCATTTTCGGTCGGTAAACGAAAATTCGAGTTTGTTTCTGTAATGAGTAATGTTTTTAGGTCCAACAATGCTTTGCAGTTCAGGAAAAGGAAACTTTCCAATACGCTCAAAGGCATCGTGAACCTGCTGTTGTTTGAATTTTAGTTGAGCTTCATAACTCAGGTGTTGCCATTTGCACCCCCCGCATAATCCAAAATGCGAGCAAAAAGGCTCAACCCTATCAACTGATTTTTCTTTTATTTCAATAATCGTTGCATTGCAATAGCTCTGTTTTTTTTCATGAATTTTTAAGTCAACTACATCACCAGGGGCACCAAAATCCATGAAGATTACCTTACCTTCGTGCCTTGCCAATGCTTTTCCTTCGGCACCTGCAGCCT
>JBBALJ010000053.1:0-14395 GCA_040403075.1 Bacteroidia bacterium
ATCTTCATAACCCCAAAAATAATCACCTACAATGATCTTATGGTATTTGGCAGGATAGTTTTCATTGCTCACAAAACGATGCATGTGGTTGTTTTTACATAAGTCTTCCTTCTTATGGAAATAACCAGGTTGCCCATAATAAAAGGAGGTATAATAGTCATTGGCTTTCAGTATATTGATAAGCGAGTAATGATAGGGCATTCGCTCAGAGAAGTTAAAACCTTTTTTATCGTAGGGCAAAGAACCTAGTAAGGATGGGCTTGCTGCAAATGACCTTTCACCCACAGTCAGAAAATGATCCCAATACAAGCTTTGCTTGGAAAGGCTTTCCATGAATGGCATCAATTGCAGGCCATGATAGGGATGAATAAACTTATCTCCCAAACCTTCCACAATAATGATAACAATATTGGGTTTTGACTTTGCTTTGTGTAAATAATTTCCTAGCACATTTTTAGGCTCAAACCTATGTAGAAAGGGGTAGGTACTATTGACATAATCAAAGTGATCAAAGGTTCTTTGGTATTCACTAATTGATTTGCTGTAGTCGTTTTGAAGAGGCTTATCGTATAAATAAGCAAAAGATTTTTGTGTGAAGTAGACTAATTTATTGCTGCTATATGGGTTGTTTTTTGATGATATGAAAAACAAGGTTAGACAAGAAAGTACTAATGAGAAGAGTGCAACTGAAATCTGCTTTCTGTTAAGATTCTTAAAGTCAAAAAAGGTCCATGACCAGACAAAGATTGCAATGGGAGCAGCAAACAAAGGCAACAGTAGCCAATAATTAAGTTCAGTGGTTTTGATGGTAAACCAAATTTCACTCCATTGATATAGATATATAAATGTATCGAGGGGTTTGAGTTGTGAAATGAAATATTGCAGCAGCCCTATGTATATAATTGAAGTGGCAATTAGGAAAATGCCCGTAATGACAACTGCTAATTTTTGACTAATCTTATTTAGTAGTGAATGAATAGGAAATAAACAAATCGCTAAAATGCCTGAAAAACCTATGTCTTGGAGTAAGCCAAGCGCTTCATGTTTTAATAAATCAGGTATATTGTGATGAAGGCTCAGGGCAACAAACTCATACAATCTGATGCTAACGGCAAGGGGTAAGATGCTAATAAAGAGTTTGAGAAATAATTTCATGTAAGGCATGATAATTACTCCAGATACACATTTATTTTTTTCTTTTCCATTACCACATGGATATGCTCTTGCAAAGTAGTGCTAAGCGAAATGCCTATGAAATCTGCTGAAATAGGAAAGTTTTTATGGTTTCTATCTACCAAAACGGCCACCTGTAGTTTTTTTACCTGCCATTTTAGAAAAGGCAAACATGAATAAATTAACGTCTTTCCTGTATTTAATACATCATCTACCACTATTATGCTTTTATTGGCAAACTTTATATTGTCGGGTTTTAGTGTGATTTGGCTCTCTTCTGGTTTCGATTTATTCAATTCAAGTTGGGTTAATTGCAGTTTGATGTTGCAAATTTCTTCCAATTCGGTTTGAATAAGTTTGGCCAATTCGTAACCCTGACCAGCAATGCCTATTAAAATCAATTCTTTTTCGCTAAAATTGCTTTCGTAGATTTGGTAAGCCATACGCTTAATCATTTTGCTTATTTGCTTGCTGTCTAAAACCTGGGTTTTCATTTGTATTCCTTAATTAGCGAGGGCAAATTATATTTATTTTTCGCTTTTCAGAAATTTAAACTCTTTTATCTGTGATACTTAAACAGAAATTATTTTTACCAAAAAATAAGATTTTTTTTGAAAAGGGTTTGGATTTGGGATAAAAAGCAATATTTTCGCATCCCAAAATTTTAGTAAAGATATGAAAGCAGGTATTCACCCGGAAAATTATAGAATGGTAGTATTCAAGGATATGTCTAACAACTACGCGTTTTTAACTCGCTCAGCAGTAGAGACTAAAGAAACAGTACAGTGGGAAGATGGTAATGAATATCCAGTATTTAAATTGGAGATTTCACACAAATCACATCCATTCTTTACTGGTCAAAACATGTTAATTGACACAGCAGGACGTATTGATAAATTCCAAAAACGTTACGGAAAAAAATAATTTTTCGCAGAAATTGAAAAAAAGCCTCCCAACATTGGGGGGCTTTTTTATTTTTGAGGCTGAGCCAAGATTAATATTTGGCATCAACCCATACGTATGAATTATATTTTGTTCGACCCCGAGAAGGAAAGAAAAAATTTATTACCCTTTACTTTTACCCGTCCTGTGTCTGAAATCCGAGTGGGGATTTTGACCATATCAGAAAAGTGGGAGAAATATTTAGGTGCAAAGCCTAGCTTCAAAACAGAAGATTACCTCCAAAAAAAATACCCACTGATTAAATCTGAAATTAATTTACTCATCAATGGAAGCATTTGTCCAAACCTTATTTTGGCTGAAGAAATAAAAAATCTAAAGGCAGGAGAGGCTTTATATAAAAATAGCGAATTGTTGGCAGCACAGGTTAAAGACACTGAATTAAGTAATTTTCAAAGTGCCTCATTTCAAGTCAAGGAGTCAGCATCAGATAAACACATTCATATCAAACATAGCTATGATATTTTTAGCAGCAATGCCCAAGCCATTGAAGAGGATTTTGAATTATTGACCAAAGGAAGAAAATCTGCTCCTATTCCTGCAGGCAACCAAGTATTAAACCCAGAAAGAATTTTTATTGAAGAAGGTGCTACCGTTTTGTTTTCCATTTTGAATGCATCAACTGGCAGTATTTACATTGGCAAAGATGCTGAAGTGATGGAAGGCTCTAAGATTAGAGGTCCTTTTGCCTTGTGCGAACATGCAGGTTTGAAAATGGATGCTAAAATTTATGGTGCAACCACAGTGGGTCCTTATTGCAAAGTGGGTGGCGAGGTAAATAACTCCGTATTTTTTGCGTACTCCAACAAAGGCCACGATGGTTTTGTGGGCAATGCCGTGATTGGCGAATGGTGTAATTTGGGAGCAGATACGAATAATAGCAACCTAAAGAATACATACGAAGAAGTAAAACTATGGAATTATACCTCTGAAAGATTTGATAAAACAGGATTAACTTTTTGCGGATTGATGATGGCTGATCACGCAAAGAGTGGAATCAACACCATGTTTAATACAGGAACAGTGGTAGGTGTGGGTTCTAATATTTTTGGTTCTGGATTTCCACGCAATTTTGTACCTGATTTCAGTTGGGGTGGAGCAAGTGGTTTTGAGACCTTTCAGTTAAAGAAGACGTTTCAAGTAGCCGATGCCATGTGCAAAAGACGAAATGTTGAATTTACAGAAACAGATAAAGAAATTATATTGCACGTGTTTGAACAAACCAAAAAGTTTAGGTTTTGGGAAAAGCCTGCCAATGCATAAAATAAAGACACTATAAAACAACATATACTATGAGAAAGAAAATCATTGCAGGAAACTGGAAAATGAACAAAACCTTTGATGAAGGTATGGGCTTGGTTTCAGAAATAAGCAATATGCTTAAAGATGAATACCATGGCAATGCAGAAGTAATTATTATTCCTCCTTTCGTTCACATCAATGCGATTAGCCGCATGGTTGTAAGCGATAGAAACGTGAGTGTGGGTGCTCAAAACTGTAGCAACCATGTGAGTGGTGCATATACGGGTGAAGTGAGCGCTGCCATGCTTAAAAGCTGTGGTGCTGCGTATGTAATCATTGGTCACAGTGAGCGCAGACAGTATTTTGGCGAACACAATGATTGGTTGGCAAAGAAAGTTGATGCTGTGTTAGCTGAAGGCTTAAATCCAATCTATTGCTGTGGTGAAACCCTTGAAGAACGTGAATCGAATAAACATTTTGATGTGTTAAAGTCACAAGTAAGTGAAGCATTGTTTCATTTAAGTGCCGAGCAAATGAGCAAAGTAGTTCTGGCTTATGAGCCAGTTTGGGCAATTGGCACAGGTAAAACTGCATCAACAGCTCAAGCTCAAGAAGTGCATGCGTTTATCAGAACTTTACTAAGAGATAAGTTTGGTGCTGAAGTTTCAGACAATATAACCATTCAATATGGTGGAAGTGTGAAAGCAGATAACGCCCAAGAACTTTTCTCAGCTCCAGATATTGATGGTGCTTTGGTGGGTGGTGCAGCTTTGCAAAGCCGCTCTTTTGTGGATATTGTGAAGGCAATGGCATAAAAAATGAGCTCTAAAAAAACTGTAAATTGCTAAGATTCTTTTATCAAGAAAAAAAATAATTAATAAGTAAAAAAAACAAGCTAAACATTTGCTATTGTTGAAACAGAAATCTTTAATTTTGTAACAGCAAAAAATATTTATTACAATGACAATACGAAAAACTACTTCTAAAACTTCTACCCCTAAAGCAGGCAAGCCTTCGTTTGTAAAAAATACATCTAAGAAAAAATCAGAGGATGATATGGACGATGATGACGATGAAGAACCAATCGATGATTTTGAAGATGATGATGACGATGATTCATTAGACTTGGATGACTTGGATGATGATAAAATCCCTTATGATAAATCATTCAAAGATTTTGATGATGACGATGATGACGATGATTTTTAATTAATCAATTTGGCCACATAAAGGCAGGGCTTTCAACCACATTACTTTGGTGCAAAGCCCTGTCATAAATAAATATACGATACTTCAGGGTATCGTTATTTGTTATATAACCTGATGTAAGCAAGTTTGGATCTACTTCCACTTCAATATCTCCCCTGATTGCTTTATGCTTTCCATCTGGTGTTAAATTCTGAACCCTGAAAGCATCAAATAAAGTATCACTCGAAAAGGCCTTGTTGATGTTCGTAAAAACCCCATTGATGCTCTTTAATGGGTACACATAGCAATTGTAATAGTATTTGTTTAAGATGGTTCTGTTGGCATCTGTAAAGTTATTGAAGGGTGCAAGGGTATCTTTGTCCTCCAAACCTAAATCTCCATCACCATCTTTAAAAGTAAAAGTCAACTTCACAGTTGAAATGCTTCCAGCTGTATCACTATAAAATTTCAAAGATTTATAATCAATAGAAGGTGTAGATGGATATATTTCACTTTCTTTGCATGCAGAAAGACAAAAGACAAAAGCTAGGCTTAAAAGAAAAAGATTTTTTTGCATTGTTTTCATGTTAGATACAGCCGAATTCATATCATCCATATTGAAGTCAAAACTAAACAATTTTGATGAATTAGCTTTAAGTGTTTTTCAATTTCAATACCAATTTAACCCCACTTATCAAAAATATTGCAAACTCTTACATGTTCATGACATGAATAGGGTTGATAGCATAGATAAAATTCCCCTTTTGCCCATAGCCTTTTTTAAAAACCACGAAATTAAAAGCACTGCTTTTGATGCTGAAATAGTTTACAGCAGCAGCAGCACTTCAGGTAAAGGTCAGAGCTTTCATCATGTAAAAGAGGTTGATATTTATAGACAAAGTTTTATACAAGCCTTTGAACAATTCTATGGTAATATATCTGAATATAGCATCTTTGCTTTATTGCCTTCATACCTTGAAAGACAGGGCTCTTCACTTGTCTATATGTTGGATGAATTCATCCGTTTGGGTGATGATAACATGAGTGGATTTTATCTTCATAACCACCAAGAACTATACGAAAAACTTATAAGTGCAAAGCAGACCAATAAGAAAATTATTTTGTTTGGTGCCACTTTTGGTTTGCTTGATTTTGCTGATCAATACGAACTAAACCTTGAAGATGCCATCATTATTGAAACAGGTGGCATGAAGGGTAGGAGAGATGAGTTAACAAGAAACGAAATTCATACTTACCTAAAAGAAAGATTGGGCGTTAATCAAATCCATTCAGAATATGGGATGACAGAATTGTTAAGTCAGGCATATGCACCAAGCGATGGGATATTTTATTGTCCTGCATGGATGAAAGTATTTATCAGTGATATGAACGACCCTTTTGAAAAACTTTCTGTAGGTAAAACAGGTGTGGTAAATGTGATTGATTTGGCAAATATCTATTCATGTTCTTTTATCCAAACCTCTGATTTAGGAAGGCTTTCCGAGGATGGTGGTTTTGAAATCTTGGGTCGTATGGACTACAGTGATTTAAGAGGCTGTAGCTTGTTGACGGTTTAATGGAAATATAAATTTTGTGACTGAATTATTGTATGGTTTAAATTATAAAAACCACTATTTTTGAAAAAAGAACTTATGAAAGCTCAATCTATAGTATTGGATAAAAAGAAATATTTTTTAATCGAGGAAAGCGAGTACCTCGGATTGAAGGAGGATATAGCCGATTTGAAAAAGGTTTTTGAAAGAAGGACTGAAAAGGGAGTTGAGGCTAATGTTTTTTTTGACAATCTAAAAACCAAGAAGAAAAAATAGAGCTATGAAGCTTTATCAGGTTATTATTAAAGAGTCTGCTCAAAAGCAGATTAAGAAATTATCAAGCATTTATCTATCTAAAATTAAAACAGCCATTTTAGATCTTCAACACAATCCACGACCTATAAACAGCAAGAAATTAGTAGGTAGCAAAAGTGTTTACCGAATTAGGGTGGGTGTTTATCGAATTGTGTATGAAATTATTGATAAAGAACTGATTGTGTATGTAGTTGATGTTGACTATCGAAAAGATATTTATAAATAATTCATTATTGACTTTTGATAAAATCGTTTCCCAGTTTTCTCAATCTTTTACTTCATCCACTTTCATTATTTCATGCTGCAAAAAACCTCTATATTCGCAGCTCTATTAAAAAATTTATGGATAAATTCTCGTACATTTCTAATGCCGATGTAGCGGCAATCGATAATCTATATCAACAGTATCAAGCAGATGCAGAGTCGGTTGACTTTGGTTGGAAGAAATTTTTTGAAGGATTCGAAATGGGTCAACAAAAATTTAATGGTTCTTCTAAATCTGCTGTGCTTTCTGAAGATATTCTGAAAGAAATAAATGTATTGAATTTAATAAAAGGCTATCGTACTCGCGGACACTTGTTTACAAGCACCAACCCCGTGCGAGAGCGTAGGAAATATACCCCAACACTAGATATTGAAAACTTTGGTTTGACCAAAGGCGATTTGGATAAAACCTTTAATGCAGGTGTGGAAATTGGATTGGGTGCCGCCAAACTGCAAGATATCATTGCGCATTTAGAAAGAACCTATTGCGAAAGCATTGGAGCTGAATATGTTTATATCCGTCAGCCTGATAAGGTAGAATGGTTACAAAAGAAAATGGAGGGTGGTAAAAATATCCCTCACCTTGACATTGAAGATAAGCGACATATTTTCTCAAAATTAAACCAAGCCACTGTTTTCGAAAATTTTATTCATACCAAATTTGTAGGTCAAAAAAGATTTTCACTTGAAGGTCTTGAAACCCTTATTCCTGCTTTAGATTCAGTAATTCAATTTGGTGCAGAGTTGGGTGTTGAAGAGTTTGTATTGGGTATGGCCCATCGTGGAAGGTTAAATGTGCTTGCCAATATCATGGGCAAATCATACGAGGAAATTTTTAAAGAATTTGAAGGCAAAGGTGCTGAAGAAGAAGGCATTTTTGAAGGGGATGTGAAATACCATTTAGGTTTCAGTAGCGAGTTAGAAACACGTAAAGGAAAAAAAATCAAATTGAATTTGGTTCCAAATCCATCTCACTTAGAGACCGTAAACCCAGTAGTGAAGGGTCTTACACGTGCCAAATTAGACAAGAAATACAACAGTGATATTGATAAAGTAGCTCCTATACTCATTCATGGAGATGCTTCAGTGGCAGGACAGGGTGTTGTGTATGAAGTATTACAAATGGCAGGTTTGAAGGCCTATTCTGTTGGTGGTTGCATTCATATTGTTACCAATAACCAAATTGGATTTACCACCAATTATACGGATGCACGTACATCTACCTATTGCACGGATGTGGCTAAAACCACACTGTGCCCAGTATTCCATGTGAACGCTGATGATGTAGAGGCGGTAGTTTATACCGTGAAATTGGCCATGGAATATCGCCAAGAATTCAATAGTGATGTGTTTATTGATTTGTTAGGCTACAGAAAATATGGACACAACGAAGGTGATGAGCCTCGCTTTACCCAACCATTGCTATACAAAGCCATTGCAACACATCCAAATCCAAGGGAAATTTACAACCAAAAACTGTTAAGTGCAGGAAGTGTAGAAGCTGATTTGGCTAAGGAAATGGACAAAGAGTTTCGAAGTGTGTTGCAAGAAAAATTAGAGGAAGCCAAAGCAGCTGAAGTTTCAAAAGCAGTTAACTTTTTAGAAAGCCATTGGGAAGGTTTCCGTTCGGCTCGTAAAGAAGATTTTGACAATTCACCTGATACATCAGTTAGCAAAGAATTATTCGTGAAACTAGCTGATAAACTAAGTAATATTCCTACTGGTTTCAATGCTTTTAGTAAGATTAGCAAATTATTTGGCGACAGAAAAAACATGATTAAAACCGATAGCTTTGATTGGGCAATGGGAGAGTTAATGGCTTATGCTACCTTGGCCAATGAAGGCCACAATGTGCGTATGACAGGACAAGATTGCGAGCGTGGTACTTTCTCTCATCGTCATGCCATTATTCGTCCTGAGGATAGCGAAGAGGCTTACAATATTTTTGAAAGCCTTGGTGAAGATAAAAAAGCCAAAGTGGAGTTTTATAATTCATTGTTGAGTGAATATGCTGTCCTTGGTTTTGAGTATGGATACAGTATGTTAAGTCCAAATGATTTAACCATTTGGGAAGCCCAATTTGGTGATTTTGGAAATGGTGCACAAATCATCATCGACCAATATTTGGCAAGTGCCGAAACTAAATGGAAAACCTATAGTGGCCTAACATTGATGTTGCCACATGGCTACGAAGGACAAGGCCCTGAGCATAGTTCTGCTCGCCTTGAAAGATATTTACAATTATGTGCCAATTGGAATATGCAAGTATGTAATGTTACCTCACCGGCTAACTATTTCCATGTATTGCGCAGACAATTGAAAAACGATTACCGTTTGCCATTGGTACTTATGACACCTAAGAGTTTATTACGCCATCCAATGTGTGTAAGCAAGCTTGAAGACTTTACCACAGGTGGGTTTAAAGAAGTGATTGATGATACTTTTGTGGATACCAAAAAGGTAAAACGTGTATTGTTATGTACAGGTAAAATCTATTATGAATTATTAGAGCGCCAACAATCAACCACTAGAAAAGATATTGCCATTGTGCGTGTAGAGCAATTATACCCAATGCCTGAAAAACATTTGGCTGCTATCTATAGCAAATACAAAGGTGCTGAGTTCTGTTGGGTACAAGAAGAACCTAAAAACATGGGTGCTTGGTTGTATTTGCTTCGTTGGGATAACAATATGCATTTGAAACGCATCAGCCGCGAAAGCAGTGCATCGCCTGCTACAGGTTTTAGCAAGGTGCATGCTAAAGAACAATTGGCTCTTATTGATATGGCATTTAACTAATTCAAGCATGAAACATTTCATCCTCATATCCTTTGTCTTGCTTTTGTTTGCTTCTTGCAAAGAAGAGAACATGGAAAAGATTAAAGTTTTTGTAAAAGAAAACGACCTGCCTGTGGAGGATGGAAGCAATGTGGAGATAAACTATACCGACTCTGGCTATGTGAAGGCGCGTGTGTTTGCGCCTGTATTGCAACGCTACGAAAACGAGATAAAATCACAGACCAAAATGCCTAAAGGCATTACCGTTTACTTTTATGGCAAAGGCAAAAAAATAAACAGCTACTTAAAAGCCAAGTATGCCATACGCGACAGCCGCCTAAGGGTGATGACTGCTAGAAACGATGTGATAGTGGTGAATGTGAATGGCGATACACTGAAAACCGAAGAGCTTATTTGGGACGAAGCCACCAACAAAATATCTACCCAAAAATTTGTGAGTGTGAAACAAACCGACCGTATTATTTACAGCGATGGTTTGGAAACCAATACTGATTTTTCTAACTATAAATTTTTTAATATCAAAGGGGTTTTAAGTCTGAAACAATAATGGAAAAGTGGATTTTACGTAATTGGCTTATCTTGGCAATAGCATGTCTTTTGGTGGCTTTTTATATCTCAGTTTTCGAGAATTTTGTAGAAGGCAAAGCCTATTTGTTTTTCATCCTAGCCATTGTGTTTGCCTTTGTGTGGCTGAAGAAGAGAGGGTCTTTGTAGGAGGGGTTTAGGCACAAGCGAGCCACGCTAAACCTGCACACAACGCTTGCGCTAGCATGGGCGAAAGACTTCGAGCATAATTTAGCGATTTAAATAGGACCTAACAAAGGCAAGAGTTTTGATAAATATTATTTTAAATGAAAAAAATAGTAATCCTATATATTTTATTTTGTTTAAGCTATGCTGTTAAAGCTGACTGGCAAGAGGAAACGCCAAATGGAAAAATAATGAATGATGTTTGGTTAGATGTAAAAGGTAAATACATACAAGGAATAGAAGAATTTTATTTTTATAATGATTGCATAATTGGTAAAAGTAATAAAACTTATGGCGACCTCAAATCAGGTTATTTTGTTATTAATGAAAAAACTGGAAGCATTGATACTTTTAAAACTGAACAAGATTGGAAATCATATATTGAAACACATAATTTGGAACCATTGATTTGGAAAAGAATATATACAGAAGGCTGGAGTCAAACTTTAATTTACTTCTTTATACTGTTTTCTTTCTTGTTGCCAGCTTTTATAGTTTATCGAATATTTAAACCAATGCTTAATTTACCGAAAAATATAATAATGAGATATAGTAAATCAATAGCCATTATAATATTATCATTGTTTTTATTTAGGTATTTTTTAGATGTTTTTCCTGAAAGTATTTAACTCTTTTTTTTGTTTTTGATTACAGTCACTCGGAGATTCACGCAATATTTGCCTATGGTTGGTATTTAGCGAAGCTTTACCGACCATAATTAAGCGGGTGGTGATAACACCAACCGCAGGCAAATTGACATAAACTATATGTTTGTACCTTAAATTAACTCAGAAAAAGATTAAAGAAACGGAATGAAAAATAAATTAAAAGCGTTAAAAAACTTTAGAATAATAGCTATTTTAGAAGGCATATCATTTATAATACTGCTATTTATAGCTATGCCATTTAAGTATTTTTTTAACATACCCGAATTAGTTAAATACATGGGTTGGTTACATGGTGTATTATTTGTGCTTTATGGAGTTTTGCTATTACAAGTTTTTATAGTTGTAAAATGGAGCTTTGCTAAAACAGTGCTTGCTTTTTTAGTATCTTTTATTCCATTTGGAACTTTTTGGCTCGATAAAAAATTGAAAGAAGATTTGAAACAATTTGAAGGATAGAATAAATTGTTAGAAGTTAAGTTTGCCTATGGTTGGTGTTTAGCAAAGCGACACCGACCATATATTGAGCGGGTGGTGATAACACCAACCGCAGGCAAAAGATGCAATAATCATTGAAAAATCATAATCTTTTAAATCTACCTCATCTGGTATGTTTAATTGTATATTTCTCATTTTCCTGAATTTTATTATACGCAAAAATAATGAAAAACAAGATTAATAGCGCTTGCTTATAAAAATAGATTTAATAGCGTATTTCAATATGCACTCGTTAGCGCCTCTCTAGTCGGCCTATTTACAAGCTTAAGGCTGTTTATAGCTTTACTTCAGCATTAAGCCATCAATTACTAATTTTTGTAACTAGCATTTCCCAAATCTGACACTTATGTCATTTGTCCGACAATTGGATGTTTCTCTTTTTCATTCCTTTGTTCCATAATTTAAAACAAACATGAAAAAGAATTTATTTATTGCCTTATTTAGTTTTTTGAGTTTATCAGTTTTTGCTCAAATAGATTTCAATATTCGTAAAAAGCATTTCAACCTTGACAAGAACAATTTGGCCATTCAAGGGTATGATCCAATTTCTTATTTTGATGGAAAACCAGAAAAAGGCATAGGACAAAACTTGGTTTTTTATAAAGGCATTCAGTATTATTTTACGACTGCCGCGCATAAAGATATGTTTCTAAAAACTCCTGAAAAATACGAACCTGCTTATGGTGGTTGGTGCGCTTATGCCATGGGTGCCACTGGAGAAAAAGTAGAAATTGACCCAACTTCATACAAAATTATGAATGGTAAATTGCACTTATTTTACTACAGTTTTATCAATAAAACATTGAATAAGTGGAATGCTGATGAAACTAATTTAAAAGCCAAAGCAGATAAAAATTGGGAATTGGCAATAAAGAAATAATAATAATAATTTTGAACTTGTAATATTAATACTAAAGTAGGATGAACACCAACCAAATTAGTCCATTTGAGTATATTTCTATTTTGGTATCTATTATCATTGGTTTAGGTATTACTCAAATTTTATCAGCCTTTACCGACTTGCTATATCATTACAAAAAGATACAATTTTATTGGCCACATTCGGTTTGGATCATCTTTATTTTATTTCTTCAAATTCAAGCTTGGTTTGTTTTTTATCAATTAGAAGCTATAAAAGTATGGACTTTGCCCTTATTAATTTTTGTTATTTCCTATCCCATCACTTTATTTATTTGCGCTAAAATGTTACTTCCAACCAACGATTCGGAAGAGAAATATGATATGAAGAAGTTTTATTTTAGCCAATTTCGTATCATCTTTATCTTTATAGGTATAAGCATTGTACTTTCTATATTATTCAATCTGTTTTTACTTAATAGACCTTATTACGAGCAGATAATATTGATACTATTTCTTGGATTTACATTGTACTTAATATTTAGCAATAACTCAAATCAAGTACTTCATAAAGTATTGGCTTTTTTAGTTTTAGTTGCTTCTATTTTTATACTTTTTTTTGAAAGAGATTATTGGATTGTGAAGTAAAAAGCCATTCAAATCATTATTTATACTTGACTACAATACGAGCATTATATTCAAAAAAATAAAAATGTATTTTTTTATTTTATCAAAGTTATGTCGTTCATCCGACAATATGTTATTTGGGTAAAATATTTATTTGCACTATAAATTATAATAAAAAATGAAAAACATTAGACATCATTTCACATTAGTTTTACTTTTCTTTGTTTTATACACCCAAGCTCAAAACAAAGTGATATTACAAGAGCATTTTACAAATACATTATGCTCTGTTTGTGCCTCTCGAAATCCGGGATTGTACACCAATTTAAGAACTCAGCAAGATGTATTGCATGTATCATTTTATCCAAGTTCACCCTACCCAGCATGCGTTTTAAACCAACATAATAAGGCAGAAAACGATGCAAGAACTAACTTTTATAGTGTTTATGGTTCTACTCCTAGAATAGTATTAAATGGTGTTGTTCAATCATCATCTACAAACTATGCAAGTGCTGATATTTTTACTCCTTTTAAAGGAATTGCTGCAGATATAAGTATTTCAATACAGCAAACATTGGAGGGTGATTTAATTAAAAGCAAGGTATGGGTAAAACGATTAACCAATAAAATTTATACTAATTTAAAACTACAAGTAATGTATGTAGAAGATACTTTATTTTATAATTCACCTAATGGTGAAAGTAATCATTATGATGTTTTCAGAAAATCGGCCAATGGTATTCAAGGAATTGATGTAATATTGCCTTCAAATATTGGCGATTCAATATTGGTTTCAGCTCAAACTACTGTTAACTCTGCTTGGAATAAGAACAGAATATATACATTGGCTTTTGTTCAAAATGGAATAGATAAAAGTATTTTAAATACGGCTAAATCAACAACTAGTAAATTATCAAGTACTGGACTAGAGACATTACATGATTTAGGCATTAAAGTTTATCCTAATCCTGCAACTAGCTTTTTAAACATTGAACTTCCAAATAATGAAAATACCAATTTTTCATTGATCAATATACTAGGAGAATTGGTTCTATATGAACAGTTAAACCATTCTAAAAATCTTGAAATTTCAAATTTAAATAAAGGACTTTATTTTTTAGTGATTGAAAATTCGAGAGGTAAATCTACTCAAAAAATTATTATTAAATAAATCAATACCATGAAAAAAACAATCTTAACAATTGCTCGATTTGGCGCTGCTGCCATCCTGCTTCAAACATTATTTTTTAAGTTTACAGCAGCTCCAGAATCTGTTTATATTTTTAGCACTTTGGGTATTGAACCAGTTGGTAGAATTGGTAGCGGTATAGCTGAGTTAATAGCGGCCATTTTACTGATATGGCCCAGTAAATCATTGATTGGAGCCATGCTTTCATTAGGAGTGATGTTGGGTGCTATTTTATCACATGTATTGTTCTTAGGTATTGCGATATTGGGGGATGGTGGCTTGCTTTTTTCATTAGCGCTTATTGTGTTTTTGTT
>JBBALJ010000053.1:14495-20730 GCA_040403075.1 Bacteroidia bacterium
CGGTTTCCGATTTAACAGCAATTTTGGGAAAGGTGATTATAGAACTGCTCCATCTAAACTTACGAGTGGAGTTGAAAGTCCCTTTGTTATTTTTGCTGATGATAAACTTGAAAATTTTGATACCGTTTCAATCAATAATTTTGCGGTGAATAGCTTAAATGCAAGCATTCATTTGAACTATGCCTTTAACCATAAATGGGAAGTTGAGTTTAATATTGATGCTGTTGGATTTAGTTTTGGAAAGGCTGTTACTGCCGACTATAATAGCTCAAAAAGATATTCTACTAATCCTGCTTTTAGTAATACACAAGAAGCAAAGCCAACATCCTATAATTTACTTTTGATAAGTGATAACGATATTGGGAGTTTAAATTCAGAAATAAAAATAAAGTACTTTTTCAAACCAAATTGGGCTATAAACTTTGGGGGTACTTTTATTTTTGCTGAATACACTACTACCAATAAATTGTTTAAAGATAACGACCGATTTAGACAAAAGACTTTTATGCCTATGATTGGAATTAGTTATAATCCATTTAAAAAATAAGAATATGTTTAAAAAAATAAGCTTCAGTTTATTTTGTCTTTTGTTTTTGATAAACTTAAACCAAGCGCAAACAAATTTAAAAGTAGTTTCTTCCAATATTGGTTTTAAAATAAAGAATGCTGGTTTAACTGTTAGCGGAACTTTAAGCGATTTGGAAAGTGAGATAAACTTTTCATCAGAGATGTATAAATCATCAAGTATAAAGGCAAGCGTTGCAGTAAATTCTATTAATACAGGAATAGCTTCACGAGATAATCACTTAAAAAAAGCAGAGTATTTTGATGCCATAAAGTTTCCTAAAATTTCTATTGTTTCAAGCTTTTTTGGTAAAGATGGAAATAAATATATTGGTTACTTTAAATTAACAATAAAAGGAATTACTAAAGATGTTACCATTCCATTTGAATTTGAGAACAATATTATGAAAGCCGAATTCTCAATTGATAGAAAAGACTTTAATATTGGCGGAAGAAGTTTGCTGATGGGGGATAAAGTAATAATAGCAATTAAATTAAACCTTAGCACTAAAAACTAAAGGAATATTCATTCATGTAATTATTTAAAATCATGACAATTTATAAACTCAAACAAAATTCAATTACAATCTTAATGCAGATTGCTAATTATGTAGCACAAATAGATGAGCAACATTATACAGAACAATTGCCATTATTAAGTAACAACACTGTTGCTAAGCATATTCGTCATATTTTAGAACTATATGTTCAACTCTTAGCTGGCATTGAATTTGATGAAATAAATTATGATAAACGCGAAAGAAATTTATTAATCGAACACGATAAAAACTATACTCTTGATTTCATTAATCAATTAATTGAAAAAATTAACAATTTGCAAAATGATTCAAAAGAGATCAACTTAAATTCACTAATTGATAAAGAAGAAATTCTCGTGAAAAGTAGCATTGAAAGAGAATTTGTTTATAATATTGAGCATGCTATTCATCACATGGCTATTCTTCAAATTGCTTGCAAACACTATTTTGGGTATATCAATTTAGATAAGAATTTTGGCATTGCTTATTCAACAATTCAATATAACAATACATGTGCACAGTAACATTTTTACCAACTAATAATGATGGTTACATACTTACTTCAAGTAGAGATGAAAAAACCAATAGACCTGCTGCATTATTTCCTCAGAAGTATATAATTAATGGCGAGCAAGTATTTTTCCCAAAAGATCAATTAGCAGGTGGAACTTGGGTGCTTACTTCCATGAACAATTTCACTTTATGCCTATTAAATGGTGCTTTTGAAAGGCATGATTCAAAACCACCTTATAAAATGAGCAGAGGATTAATTCTGCTAGATTTCTTTAAGTTTAATGATGTTCAAAGATTTGTTTCAGAATATGATTTTAGTGGGATTGAAAATTTTACTTTGATAATTGTTGACTCAAAATATGATCTAAGCCTTTTTGAATTGCGATGGGATGGAAAACAACTATATAAAAAAATTATGGCTGCAAATGAACCACATATTTGGAGTTCATGCACATTATATGCATCTGATGCCATTAAAAATAGAATAGAATGGTTCACAGATTTTATAAATATGAATTCAGATTTTAGTAAAGAAAATTGTATCGAGTTTCATAAACATGCTGGTGATGGTTCTTTGGAAAACAGTGTGATGATGAATAGAGCTAATAAAGTAAAAACAGTAAGTATAACCTGTATTGACCACTCTGATTTTAGCTATACCATGGATTACTTGAACATTGAAAATATGGCAAGTTCAACCATTAGAATTTTTAAATCTGATGAGCAAAGAAAATCTTTAGTAATTGAAAAATTATAATGAAACGGCTAAAATTTTGGTTTATTAAACGCGCTCGATTCGAATTTTGGCCATATTGGTTTGCCTACATTCCAGTCTATTTTTACTTTTTGTATTTAAGTTTAAAATCCAAAAGTTTAACTTTTTTTACTGCTGCAAATCCTGGTATTTATTTAGGCGGTTTTGTTGGTGAATCCAAAAAAAACATTCTTCAAAAAATAGACAGCAGCTATTTGCCAAAGACTATTTATTGTAAGAATGAATACAATTTTCAAAAAGTAATTTCTTTAATTGAGAGCGCTGAAATGGTATTTCCTCTTATTGCGAAGCCCGATGTTGGTGAACGCGGAAGCAATGTAGAAAAGGTGAATAATTTAGCTGAATTAAAGAATTATATTCATAAGATTACCGAAGATTTTATTATTCAATCATATGTCGATTTTGAAATAGAATTAGGGGTAATGTATTATCATTTTCCTAATGGAACGCAATCAGGTATTACAAGTATTGTTTTAAAAGAATACTTGAAAATTTGTGGTGATGGTGTTCATGATATAGAATATTTAATAAGGAACCATTTGCGTGCCCAAGGACGTTTAGTTTACTTGCTCCATAAGTTCGAAAACCGTTTGCAGGAAGTTTTGTCTAAAAATGATGTATTGTTATTAGAGCCTATAGGAAATCATATTAGAGGAACGAAATTTTTAAATGGGAATCATTTAATCAATGAGAAATTAGTAAATGTTTTTGATGCAATTGCTAAACCTATTGAAGGGTTTTATATTGGAAGATTTGATTTAAAAGTAAAATCATTGAATGATTTATACGAAGGGAAAAACATTAAAATTATGGAGTTAAATGGCGTATCATCAGAACCAGCGCATATTTACGACCCAAGCTTTTTTATTGTAAATGCTTATAAAGCACTGTTTATGCATTACAAATTAATTTACTTGATTGCAAAACAAAACGTATCCTTGGGGAAAACGTATGTTCCGTTTAGTGTGGTTTCGAGACAATTAAAAATGCATCTAAACAAATAACATGTCATTATTTTTTTATACATTTATTCTTGCATTTATAATCAGTTTTGTTGGTTCTATTCAACCGGGTCCGGTTAATTTAGCTGTAATTACATCTAGTTTTCAAAAACATTATAGAAATGCAATTTTTATTGCAATTGGTGGCTCTTTACCTGAGTTTATATTTTGTTTTATTGCCTTCAAAGCTTCAAATTTAATAGTAAGATGGCAGCATTTATTTTATTATTTTCAAATCATTATGGCCATTCTGTTATTGATAGTTGGTTTGTATTTATGGTTTAATAAATCTAAAATTACTCTAAAAACTACCAAGCAAAATGGCTTTTTATTAGGAACAGTTCTAGCTTTATTAAATCCTCAATTGATTATTTTTTGGGCAACAGTAATTACTTATATTCATGTAAATAATGTGTTCAATTTAAATATAGTCGAAGCAAAATTTGTACTTTTTTACTTTTCTGCTGGTGCTACAATTGGGGCATTTAGCCTCCATTGTTTACTTATATACTTGTCAAAATATTTTGTAAATGTTCCTTTAAAATTATTTTTTTGTTATGCCGACAAAACCATAGCGATAATTTTTGTAGTTTTGGCTATTATCCAAATTGTAAAATTATTTTAATAAATGGCAGAAGTTGATTTAAGATATTGGTACTTGCGCGACCACAAATTGTTTTGGAAATTGAGCAATAGCGATTTGAAAGAATTATGTGTTATTGTTGGTTTTAAAAAAGCGTTCAAATCAGAAATGATTTATTTTGCAGATGAACATATTCCCAGAATTTTTTTGCTAAAGCAAGGCATGATTAAAATTTGTGAGACTGATAATAATGGCAATGAAATTATAAAAGAAATTATTAAAAAAGGTGATTTATTTGGTCAAATGAGTTTGGATGAGAGTCACGAAAATGTAAGTCAGGAATATGCTCAAGCCTTAACTGATGTGAGCATTTGTTCTTTCAAATTGGATGATTTTGAAAAAATGCTGGAACGTAATCCAAGCATTGCTATTGGATATACTAAGTTTATGGGTTTGAAAATTAGACGTATAGAAAATAGATTTAACAATGTAGTATTTAAAGATGTTCGTTCAAGATTGGTTCAGTTTATTAAAGATTGGGCAGAAAGTGATGGGGAACAGAATGGCAACACTTATACTTTAAATAATTTCTTAACACAGCATGATTTGGCAAAATTGGTTTGTAGCACACGTCAAACAGTTACGAGTTTGCTAAATGAAATGGAAAAAGAAGGTTTGTTAACATATAATCGCAAGGAAATTGTTATCAAAAATTGGAGTGATTTTAAGTAATAATAATTTAGTATAATTATTTCGTTTTGTCTTTTGAGCTAGAGGTTATTTAAACTGTTCAATAGCCTCATAGCAATCTCTAGCGTCCCGCTAGTGAGCTTATCGATAAGCCTCAGGCTGTTTTTATAAAGAGTTCAAATGTTTTTGCAAAACAATAATTTATATTTGTAGTATGATACAGCGTACATATAACTTTGAAAACGAAAAGCAAGCTAAGCAATTTGACCAATTGTATATAAAAATGAAGCAACATAAGTTAACTGTAGAAGATGCAACGTTTGGTATTGGTAGGACGGCTACCGATAAGGAGTTGATTGATTTTTTTGATGAAGAAGATATTGGAGAAGATTTGTTGTTAGACCAAGCGATTGAAAGAATAAAATCAAATTTTAACCACTGATGGAAGTAATAATTAAACCTAAAGCCCAAAAAGCATTAAGTTTGATTGCCACTTTTGTAGAAGAGAGAAATACACCTCAGAGTGGCTTGCGTTATATTGAAAAATTTGCTTCTAAAATAAAAATATACGCTAAAGAAAATGTGCAATACTCGATGTGTAATAATATTACACTTTCCACTCTTGGCTATTCTTGCGTAACAATAAGTAAATGGGTTGTGGTTTTTAAAATACAAAAACAAAAATTTGTTGTTTATCGTATTATTTGGGGTGCTTTGCTTAATTGATTTGTTATGAGTAATCACCACAAGACTGGTGTCTCACCAGCATTCTCAAGTTCAAGTATATGTTTTGGTTTGTGAGGACAAAAACCATAGGCAAAACCTTGCAACCCTTGTCAATCAAATATTTACCCAAAAAGCACCCATTTGTAATTGTAAAATCCTATTTTGCGACCATAAAATTGTAAACGTATTTAATGGATAACCCTTCCGTCATTATCATTTGCAGTATTCTGTTCTCGGCCTTTTTTGCGGGAATGGAAATTGCTTTTATCACTTCAAACAAATTGCTTATCGAATTAAAGAATAAGCAAGGCAGTATTACTGCTAGCATACTTTCTAATTTTGTAAACAACCCATCAAAATTTATTAGCACTACCCTTGTGGGCAACAATATTGGTTTGGTAATTTATGGTATCTATATGGCCAAAGTGCTCAACCCTTTTATCCATGGTTTTTTGCCAGGCCAAGTGCATAATGAGTTTTTGGTTTTGTTTATACAAACCATCTTGTCAACCTTGATTGTATTGGTAACGGCTGAGTTTATCCCAAAGGTATTGTTCCGCATCAATCCGGATATTATCCTAAATATCTTAGCTATTCCTTTTCTATTGTTCTATTATATTTTTTGGCCCATTGTGCATTTTATCATGTGGCTATCTAAACTCATCTTGAACAATATTTTAAGAATAAAATATACCGAGAGTACCCCAGTTTTTAGCAAAGTGGATTTGGATCAATACATCAACCAAGTGGAAGAAAACGATTTGGATGATGATGCTGAAGTGGATACAGAGATGTTTAAAAATGCATTGGATTTTTCAAACATCAAAGTGCGTGAATGTATGAC
>JBBALJ010000054.1:0-20583 GCA_040403075.1 Bacteroidia bacterium
AAAAACAAAAAAGGCCGTCTCAGTGAAGAGACGACCCTTTTGTATCATGAAAAAAAACTACCTACTTATTCGTTTATGTTAAATTTAAGTCTAGCATGGTCACCCGACTCGTTATTGATGATAACAAAGTAATAGCCACTTCTTACATCATTTATGATGAAATCAATGTTATTGTTTGCTTTGTTAATAGTTATTTGAGCATCAATTCTTCTTCCTAATAAATCCACTACATAGATTTCGTTGGTATTAGCAATGTTATGGCTATGAACACTGAATTCTCCTGTATTTGGATTTGGATACAAGGTCCACTCATTGTGCGATTGTGCTTTTGCATCTGCCACTCCTGTTGCTTCTCCGCTAGCTATTGCTGCATGCATGTTGTTCATTTTAGGGTCAAACATTTGCACTGGAACACCAACACTTAAGCATGCACCCGCTTTTACTTGAACCGTCATTACCATGGTATCACGACAATCTTCGTTACCTACAGCTATCAATCTTACGCTGTATGTTCCCACACTTGTGTATTTTTTATTGTAAATAAATGTGTTTGTAGTATCGAATGTGCCATCACCAAAATCCCAATAATACTTGTTAATCCAACCTGCACCCATGTATCTTGAATGGTTGTAGAAATTGAAGTTGTTGCTTGCTAAACATTGAGAAGTATTATCAGTAGTAAATGAAGCGCTTGGTCCTTTTGCTGTAGCAGGCACATACACTTGTGCAGATGCTGTGCTGAAGCAACCGTTTGTATCGCTCACAGTTAAACTTACATTGTAATCACCAGAAGCTGCATATCCTTTATTAGGGTTCATTTGGGTAGATGTATTACCATCACCAAAGTTCCATAAATAGCTACTTGCATTTCCGCTGCTTGTATTAGCAAATTTTATTTTGTTTGAGCAATAGCAATCGCAATTGGTATTATTAAAGTGGAATGAAGCATCTAAAGGATGTGTTCCACCATTAACCGTAATGGTATCAGACATTGAATATACGCAGCCTGAAAGGTTGGTTACATCAAGTTTAACAATGTAGTCGTCATTTGAGCTAAATGTATGCGAAGTGCTGCTACCAATAGCAGAATCTAATGCTGAACCTGCATCACCAAAATGCCATTTGAACAAATTCGCATTGCTCATATTGCTAGTAAAGGCCACTGTTTTAGAGCAAGTACTTGCAATAAAGTCAAATGTGCCTGTAGGTGCATTTTGGATATTAACCACTTGGCTTAGTGTGTCAGCACATGTTCCATTCATTACCACCAATTGAAGGGTGTGAACGCCTGCTGCTGCGCCAACAATGCTATCATTAGCTTGATTGCTTACCAAGGTTCCATCAAAATACCATGCACGTGATGAATGATTAGTTGATAGGTCATTCATTTTAATGGTATTGGTACAAGCGGTAATGTTATAGTTGAAATTGGCTTTAGGTAAAGCTATGTTCCAGCCTTGAGGTGCTCTTACAATAAACGAATAAGTGCTTAAACAAGATGAACCATTGGATGCTGTTAAAGTAACCACATAATTTCCTGCTACTGCGTATGCATGTGTAGCGTAATAGTCATGTCCAAATGGAGTACCATCACCAAAATCCCAAACAAATTCAGAACCACCCATGGTTGTATTTTTGAAGTGGATTGAATTGTTACAAGCAATGGTATCATAAGTCAAAGATATTTGAGGGGAGTGAGCACGTGTAGTGTTCACACCATTATCGGTTGAGTCGATACAACCATTAGCTCCAATGGCATATAACTTAATGAAGTACCAATCTTGGTTATTGTAGGTATGATCAAATGAAGAAGCATTGTTTTCTTCAAATCCACCATCACCATACGACCAAATATTTGATACTGCGTTGGTAGTATTATTTGTAATAGTAGCGGTCATTCCACAGTGTGTGATGGCAGTAAATGCAGCAGAAGGAGAAGGCAATACCTCAACAGTGCTGAAGTAGCTATCTCTGCAACCATTGCTTCCTATTGCAGTTAGTTTAACTGTATACAAACCAGGGGCATTGTATTTTTTATTGTAGATAAAAGTATTGGTGGTATTGGTATTACCATCACCAAAATCCCATTCGTAGGATGTGTTGTAACCTCCACCAATAAACACAGATGTATTATTAAAGTCGAAGCTATTTCCAGCCAAACATTGTTTTTGTTTGTTAATATTGAAACTAGCTACGGCACCGCTTGTATTACCTGTGATGTTTAAAGTTTGTGTAGCTGTATCATAACAATTGCTTGCTGATTTGGCAACTAACTTAACTTTGTAGGTTCCTGCAGTTGGGAAGCTATGGCTTACATTGGCTTGATTGGCTACTGAACCATCACTGAATATCCATTGGTATGAAACTGCATTGGTAGAAGTGCTGTAGAAAGTAAAGTTCTTTACACAAGTACCGCTGTTGACAGTATATCCAAATGAAGCTACTGGTGCAGTTCCTGTTGAGTTTACCACTACTGATTTTATTAATGTATCAGGACAACCTTGAGAGTTTTTAGTAATTAAACGCACATTGTATGTACCATCTGTTGCATAAGTGTAAGTTGGAGATGCAGCAGTACTCACTGCAGTTCCTAATGGCAATACTCCAAAATCCCATTCGTATGTACTTCCATTTATTGAGAAATTATTGAATTTAACTGTTTTGCTACATCCGTTTCCATCAGCACTGAATACCGCTATAGGGTTCGGATCAATGGTAAAGCTATGTCTAACCGTATCAGAACACATTCCATTATTTCTTGCAATTAAAGTAACGGTATAGGTTCTTGCCACATTGCCATTACCAGGATTGAATATCCTTGATACATTAGAACTTGAATTGGTACAGTAGCTGCCATTACCAAATATCCATTCGTAATCTGTGGCATTAACAGATGTATTTGTGAACTCTACAAGTCCTCCACATTTTTTAGTGTAAGTAAAAGCTGCAGTTGGGTTTCCTGAGAATATTGTTTTGCTCACAGAATCTCTACATCCATAAACATTGTAAACCACTAATTTAATTACAAAATTACCAGATGAAGTATAGTGTTTTGGTGCTGGTGTAAACAAGCTTGATGTTGTAGCATCTCCAAAATTCCATAAAGTGCTAAATGTACCTGGACTTTGTGTAGAGTTATTAGTTAATACAAAACTATTTCCACTTCCACATTGAGCAGGATTGTTGATATCAAAATCAGCTCTAGGTTGAGGTGATACTGTGATGGTAACACCTGTGCTGCTATCAGATTTACATCCTCCAACATCTGAGGTAACTACCTTGTATATTCCTGTTGAATCAACCACATAAGTTTGGTTGGTAGCACCAGATATGGCCGTGCCATTGTTATACCATTGATATGAATAGGCTACAGAACTGCTAAGGGTTGTGGTTTGACCTTGACATAAATTACCACTTCCTGTAATGCTTGGTGTGCTTACATTACACTTGTATCCTGCATCAATAGTTGGATTGTTTCTTCCAATTCCACCATTGATTAAGTCCATGACAATTACAGGGCTAAATCCAGTTCCAACATTGGCATCACTATTTCCATTTACACCAGCAGTTCCATTTGCTGTAGTTAGAGTTTTAGTGCTTACACTTGTAGGGAATTTTACTTTATAGTTTCCAATTTGGTCAATTACAAAATTGTAATAACCTGGATTTCCACTGATATCATTTGCAGTTATTATTGAGTCAAATAATACATATGAACTTCCATTGTCTTTGTATAAATAAACTTTTTCACCATTGATTCCATTAGAAGCAGGTTCGTCTTGAAGACCATTTTTATTATCATCAAACCAAACATAATTACCTAAAGAACCAATTACATAGAAGCCTGCATCAATAGTGGTATTGTCTTTGTCTTGACCAGTTCCACTTGCGTTGATGGTTACTAAACCACTGTTTCCTGTGCCTATTTCAGCGTCATTATTGCCATCTGTTTGTGCACCTTGATTTACTACAGGTGTTTGAACAAAGAAGCTGTAATTAGTTTGGAAATTCACATAGTATTTACCACTTGCTAACTCTACAAACTTATAGTAACCTGGATTTCCACTAAAATCATTTGAAGAAATGGTTGAATCTAATAAAACATCATCGCCACCGCCAATTGCATTGTCAGGACCAGCGCCATAAAGATATATTTTCAATCCATTTAATCCCATATTAGATGCTTCGTCTTGTAATCCGTTTTTGTTGGCATCAATCCAAACATAGTTACCTAATGAACCTAAGATAGGTAAACAATTTGTTTTCATTCCCACCATAATAGGAGTGGTTGGTAACAATTGGCTATTGTCATCTGCTCTTCTAATTTGGTACATGATTGAATTGTTCATCAATTTGTTAATTGGCACACCAACTGGTGCGCGCATTGGCCAAGTCAAAATAATACTGTCAAGAGGTGCAATGGTTGAAGTCCTAGTGATCTTAATGGCTTTAACTCTTGTTATGTCTATAGGTGGTGTTGTGCTCCAATTAGGTGCTGAACATCCTCCAGGGTTAAAGGCTGGCGTAAAATCACTATAGCATGGATTGCTAACAGTAGAATAGTATACGGTTGAGCTAGGGTCGCTGATAGTAACAGGTCCAACAAGGTTTGCAAACCATTCAGAACCTCTTATATCTCCTATAAAAGGAAATACATCAACCAATACTAAATCTTTAGCACCCACATTACCTTGGTTTATTAAAGAAATTTTATAGTTAACTGCACCACCTTCTTGAGCCAAAGCAACTGATGGATAGTATAAGAAATTTGGATCACAGCCACTTTGTCCTTTATAAGCCCTTAAAGCAGCTGAGCTAATAACAGTCGCTGTGCTTGTGCTTGTAGTTTGTCCATTCGGCATCAAAGCATTACTGCTATTGAATTTCATTTTGTTTGGAATACTTCCGGCCACCGTTCCTGGCTTAACCCTTGCTCTTAAGAAAACATAATAAGTGCTACCAGGAGTTAATGTGCCTAAACTCCAATATAATGCATTGCCATTTACAGTAGGGGTTATTGGTGAGTTGCTAGTGTTTCCGCTACTTGTTCCAAATGTTGAACTTCCAGAAATAAAAGTTAGTTTGCTATCTAAAGTGTCAAACAATTCAACATTGGTTGCATTCACGTTACCTCCTAATTGAACACTAAATCTGTATATAATGGTATCTCCGCCATTAAAACTACTTGAAGCATTTCTTATTGATTTTCCTGGTGTATTAAACACTGGTTGCGCATGAAGAATTTCAGCATTTCCGCTGCAATTGCTATATGAATATTGAGTTCCATTGTAATAGTATTTTCCATTTGAATTATTTGTTACAACGGTACCATCATCACCCAAGTTATTTGGAAGATAAGTTGTTCCTTCAGTGATGGCGCTTCCATCTTTTGCGCCTTGAACTGCTGTTCTGGCATCACCACAATAGCTGAAACTTTGAGTAGCACCTATAGGTAATTGTCCTGTGATGGTAAAACTAACTTGTGTAATATATTCACCAGAAGGTAAGGAAATAGTTAGACTTAAACCACCACCAATACTAGTTGAATCATAAGTTCCTTGAGTAACAAAACCATTTAAATTCGTTGCATATCTTACCAAGACCTCTGCTTGAGATTTTCTTCCCAATCCATCAAACATTTGATTCACTTTAATCACATTCATATTGATGTTTTTGTCAACATCGTAGGTTAAAGTTACACTGTCTAATTCAGTATTACCTGAGTTAAACCATCCATTTCCAAATGAGTTACATGTTGTTCCAGCTAAAATATGTTTGTTCAACCAACTGGCTGTGGCAGCACTAATTCCTCCACCAGAGCATGCCGCACCAGGGGTAGGTGTTTGAATGTTAAAACATACATTGCCACTTTTGGTGGATGAACCATAAGTTCCTATTGGCAACACTGGAATGCTTCCAGACATATAAGCTGTATTACAAGCTGAAGAGCCAATACTATACATAGGTGAATTGTATTTAATAACTACATATGCAGATGAACTATAATTTGTAGCTAATTGAGATGAAGAAAAAGTCCAACTAATCGTCCTATTTATATTGTCATACACAGGAGCGTATGTTCCACTAAATGCAGTAGCTTCAACAAAAGTAGTTCCAATAGGTAAGGTGTCAACAATTTTAGGATTGTTTAATATAAGTGCTCCACTACTAGATGAACTTGATCCAATGTTTATTTTAAAAATGGAAACATCGTTAATGGCTCCACCTGAACTTAGTACTTTTCCAACAGTGAAATTATTTGCGGCAATTGCTGTTACATTAATCACATTACTCAAAACAGGGCCAGTGGTTGTGTCAGGTGAATTGACATTGTTCGCTGCGTCAATAGATGTAACCAAATCTGGGGCATAATTATTTGGAGTCGTTCCATTAATGTATTTAAACTTCACTTGCAATTGACCTGTGCTACCTGCAGGTATTGGATTTACAAACGTAACGGTGATTGTTTTAGTTCCAGAATTGTAAGTAACACTGCTCACTTGTGAAGGACTAAATGAAACAGAATTGCTGAAATTACCTATATCAAATGGCTCAAGATTTTGTGGTAAAACCATGGTGGCAAACACATTTTGTCCATTTGTTGTCAAACTTGACACCTGATAATTTAAGGTATAAATAAATTGATTTCCAGTGCTGATAGAAGATACATTGGTTGAACCAACAACCGTTAATTGAACGGATGCTTTTGTATAGACTGTCATAAACACGAAAAGCAGGGTCACAACCATGCTTGTTTTTTTTGATAATGTTCCAAAATTTTGGATGACATTTTTAAAATTTAAGATATATTTCATAGTGTTTAGTTTGCTATTATTGACATTCTTTAATTACACAAAATGTTACCAAGCCTTCTTTATTAAGTCCGATAACAGCTTTACAAGGACTTGAGCTAATGTTGAGATTGTATTGATAAATTGATTGTTGTTTTTTTAAATCAGGCTCTCCCAAAAGGTTAATTATGTCCTCAGATGTGCTGGCTTCAATTATGTTTCCATTCGCATCCACACTTTTAATTAAAGGTTTGATTTGATCAAATAGCGCGATTCTATTCCGCCCTGCACTTGCTTTAAAGTTGCTGATGTTAGTTTCATCACTTACTGTTAGCTTGGAATCTTTATCGCTATTAACTTGCGAATAACTTTTGCTTGATAAAAGCAATGTGAAAGCTAAAAAGCAAATAAGCTGAATAGCAATTTTTAATTTGGGAATTGACTTGTTTTTCATAGTACTTAGGTTTCCTTGCGTGTTAGCAAAGCCTAAGCCTAGTATTTAATTACCTGATTTTCAATGCTAATTATAGTGATAATGGAATTAGTTTGTCCTTTTTTGAAACAGATTATTCCCAAATAAGGAAAAATGATATTTGAAATTAACACTAGATTAAAAAGCATGCATTTTTAGCTGTTTATTTAAGCTAATTACTTGATTTTATGTGTTTCAAAATGAGAAAGCTTTGTTTTTATACCTATTTTTAGTTTTAAGATATTATAAAAAATATAGACTCGAATTGGAAATTCGGTATTTAAAAATACCTTTGCACTCCTTATAAATAAAACAATAAGAGACTATAGGGAAAGGAGGTGTACACAAATGATATATATTAACGTAAAAGAAAACGAATCTTTAGATAAAGCATTAAAGAAATTCAAGAAGAAATTCGAGAAAACTGGTGTGGTAAAAGAACTTCGTTCACGTCAAGCTTTCACTAAAAAGTGTATTGTGAAACGTCATCAAGTCATTCGTGCAGCTTACAAGCAACAGCTCCAACAAGCAGCAGAATTATAGTTTTAACTGAATTTCAGTTATATAAAAGCCGATGGAAATATTTTTCATCGGCTTTTTATTTTTAAATAAAAATATACTTATATTCGAAGTAGATTATTATACAGCCTATGTTGCTTGTTGATTCTATTAATAATTATTTGAAATTTCTTCAATACGAGAAATTAAGCAGCAAGCACACTGTCACCTCATATCAAACAGATCTATTACAATTTAAATCTTTCATAGAGATTCATTATAAAACGGATGATATTCAAAGGGTAAATCATTTAATAATACGTTCTTGGTTGGCTCATAATCTAAATGAAGGTATTTCGGCACGAAGCATTTCAAGAAAGCTATCTACTCTTCGTGCTTTTTACAAATTTTTAAAGAAGGAAAATATTGTTACAAACAATCCACTTATAAAGGTTCAAGCGCCTAAAGTTGAAAAACGATTACCCGTTTTTTTGGAGAAAAAATCAATTGATAAACTGCTCGATGAAGTTGATTTTACAGACGACTTTGAAGGAGAAAGAGATAGATTAATTATTAATCTATTTTATTCTGCCGGTTTGCGATTGAGTGAATTGATTAACTTGAAAATTATTGATATTGATAGTTACAATCAACAAATAAAAGTATTAGGTAAAAGAAATAAAGAAAGAATCATACCAGTAAGTAATGAGATTATTAATCAAATAAATAGCCATTTGAATAATAAAAACAGTAATGGATTTTCAAATGAAATGTTATTTTGCACAAACAAAGGACAAAATTTGTATCCACGATTGGTATATAATATCATACATCAAAAACTAGCATTAGTTAGTAGCTTAAAGAAGAAGAGCCCTCATGTTTTAAGGCATACCTACGCAACCCATTTATTAAATAATGGGGCTGATTTAAATGCAATAAAAGAGTTGTTGGGTCATTCAAGTTTGGCAGCTACGCAAGTATATACACACAATAGCATTGAACGGCTTAAGGAGGTTTATAATAAACGTCATCCCCGAAGCTAGCAATGCATTTTAATTAACCATTTAAAATCTAAAATTATGAAAGTTGACATTCAATCCATCCATTTTGACGCAGATCAAAAACTATTAGATTTCATTAATAAAAAAATCGAAAAAGTTGGAACCTATTACGAAGACATAAGAAGTATTGATGTTTATTTAAGACTTGAGAAAGATGCAGAAAAGGATAACAAAACAGTGGAGGTGAAAATTAATATGAATCATAACCCTATTTTTGCAAAGGAGCATAGTTCAACTTTTGAAGCAGCAACAGATATGGTTTTAGACAAATTGGTTGCTCAGGTAAAAAAACACAAAGAAAAGCTTCAATCAAAAGGATAAGATTTCTTATACATCCCTAATAATTGTCAAAATTTGCCGTTTTGTTATGTATTAGGTTTAAAAGACGATACATTTGCGCCCCGTTTATTGAGATTTTTCAATAAACTAGCTCATTTTTAGGTCGTTCATGTTAAACCATAAGTATCACTCACTAACTGTTATTTTCTTTTTTCTTTTTTGTTCGATATGCAACGCTCAGTTTTATAAAAATGCAAGGCTAGGTGTGGGTGTGGGTGGAAGTCTATATTTGGGAACGCAAATGGACGAAGAAATATCTTTATCAACTTATAATAAAAGTGAAGTTAATCTTGGCTATAATTTTCAAGTTTATAAATCAATAAACGATAAAAGTGAGTTAGGATTTAGATATCTGAATACAAGTTTATGGTCTTTTAAATCGAATAACGAGTTGGCCCTGAATGCTGATTTGCAAGAGTTTTCAATACTCTATCAAAGAAGTTTGAACAATAATATTAATCTGGATGGAAGTAGATTTACCTTTAATCTGCTAGCAGGTTTAGGATTATGTTATTTTCGCTCGGCTTTTTATAATATTATTAATCCTGAGGACGGATTTACAGTGCCATTTACAGCAGTAGGATATGGTAACATTACCACAATTAATGGACAAAATATTAGTGATAAATTGTTGCAACTATTGTTTATTGCAGGCTTCAATATAGGTTATAGAATCAGTCCTAGATTTAGTATTTACTTTGAGAATAGTTTGTCCTTTACTAATTCAAATAAATTGTCAGGAAATTTGTTGAGAAAATCAAATATTCCTCCTGATGGATATACCTATCACGCATTAACAATTTACATTAATTATTCGCAGTATTTTTCGGCAAAAAAAATGAAGTGTCCTAAATTCTAATCATCTAGTAATAAATTAACTTTATTTTACTTAATTTGTGTTTGGATATATATATTTAAGTTATTTCAATTGTTGTATATTTGATTTGTTTGGTGTAAGATACAGTTTTGCAAAATAATTATCATTTCTTTACATCTTTTTGTCAAATAATAAAGTATTACTAATTGTGAATATAAGATGTTGAAGTACAGGTTTACTTTTTTTACATTACTATTTTCATGTGGCATTCTGTTGGCTCAGATTGGTGGAATCCGAATTGGTGGAGGTGTTGGATATAGTTTGTATGTAGGCAACCAAATGGATGATAAAATATCTTTATCAACAAGAGGCAAGAGCGAACTCAATTTAGGTAGCACCTTACAATTGCATATGGCGATTAATGATAAATACGAACTTGGAATTAAATATTTAACAACCAGTTTGTGGTCTTTCAAATCAAAAGATCAATTGGGTTTAAGTGCAGAGATTGAGGAGGTGGGAATAATATTGCAAAGAAGTTTGAATGATAATATTAAAATTGATAATAGTCATTTTACTTTCAATGTTTTTGCTGGATTAGGAATTTGTCAATTTAAGTCTGCATTTTACGATTTTACAGTGCCAAATGGTGGGTTTAATGTGCCTATAACATCAGTAGGATATGGAAATAGCCCAACTATAAGCGGAATATCATTACCAAACAAATTAATACAACCCATTCTTATTGGTGGAATTAGTGTTGGATTCAGAATTACCGACTTTATGACTATTTATTTTGAGAATAGCTTTTCAACAACAAATTCTAATAAAATATCGGGCAACTTGTTTCGTAAAAATGCGATTCCCCCTGATGGATATACATTCCATGCCATTTCTTTATATTTGAATTATTACAAGTTTAATGGGTCAAGAAGACTAGGTTGCCCTAAATTTTAATACCTAAAATATTTATCAATTGCTCAACCCCTGTTTCAGCTTTTTCTTGTATTATTTGGACACGCCTATTATTTATTGTGATTTGCTTCGGATCAATTACATAGATAGGTGTTTCTGTTTTTGAATAATTAACCAAGCCTGCAGCAGGATATACTTGTAATGATGTGCCAATAATTACAAAAATATCTGCTTGGCTAACAATTTCTGCAGCAGGTTCAATCATAGGAACTGACTCGCCAAACCAAACGATATGTGGCCTAAGTTGGTAACCCAATTTGCATACATCACCCATTTTCAGCTCCCAACCTGATATTGGATAGATATCATCAGAATTGCGGGTACTTCTTGATTTAACAATTTCGCCATGTAATTGTAAAATATTATTTGAACCCGCCCTTTCATGCAAATTATCAATGTTTTGAGTAATGATTTGCACATCAAAATGCTTTTCTAATTCAGCTAATAAAACATGCGCTTTGTTAGGTTCAGCTTCTAAAACTGCCTTGCGTCTTTCATTATAAAACTGTTGAACCAAAGATGGATTTTTATGCCAGGCTTCAGGAGTAGCCACTTCCTCTATATTATAACCTTCCCACAATCCATCGCTATCTCTAAAAGTTTTTAAACCACTTTCTGCACTTATACCAGCACCCGTTAGTACTACTAGTTTTTGTTTCATCATGCTCGATTTTTTTCTCAAATATATTCACACTATTTTACATTTACTTTTCTTTTAAATTTCGTTTATTGTGCTTGTATATTGCAACTGTGAGGCAAAAAGGTTTTGGCTTGTTAATATTATTTATTTTTGTGGGGCTGTTAGGCTTCTCACAAAGCCTGCGAACACGCCAAATTTTGCTAAGTACGGATACCTTGGTTTTAGATACATCCATTATTTTAAAAGGTTCTCTTTCTATTTATCATTCTCAAAAAAAGTTAATCGAAAACCAAGATTACTCTTTTAATTATTTCAATAATAATTTAATAAATAAGATAATTAAAAAGGGTAGTTTACTTCAAATCACTTATCAAGTTATAACACTTGACTTAAAACAAAAATTATCACACAAAGATGTTTCATTAATTCAGCCTGAGTTTATTATTACCCAGAATCCATTTTTATATACTCCTACTTACTCAAGCGATAATTTTTTTAAACAAGATGGTTTAAGAATGAATGGAAGTATCAGTCGCGGTTTGAATTTTGGCAACAATCAGAATGTTGTTCTTAACTCAAATCTCAATCTTCAGCTTGCTGGTAAAATCAATAATGATGTAGATGTTTTGGCTGCCATCAGCGATGAAAATAAACCCATTCAACCCGAAGGAAATACGCAGCAACTGCAGGATTTTGATAAGGTTTTCGTTCAGTTTAGTAAAAATAGAAACCTATTAACTGTGGGCGATTTTGAAATGATTAAACCTCAAGAAAGTTATTTCATGAATTATAATAAAAAATCAAGAGGAGCTCAAATTCAAAGTGCTTTTGATGTAGGCAAAAAAGGGTTTATGCAAGTGAATGCTGAAGCAGCACTTTCGAGAGGAAGGTTTGCTAGAAATGTAATTAATGGAATAGAAGGAAATCAGGGTCCTTATCGACTAAGTGGTGCCAATGGAGAGCAGTTTATTATCATGATATCTGGAACTGAAGCGGTATATTTAGATGGTCAAAAGCTAACGCGTGGCGAGCAAAATGACTATGTGATAGATTACAATTCGGGTTCAGTAACCTTTATGCCTAAACGCATTATTACACAATATAGTCGTATTGTGGTTGAGTTTCAGTATAGCGATAGGAATTATGCCCGAACTGTTTTTACAACAGGAATTGCTTACCAACAAAAAAACTATAGAATTTATGGCAATTATTTTAGCGAACAAGACGATAAAGACCAACCCTTTCAACAATCATTAAGCGATAGTAATAAATTGCTACTTTCTTCTGTTGGAAATAGATTGAATGAGGCTTTGGCCCCTTCTGAAATTATTACTAAAACTTTTAACAGCAGTCGAATTCAATACCGAAAAATTGATACACTTGGCTATACGGGAGTATATGTTTATACAGATGCAGCATACAATGATACCCTTTTTTATCAACTTACTTTTTCATTCGTAGGGGAGGGGAAGGGAAATTATTTGCCATCTGCCAATGCCGCCAATGGTAGGGTTTTTAGCTGGATACCACCCGTAAATGGTCTTAAGCAAGGTAGCTATGAACCTGTTACATTATTGGTAGCACCTAATAAAATGCAGATGCTTAATATGGGTTTGGATGTAAAATTGGATAAGAATAACAAAATGAATTTGGAATTGGCTCAAAGTAATTTTGATCGCAATTTGTTTTCACAAAATGATAAACAAAATAATATAGGATACGGATTGAGATTTGCCCTCGAAAATTTGAATGAACTTCAAAAGAAACAAGACGGTTTTGTATTGAAAAATGAGGTGCAATATGAGTTTGTAGATAAAAATTTTAGGTATGTTGAAAGATACAGAAATGTGGAGTTTGACCGAATATGGAGCAGACAATTAAGCAATCAAAGGTCAAGCGATACTGGCTATCAAGAACATATAATGTGTTTGAAAAGTTCTTTTTATAAGCCTCAATTATTAAACATTTCCTATCAATTGGGTTATTATAATAGAGCTATTATTTATACCGGCATGCAGCAAAGTATGGGTCTCTTGTTTGAGCATAAAAATAATGTATTGAAAGCAGAAGGAGAGATTTTAAAAACTTCAATAAATGCCAATACCATACAAATACATCAAAATTCATTGCTAAGGTATAAAGCCGAATATGCCAGGGTAATCAGTAAAATTCAAGTGGGTGTAGGAATAGAAAATGAGCAAAGTCGTTTTGTTAAAAATGCAGACTCCTTGTTAAGTGGCAGTTTTCAATATATTCAACAAAGCTATTTTGTAAGTAACATCGATTCGCAATATTTCAAAGCTCGAATATCATACACCCAAAGAGAGGATTATTCGCCCTTAGTTAACGACTTTAAAGCCGCCACTACAGGTAAGAATATTTACTCAAGCATGCAGTGGATTCAAAAGAATTTTAACCGCTTGAATATTGACTTCACCTATAGAGAATTTAGTATTAAGGATACTGCCTTTAGTAAGCTCAAACCTGAACAAACATTGCTCACACGGATAGAATATGATTATGGATTTTTAAGAAGAGTGTTTACTGCTAATACCTATTTTCAGCTAGGTTCGGGGAATGAATTGCGCAGGGATTATCAATACCTTGAGGTGCCAATTGGACAAGGATTTTATGTGTGGAAGGATTTTAATGGTGACGGTAAACAACAACTAAATGAGTTTGTAATTGCTTCTTTTGCAGACAGAAATTTAGCTAATTATATTAGGGTGTTTTTACCTACAACCACATTGGTTAGAACCAATACCAACCAGTTCAATCAAACATTCAATATTAACCCAGCAGCAGTTTGGAACAATGCCAAAGGATGGCAAAAATTTATGGCCAAGTGGTATAACCAAACCGCCCTAAAGATAGATCGTAAGACCTTGGCTTCTGGTAATTTTGATTTTATCAATCCATTTGCAAATACACTCGATACATCCTTGATAAGTTTGGCTTCTTTGGTTAAAAACACCTTGTTTTTTAATCGAAGTCACTCGGTATTTGGCTTTGATATAAATTACCAAGACAATAAAACACTTTCATACTTAACCAATGGCATTGAATCGCGAGAGCGAAACGAAAGGGGAGTGAACATGAGATGGAATTTTAGCCGAGAGTGGAGTCTTAATGCCATTCTTAATGCAGGAAATCGTTCTCTTTCTTCGCAGTTCTTTAGTTCGAATAATTATGATTTTAACTACAATGAGTTTAAGCCTAAATTGATATACCAGCCAATAACAAATTTTAGAGCAAGTTTTAATTACAGCTATTTTGAAGGATTTAATAAAGAAATGTATGGAGGACAGAAAGGATATATCAGTGAGCTAGGTGCTGAAGCTAGGTATAATATCACCCAAGTTGGTGTGTTAAGTATACGATATAGTTTCTATGAAGTAAATTATACAGGAGAAGCTGCGGGTAATTTAGCTTATGATATGTTACAAGGATTTATTGTCGGTAAAAATCAATTGTGGAATATAAGCCTACAACAACGTATAGGACAGAGTCTTCAGTTAAACATCAATTATGATGGTCGACAATCAGGAAATGCCGATATGATACATATTGGAAGGATGGAAGCTAGGTATTTGTTTTAATTTTATGCCTCTACCAATTTTATAGTTTAATTTAACTTCCTCTTTATTGAAATTTTGGTTTTAAAAGGTTCGAAATAGAATTTGCATTTTTAAAATTAATACATAGATTTGTGATGTATTTCAAATCTATATATTATGTCGTTCACACAAAAAGAATTATTGAAAGGAACTTTGGGCCCCATAATATTAAAGTTACTTATCGAGAATAAGAAAATGTATGGTTATGAAATAACCCAACATATAAAGGAAACAAGCGGAGGTAAGATTTTAATTAAAGAAGGCTCTTTGTATCCAGCCTTACACAAATTGGAGGCTGATGGTTTGCTAGAAAGTGAAGAATTAGCTGTAGGTGGTAGAACAAGAAAGTATTACAAGCTTACAACCAAAGGCAAAAAAGAATCGAAAGCAGCGGCTGAAGAGTTATTGAGTTTTTTGCAAACCATTCATGCTATTATTAACCCTGATAAAATTTTGATTCATGCCGGTATTTAGTAAAACACATATAGATATTATTGAAGCAAGGCTTCGCACATCGGGCCTAAAAAATGAAGCAATCATTCTTGATTTGATAGATCATTATTGTTGTATAGTGGAAGAAGAGATGGACAAAGGACTCAGTTTTGATGAGGCCTATACCAAAGCATGGAATTCCATTAGCCCCGATGGTACCATAGAAATTGAAGAGGAACTAATTTTTTTATTAAACTTAAATAATCAAATCGTTATGAAAAAAATCATGTATCTAAGTGGCTTCTTTGCTGCTAGCACCATCACCCTATCTTTTTTGTTCCGCACCTTAAATTGGCCTGGGGCAAGGGTATTTCACATTTCGGGATTTAGTTTCTTATTCATCACTTGCCTAATATTATTAGTCAATGCAATTCGAAATAAATCTAAATTATCTAAACAAGAAATGGCTAGGATTGTCTCTGGAAACTCTGCCGCCTTTTTAATTTCAGTGGGTAGTTTATTCAAATCTTTTTATATGACAGGAGCCAATATTATGATGCTCTTAGGATTTGTGGTTTTGATTTCTTTATACATTCCTATGTTTTTTCATCACCTCTATAAACGTTCTTTGCAAGAAGCTTAACTTACAGTGATGCTATTAAAAGTCCGCAGCACACAGGTGCTGCGGACTTTTTTTGTTTTAATTGATAGTCAAGGATGCAAAATCTTTAGTGAAAGCAAATCATACTATCCTTACAACCTCAACTATTTCATGATTCTTGTCGTATAAATCACATTTTCATTTTTTAGATTTTCTTATATATTCGTTTTATAAAAATATTATAGAAAATGAGTCAATCGTATCGTATCAACAACTTCGAAGAATACAAAGAAGCTTATCAAAAAAGTATTGATAATCCTGAACAGTTTTGGGGGGATATTGCTGAGAATTTTACATGGAGAAAGAAATGGGATAAGGTATTGGAATGGAATTTTACCGAACCTAAAGTGGAGTGGTTTAAAGGTGGTAAATTGAATATTACTGAAAATTGTATCGACCGACATTTAGATACCATGGGCGAGAAGCCTGCCTTTATTTGGGAGCCCAATCATCCAGATGAAAGGGTGAGGGTTGTTACCTATAATCGCCTGCACAAAAGAGTATGTCAATTTGCACAAGTACTAAAAAACAATGGCGTAAAAAAAGGAGATAGGGTTTGTATCTATATGGGTATGGTGCCCGAATTAACATACGCTGTGTTAGGTTGTGCTCGCATTGGTGCTATACATAGTGTTATCTTTGGGGGATTCTCTGCACAAAGCATTGCAGATAGATTGGATGATGCACAAGCAGAGTTTATTGTTACTTGTGATGGTGCTTTTCGTGGTGATAAAGTAATTCCACTTAAAAGCGTAATTGATGATGCTTTGATTGGAAATAAAACCATAAAAAAAGTAATTGTTTATACACGAACACGTACACCCGTTTCTATGATTAAGGGACGAGATGTGTGGTGGGAAGATGAAATGGAGTTTGCCGAACATCAAATTGAAAAAGATGGAGTGGTAAGTTTTCCTGCAGAAGAAATGGATGCAGAAGACCCTTTGTTTATCCTTTATACTTCTGGCTCAACGGGCAAACCAAAAGGGGTAGTGCATTCAAGTGCGGGTTATATGCTTTGGACGAATTATACCTTCAATAATGTATTTCAATACAAGCACGGACAAGTGCATTTTTGTACAGCCGATATCGGTTGGATTACAGGACATAGCTATATTGTGTATGGTCCTTTAAGTGCTGGTGCCACATCTTTAATGTTTGAAGGTATACCTACTTATCCAGATGCAGGACGTTTCTGGGATATTGTTCAAAAACACAAAGTCAATATTTTATACACTGCGCCAACAGCCATTAGAAGTTTGATGGGATTTGGGTTAGAGCCATTGCAAGGAAAGGACCTAAGTAGTTTGCAAGTTCTAGGAACCGTTGGAGAACCCATTAATGAAGAAGCTTGGCATTGGTATGATGAAAATATTGGTAAGAAGAATTGTCCTATAGTAGATACTTGGTGGCAAACAGAAACAGGTGCTTGTTTAATAAGTAATATGGCTGGTATTACCCCTGCAAAACCAAGTTGGGCCACATTACCTATGCCAGGAGTACAGCCAATCTTGGTGGATGACAAAGGGAACGAGGTTTCAGAAAAAGATGAAAATGGAATGTTGAAAGGTAACTTGTGTATTAAAGCCCCTTGGCCGGCTATACTTAGAACCACCTATGGTGATCATGAACGCTGCAGAACCAATTATTTTGCGGCCTATCCAGGTTTATATTTTACGGGTGATGGCGCAATGAAAGATGAAAATGGTTTTTATCGCATCACAGGTAGGGTAGATGATGTGTTGAATGTAAGCGGACATCGCATAGGAACAGCAGAGGTTGAGAACGCAATCAATATGCATGCAGGTGTGGTTGAAAGTGCTGTTGTTGGTTATTCTCATGATGTGAAAGGTCAAGGCATATATGCATTCGTGATTGATAACAATACACATGAAGATGATGAATTAACACGCAGAGATATTTTGCAAACTGTTACTCGCATCATTGGACCAATTGCTAAGCCAGATAAGATTCAATTTGTAAAAGGACTACCTAAGACCAGAAGTGGTAAAATTATGCGAAGAATATTACGCAAAATTGCTGAAGGAGAATTAGAAAACTTAGGAGATATTACCACTTTGTTAGATCCAGGTGTGGTTGAGGATATTAAGAACGGAGCGCTGTAAAAGCCAATTACCAATGGCTTGCTTTTATAGAGTAAGCTATTGGTAATATTTTATTTCTACTTGCATAATATTGATTATTTGACCTTTATTTGGAGAATGATAAAACAAGTGCATTATAGTAAAATTGTATTTCTATTTCTATTCCTTTTTTCTTTTCTTAGTTATAACAGTAAATCACAGCATCAATGTTCGCTTTCTAAAAGAGCAGCACATTCAATTTTATTGAATAAATCCAATGCCAGCAATGAGCAAATGAACATTATGGAAAGGTATGATGTTATCTTCCATGAATTGGATTTAAACGTAGAACGAAGCTCCACTTATATTTCAGGAAGCGTTACGACCCTCGCTAAATCTAAGGTTTTTAAGCTTGATACATTTATGTTTCAATTGCATGCTAGTTTGATTTTAGATTCAGTTTTAGGTGCCAAAAATCAAAAGTTAAATTTTGTTAGACTTACTGATGTGGCTTTGGTTCTTTTAGATTCATCTTATGCTTTGGACCAGTTTTTACAAGTTAAAATATACTACCATGGCACACCTCCTAGTGGCGCAAGTGCAGCCATTGGCAATGGGTTTAGCAACAAAGCTTCTCCAACTTATGCAAATCAAATTACTTGGAGTTTAAGTCAGCCTTATAGTGCTTACGAATGGTGGCCTTGCAAGCAGTCATTGCAAGATAAAATAGATTCTGTTTTTATTTCTGTGACAACCGATAGCACCAACAAAGTAGGTGCAAATGGATTGTTAAAAAGCATTACATCGAAACCTAATGGTAAAAGTGCTTATCGATGGGAAACCAGATACAAAATGAATTATTATTTGGTAATGGTTACAGTGGGGCAATATACCGAATACAAAGCCTATGCTAAACCTAAGCAAATAGCAGATAGCATTTTGATACAACATTATATTTATTCAAATCCAAAGGCTTATACAAACAATGTTAACAGCATCAATGCCACCGTTCCTTTGCTTGAATTGTTTTCAGATTTGTATGGTTTGTATCCATTTTATAAAGAAAAATACGGACATGTAATGGCTCCATTCTCTGGAGGTATGGAGCATCAAACCATGACAAGCTTGGGTGTTATGGATTTTGGAATTGTAGCCCATGAGTTGGCACATCAATGGTTTGGTGATAATGTTACATGTGCCACTTGGAAAGACATTTGGTTAAATGAAGGTTTTGCCACCTATTCAGAATATTTAGCTGCTAAATACTTAACAAGTGTTTCAAACACAAGCACGGTATTAAATAATATGTTTAACGATGCTAAAAAATCGGATGGTATTATATATGTGCCCGACACAACGGATGTAAATAGGATATTTTCTAGCGAAATAAGCTATAACAAAGGGGGTTCAGTCATACGTGTTTTGCATTATTTATTAGGCGACAGCCTTTTCTTCAAAGTATGTAAACAATACCAAACTCAGAATGCAAATGGAAACGCATCCACTTTTGATATGAATCAATTGGTGAACCAACTGAGTGGAAAGAACTACAACTATTTTTTTAACCAGTGGATTTATGGCAATGGAATTCCAAGTTATACTGTAAAATGGAACCAAATAGGCACTAATTTGATAGTTTCTGTAGAACAATCAAACACAGCTGCTTCTTCAAATTTGTTTCAATTGCCTTTGCCGTTTTTAATCAAGAGTAGTGTTGGTGATACAACCATTTATCTGCAACAAGGTGATGCGAAAAATGTATTTGTTATTAATGTGGGAAGAACTGTCAATTCAATTATTTTTGATAATGATAACTGGATTTTGAAAAATGCTAATTTAAGTAAAGACGTCACTTTGAGCGGAATTGAAGATGTATTTATTAACAATGGAATTAGAATGCAACCTAATCCAGCCTCAGGCAATGTCTATGTTTTTGGAAACAATTTAAAACAAGTTCAAGTTAATTTATTTGATATTCAAGGTAGTTTAATTTTAAGTACAAACCTCAATGGAGATGCATCAATTGACTGTTCATCTTATAAAAGAGGTGTTTATATTGCCATCATCATAAGCAGTGAAGGTATTGTTCACAAGCAAAAGCTTATTTTGGAATAGTTTTAAAAATAGAAGTTTTAGAATAGATAATTTATCATTAGCGTCCTAAAGACTCGACTAAGAGTTCTTTAAAAGTATTGA
>JBBALJ010000055.1:0-20348 GCA_040403075.1 Bacteroidia bacterium
TATTGGTTTTTAAGAGACCATTAATTTTGCTTGTTAGATTTTTAGAATCGGAATCAATGGTGTTCGAAACATGGTTTTTGATGTTGAACCCCTTCAGGGTTCTACTTTGTATATGTCATTTAACCGTGGGTTTCACCCACGGCTATGAATATTTTACCCCTTTGGGGTAAGCTAATTTTGAGGTTTCGAACACTTATGAATCGGAATCCCTTTCTAAAATAACCTCCACTAATCTTTTACCTATTAGTGCGATGCTATTTGATACAAGCAATTCTAAAAATTTATTACTTGCATTTACTATTTTAAATTCTGGTTTGTGAGCTTGAAGAATAATACTAGGAAATGGATAGAATTTAAATAATTGATTTAGGTAATCAGTTTCCATAATAATACATTATTAATAGATTTTCCTACAGCCCAAATAGACCATACGTCAATTCGTATACAATTGTAAGTAAAAAAACTGAGAATATTAGACTAAGTTTTTGATTAATATTAGAAAAAATAGATAATTAATAATGTGTCGATTTTCACCAACTCCTTTATCGATTCTAATTAAATGCAGTTATAGAGAATACCTTAATCGCATTGAGGCCCCAGAAATATTGAGATAGAAGAAAAGATTTAATTTATGAAATGTTTTGGTACATTGATTTTATTTCATCAGCATACTTTTGCTCTATCACCTTTCTCTTTGTTTTTTGTGTAGGTGTCATTTCACCAGCTTCAAGGGTAAATGGTCTACGTTTGATGATAAATGCCTTCACCCTTTCAAACTTACCTAATTGGTTGGCTAAATGATTCATGTCTTCTGAAATCCAATTGTGAACATGTTCTTCGGTAATAAATTCTTCAGGGTGGGAGAAGTAAGCGTCATCCATGTTAAAGGTCTCTTTTAACTCCTCACGAGATGGAACAACAATAGCAGTAACGTATTCTTGTTTATCTCCAATTAAAAATATCTGCTCTATCTTGTTTGATTTTAAATAGGTGTTTTCAATAGGAGTAGGGTAGATATTTTTCCCAAATGAGTTAACCAAAATGTTCTTAATCCTATCTGTTATTTTCAAGTAACCTTTATAGAATTTTCCTACATCTCCCGTATGAAACCATCCATCTGCATCAAAGGCCAATGCTGTTTCATCAGGTAAGTTCCAATAACCTTTAAACACATTTAAACCTCTAACCAATATCTCACCTTCAGGTGATTCAAAATCGGGTTTATAATCATAATAGGATTGAATGGTATAAATTTCTTTGGTTTCAGGATTTTGGATGGCTACTTCGTTTCCTTTGCTAATACGACCTACACTTCCCCACACTTGTCTGTGTACCTCGTTAGAACTTAGAAATGGAGAAGTTTCTGTTAAGCCATATCCTTCAATTACGAGTATATCTAAATTGGCAAAAAACTCACCCACATGTTGCGGTAAAGCACCGCCACCGCTCACCATAACGGTCATTCTACCTCCTAACCTTTCTTTGATTTGTGTATAAACCAATTTCTCAGCCAACTTGAATTGTAATTGTAACCACAAGCCTAGTGATTTTCCTTCTTCTTTTCTTATTCTTCTTTGTTCACCAACATTCAAAGCCCAATTGAAAATTTTCAACTTATAACCTCCCGATGCAGTAGCACTCTTGCGAACACGTTCTTCTATTCTCTCAAGTAAACGAGGAACGGTAAGAATGGCGGTTGGTTTCACCTCTTGTATGTTGGATGTTAAAGCTTCAAGACTTTGTGCAAAGGCTATTTTGAAACCTACATAGGTGCTCAAATAATAGGTACATGTTCTTTCGTATACATGACACAACGGTAGAAATGAAAGAAAAATAAAGTCTTTACTTACAATTGGTAAAAGGTTTACAGCCATTACCAAATTGGCCATGAAGTTACCATGTGAAAGCATTACTCCTTTTGGTTTTCCTGTAGTTCCAGAGGTGTATAACAAACAGGCTAAATCCTCATAACCCACTTTTTCTAGTTCAGCCTCTATCAGGTTTTTATTTTCTGTATATAACTTTTTACCTTCATCAATCATATTGTGGTAGGTATAAGTATCACTTGTTTTGGCGTCATAAGCGGCAATCACTAGCTCCAAATTGGGGCAATTGGCCTTTATTTTATTTATTTTTCTAAGTAAAAATGGAGTGCCGACTAATATACATTTAGCACCTGAATCGTTTATGATGTATTCAATATCAGGTTCGCCTAAGGTTGGGTAAATGGATACATTCACAACCCCCAATTGCATCAAGGCTTGGTCGAAGCAAATGTACTCTGGGCAGTTTTCAATCAGCAGGGCCGCTTTGTCACCTCTTCTGAAACCTTTGCTATAAAGCAATGCAGAAATAGAATTTACTTGCTCAAAAACAGAGCTATAAGTGATCTCTTCATAACGGTCTTTTTTCTTAACCATCATATAGACATCACTAGGTTTGTTAATCTCTGTGGCCGTGTGGCGTAAAAAATAATGTAGCGATTTAAATTGGCTATATTCCTTTATAATCTCCTCGTGCATGAAATTTTAACTTTATTTTTAACACGCGAAGAAAGAAATTTTTACCAAAAAACCTTGAAACTAATTATTAGAGCACATTTTTTAGAACAGAACAGGCATTGAATGATTGTAATTTCACAATTTGAACTAGTGTTTTACCATGGCAATAATTAACTAGCCTAGTATCGATTTTGTATATATCTAAATGTAGGAATGAAAATTAACCCTAAGCACTTGGAGCCAATCAAGGAAGTATTAATCATCGTGGTTTTTAATTTTTTGAAAACGCATTTATTTAGATTTTGGCTGACTCTAATTCATTTACCTTTTGAATACATTAATTTGTTAATCAATAAATATTTGGTTTGTTTTACACCATGAATACCTTTATTCAAAAAATTTCATACACTCAAATCCTGCTACTGGCTTTGTTTTTCAGACTAGGGGCCAGCATTTTCTCATACGGATACGGATTTCACGATGACCATTTTATAACAGTTGAAATAGCAAGAAGTTGGGTTGATAATTATAATGAAAGCCAATGGCTACCAGATGCTGCCCAAGGTGTGACAAGTGCCAGTGGGCATAGCCGGTTTTATCCAAATATTCTTAAATATACCATGATAGGTTTGCAAAGCATGGGCATGGTTAATCCAGAATGGGTTATGTTTATTATTCGTTTGATGCATGCACTTTTTTCATTATTAATTGTGCATTATGGGTATAAAATTAGCAAGAAATTGTTTGATGAAAATAGCTCCAAAATGATTGCCTTGCTTTTGTCAGTGTATTGGTTTATGCCCATGCTTTCTGTAAGAAATTTGGTTGAGATGGTATGTATTCCACCCTTAATGATTGGTGCTTATATGCTTCTTAACCGCGATAAAACAAGTTTTTACTACTTATTACTAGCTGGTTTTATTGCTGGAATGGCTGTATCCGTAAGGTTTCAATGTCTTATCATGGTGGGTGGAATGGGATTAGCTTTATTTATTGAACAAAGATGGAGAGATGCTATTTATTATGGTTTAGGCGTCTTGCTGAGTATCATTATGCTGCAAGGCATTCCTGATTATTTCATGTGGGGTTTGCCATTTGCTGAATTTATTGGATACTACGATTACAATATTAAAAACTCGGGAGCCTATCCAAGTGGCGAATGGTACAACTTTATCTTACTTATTAGTGGCTTAATGCTAATCCCATTGGGCATAGCGGTGTGGTTTGGCTATTTTAAAAACATCAAAAAAAACATTATAATTTGGCTACCTGCAATATTGTTTTTGGCCTTCCATAGTTATTTTCCAAACAAGCAAGAACGCTTTATTTTACCTTGTGTTCCTTTCATCATCATTTGTGGCATTGGGGGATGGATGCAAATAGAAAAGAGCAGCGCATTCTGGAACAAAAACAAAAAACTGCTGAATGGCCTGTATGTATTTTTTCTTTTGCTTAACACCATTTTGCTTTTTGCATTGTCTTTTAGCAGCAGCAAAGCCAATAGGGTTGATGCCATGAATTACCTCAGAAACAAGGGTGATGTGAAAGCCTATATTGTAGAAACTAGCCATGTAACGAGCACCATACCTTTGCCTCGTTTTTATTTGGGTAAGTGGTGCGATAGATACACGGTTACGCAAAACGAACCTGCCGAAAAACTAAAGGCTGAACTAAACGAGTACCCTGAAAGACCCAAACCTAATTATGTGGTATTTATGGATGATGTGCAAATAGGAAGTCGTATTGTTAACTTTAGTAGAAAATATGGCAAAGTGCATTTCGAAACCATGATAGAACCTAGCCCCTTAGATAGGTTTATGACATGGATAAATCCAGTAAACGAGAACCAAACGACTTACATTTTTAGGATTGAACAGTAATAATATAGTTTGATAAACTCATTACGAATAAACAAAAACGCCACCTCAGTTTGAGATGGCGTTTTTTATCAATTTACTCTTGCCTATATCCTTACTCCTCCATCCTGATAAGTGCTACTTGACTATGATTACCTTGTGTACCTGTATTGCATCATCATTTGAAACATGAAGAAAGTAAATACCTTCAGAAAATGATTGCGTATTTATGTGGGCTGAACCCGAAAACAATATCTTATCACTTGCCTCTTTCCCTCTTATATCATAGAGTTGGGCGCTTTGTGTAGCTAAGTTATTTGATTCGATATATAAATCATCGTTAGCCGGATTTGGAAATATTTTTATGGGGTTTATGTTTTGTAATTCATCCTCTCCCACTTTTGAAGCAATATATGGATTTGAAATACTTGAGCAAGTATTTATACTATCGATTTTAACAGTATAAGTTCCATTGCTACTTATGGCGAGTTCTCGTTTTGTAGCGCCAGAAATAATATTATTATTCATGTACCATTGATAGGAGTTGGCCATAGAACTCTGCAATTGTGTATTAGACAATGCTGATACTATTGGTTTTGCAGGATTTGCTTTAACAGAAATCAATATAGCATTAGATATATCTGAATAGGCACCTGAAGCTACTATTCTTTTGAACCATGTGTTTGTACTTAAAGAACTAGGTTTATAATTTTTTGTATTGCTTGCATTAATACTTACAAAGCCAGTCATGCCGCTTGTGGTGCTACTTAGCCAAGTATAGGTATAGATGCCGGTACCACCTATTGGAATGGAACCCTGCAAGGTGTCAGGATTTGTAGCTACACATATATTCTGTGAATTTGTTATGATATTGTTTTCGATGCCAAATGTTACTTTCCTAATTCTATCATTACCTGCATCCGAAATAAATAATTTCTTATCATAAACAGCGATTCCGAGCGGATTATTTAAACTTGAAACTAAAGCATTGGCATTTTCTCCACCATATCCACTAATGCCATTTCCAGCAACTGTGTTTATGATGCCACTTGTAAGGGAAACTTTTCTAATTCTATTACCTCTATAATCCACAATATATAAATTCATTTCCTTATCTAAATCAATACATATAGGAAAATTTATTTTTGCATTGATGGCGTAACCACTGTCGCCACTATATCCACTTGTATCATTTCCAACAATTGTAGAGATTATTCCACTTGAATTGACTTTTCGAATTCGATTGTTTACTGCATCTGCTATATAAATGTTACCTAAATCATCAACTTTAACATCCCTAGGACTATTGAGGTTTGCGGCTATAGCTAAGCCGCCATCACCGCTAAAATAGTTATAACCATTACCTGCAACAGTTGAAATTAAACCACTTATAACCGATACTTTTCGGATTCTATGGTTGCCATTATCCGCAATAAACACATTGCCTGAATCATCTACATCTACCCCTAAAGGAAAACTTAACATGGCATAGGTAGCCAAAATACCATCCAAATTGTAGCCTCCCACATCTGTTCCCGCCACGGTTGTTATTAGCCCTGTTTTGGCGTTAACTTTTCTAACTCTGTTGCTGTATGAGTCTGCAAAATATACATTACCAAAAGTATCTACTGCCAATCCATTAGGGTTGTTAAGTCCTGCAGTTGTTGCCAAGATACTATCATTTATTACATCATAACCACCACCCGCAAAGGTTGATATGATGCCCGTGTTCTTTTCTATTTTGCGAATTCTACCATTATCAATAACCAAAATATTTCCAATTTTATCAATCGCCATAGAACTTGGTGAGCTAAGGTCTGCTTTTGTTGCAGAAGCACCATCACCGCTAAATGACCTATAACCATTGCCCGCCACAGTAAATACAGTTCCTGTATTTGCTGGGATTTTAAGTAGTTTTGCACCATTTGAAATATAAAGGTCTCCGTCTTTATTAAAAGTAAGTCCTCTGCAGAATATATTACTTGTAACAATGCTACTTTGACCAGTCTTAGAATCTATTACATTTAAATAACGGTAAATATTATCAAAATAAAACAGATTTCCTTTTTTATCAATGGCCACAACCATAGGATTTGATATAGTGATGTTAGGATAAATGCTTGAAATAATACCTGTTGATATATCTACTTTTCTTATTTTATTATTATAGGGGTCTGCAATGAATATATTACCTGCTGAGTCTAAATTTAAATTGGAAGGGTTGTACAGAGAGGCAGAAATAGCTAAACCTCCATCTCCACCAAAATCTCTATTGCCATTTCCCGCTACTGTAGTAATTATATTTGTTTGAATAGAAATTTTTCTTATTCTATTGTTATCTTGGTCAGCAAACAATAAATTTCCTTGCTTGTCAATAATTAATCCCATTGGGTAGCTCAGTTTAGCAAGTCTTGCATCTCCTCCATCCCCGCTATATCCTGCAGTATCATTGCCTGCAATGGTTCTAATAATGCCAGTAGAAATTTCTATTTTTCTAACTCTTTTGTTATAGGTATCACATACATATATATTACCAAAGCGGTCTAAAGCAACCGCATCAGGATTGTTTAATTTGGCTAAAGTAGCAAGTCCACTATCACCTGAGAATCCTTTTTGACCAATGCCAGCAATGGTGGTAATAATGCCTGTACTTGCTGTAATTTTTCTAACTCTGTTGTTGTAGGTATCTGCAAAATATATATTTCCAATGGAATCAAAAGTTACATTTGTTATGGTCATTGAAGCATTGATTGCAGGTCCTCCATCACCTAAATTTCCACCACCTGCAATTGTGCTAATTGTCTGTCCACTTACTTTGGCAATCAAAAAAAGCATATTAACAATGGATAGAATGTTTTTCATAATCAAGTTATTATTCTAATCAAATATAAACCATAAATCAGATTCAACCAATCCTAAACAAAAACGCCACCTCAATCTGAGATGGCGTTTTATTATTATTTTACCTAAATCCTTACTCCTCTATCCTCGAAACTATGGCAATAAACGTCCGTACATTCTAGGGAATGGAATACTTTCGCGCACATGCGGCAATTTACAAATCCAAGTAACCAAGCGCTCTAAGCCTAATCCAAAACCTGCATGAGGCACACTTCCATATCTACGTAAATCTAAATACCACTCAAATGCTTCCATAGGAAGTTCATGTTCGTTGATCTTACCTATCAATAAATCCGTATCAGTCTCACGCTCGCCACCACCTACTATTTCGCCATAGCCTTCAGGAGCTAATACATCCACACCTCTTGCAAAATGTGAATTATCTGGATCACGTTTTAAGTAGAATGCTTTCACTTCGTGAGGCCAATTGTATACCATAACAGGCACATCAAACAAACGTGTTAAAACTGTTTCATCGCTACCACCAAAGTCTGTTCCGTAGGTAAAGTTTCTTGCACTTTCTAACCAACCTGGAATGTTGCGACTTTCTTCTTCAAGGTCTTTCAACTCTTGTTTCAATTTGTCAATTTTAGCTTGGTTAAAACCTATCTCACCTTTCTTCATGCCAGGCACTTTTATCTTCTCTTCACGTTCTGCAATTTCGGCATTCACTTCAGCAATCTTAGCCATCACGGCAGCCAAATCAGCTTCAAGGGTTTTTATTGAATTTTTGCCATTCACATCTTTCTCACCTTTGATAATAGCTACTGCTTCATCATAAGTTAGTCTTGGAAATTCTTGAACAATGTTTTTCAAAACACTCGTATCGCGGCCTATAAATTCAAGCTCTTTGCTGCAATTTTCTAACACATCAGTAACCACCGAACGAAGGAATGATTCAATCAAGTCCATGTTTTGGTAGATATCATAAAAAACCATCTCAGGCTCTATCATCCAAAACTCAGACAAATGTCTACGTGTTTTGGATTTCTCAGCCCTAAATGTAGGTCCAAAGGTGTAGATTTTACCCATAGCAAAAGCCATAGCCTCACCATATAATTGGCCACTTTGACTTAGGTAGGCAGTATCACCATAAAATTCTGTTTCAAACAAATTGGTTGTTCCTTCGCAGGCATTACCTGTAAACAAAGGGGCATCCATTTGCACAAAGCCTTCACTTTGAAAAAACTTGTGTATGGCAAATATGATTTGGTTACGAATTTTCATAATAGACCATTGTCTTTGGCTACGCAACCACAAGTGTCTTTTATCCATTAAAAATTCAACGCCATGTTCTTTTTTAGCAATGGGATACTCATCTGCTACAGCTATTACTTTTACATCCACAGCTTGTACTTCGAAACCACCAATTTGCTTTTCGTCTTTAACAATTTTGCCAGTAATTTCAATAGATGTTTCAAGTGAAATTTGCTTGCAATTTTCAAATACTTCGGCACTCACTGATTCTGCACTTACCACACATTGGCACCATCCGGTACCATCGCGAAGCACAATAAAATATAAGCCTTTGCTATCTCTTCGGTTGCTTGCCCATCCCTGAAGTGTGATGGTTTGACCTTCGTATTTTGCTAAATCTTTAATTAAAAACTGTTGCACAATATAATCTCCTAATAAATTTTGTTTGATAAAATATGAACTGCGAAAATAATGAAAAAGGCCTAATTACCTTTTGTTTTCAGATACTCAATATAAGAATTGATATGTCTGTCTTTTTTGCTTGGGTAAATATCGGCAATCGTAACCATGATACCGGTTTCTTCAACATTGCCAAAATGCCCGTTAACAGCGGTGCCGAATGTGCGCATAGTTGGGCTTAAATTCATGTAATTGTTAAACAAAGGGGGTATGTATTCGCCTAAAGACCTTACGGTTTTGTTTAGTACTAAGTGAGCATCTTTAAAATTCAAACCCTTGATTTTGCTAATGAAATCGCTGCAATCAGTTTCCATCACCAATGGATTTGGTATATGCATCAATTGCTCATTTTCGGGAAAGAAAAAGTGCATGAAACTTAAGATATGATCACGGGCTTCTTTACTAAACTGTTGGTAATTGGTAACCTTACCAAAGAAATATTTGATATGAGGGTATAACACAGTAAGCGCACCCAATCCATCCCACAAATTATCTAACGAGAAAAGTCCTTTTCGATTATCAAGACTTGGCTGATAGATTGGCTGAACAAAACTTCTTCCTAATTCTATTGTATAAGGGAAATACTCTTTTTTAAGTTTATCAGAATACACAAAAATTTCTGAGGTTGAAAGGTGGAAATTGTCTTGATCATCTTTAGCATCGCTACATATTGCAAAACGGTATCCTCCTATAATCTCTTCATCTTCTGGATTCCAAACTATCAATTGTTTGTATGCATACATTCCAGTATCATACTCATCCACGTCTGCTGGCTTTCCAGTTCCTCCGCCTGCTTCTCTAAATGAAATTTCGCGTAACCTGCCAACTTCTGCCATCAAGTTAGGCGCAGAATTGCCATCAAAAATATAAATTTCATTTTCGATGTTATTCGTTGGCCTAATATATCGCTCCGGGGTTAGCTCTGCCTTTAATAAGGCTCTATCTATTTTACTAATTACAGCTTGCAAAAGTGGTTATTTTGAATTTTTCAAGTATAAACTAAAATCGTTTAATGGTTTTTGTTTAAGTGTGTAAATATATAACTTTATTATTTGCGCCCAATTTTCTAAGGTATAAGATTTGTCAATGTCCTTTGCCTCAATGGGTTTACCAAAGGTGATTTCAATGGTTTTTCCATTTTGCTTAAACATTTCATCAGGCAAAAAGAACATTTCGATATTGGCTTTGATACCTAGCATCTTGCGAATGTTAGCCAAATTGTAAAAGCGATTACTGTTTTTGGCATCAATAAAAGTGGGAATAATTGGCAAATTATACTTAAGCGCTCTGCTTAAAAAGCTTTTATGCCACTTCAAATCCATAATCTGACCGCCTTGTTTTCTTGAACACAAACCTGCAGGAAAAACAATCATACACCTACCTTCTGCATAGTATCTCTCTATTCTTTCAAGATTGGTTTTAGTGTTGGTGCCTAGTTTATTAACGGGTATAAACACCTCCTCAAACTGCGGAAACTGCATGAGCAAGTCGTTTACAATAAACTTAATATCCTGTCTAACCTTTGCTACTTCTGCGATAAGAGCCATGCCATCTACACCACCTAATGGATGATTACTAGCAATAATCACACCCCCTGTTTTGGGAATATTTTCAATACCTCGTGAAAGCCTTTTGGCCCCCAAACGCTCCACTGCCGCAGCTGAATATTGCATACCATCTAAATTGATATTTTCAGCAAGGTGTTGGTTGATATCATCTTGGTGAATGATTTTTTTTATCCAATTCAAAATAAACTTTGGAAGCATTTTGAACAGTTGCGGGTTTTTATCCGCAAAGGCTTTATCAATATCAATAATTTTATTTGGCGTTTGCATGTTTGGTTTTACAATAATAATGCATTTTTGTAGGATACAAATATGCGATACCTGATTCAATTAGCATACAAAGGAACAAATTATAATGGCTGGCAAAAACAGCTAAATGCCAAAACGGTACAGCAAACTTTGGATGAAAAACTGAGTATGTTGCTAGGCAGTAATATTGAAACACTTGGTTGTGGAAGAACCGATACAGGTGTTCATGCAAGCAATTTTTACGCTCACTTTGATGCTGCATTGATAAATGATTGCCATGATATCGTTTACAAACTCAACAAGGTTTTGCCAAAGGACATTGCTGTGTATGATTTGTTTCAAGTAAAGGAGGATTTCAATGCAAGATTTGATGCGCTTTGGCGAGAATATGAATACCATATCATAACCAAGCCTAGCCCATTTTTGTATGAAACAGCTTGGCTCAATACAAGAAAGATTGACCTAGTTGCTATGAACGATGCGGCTAAAGTGCTTTTTGACTATATAGATTTTGAATGTTTTAGCAAGGTACATACACAAGTAAAAACATTCAATTGCAAAATAATGAAAGCTGAGTGGTCATATAGAGATGATAAGTCCTTGGTATTTACTATAAGAGCTGATAGATTCTTGCGGAATATGGTGAGGGCTATAGTAGGAACGCTATTGGATGTCGGTTATGGAAAAATATCCATCCAAGATGTAAGAAACATCATCGAAAGTAAGTGTAGAAATGAAGCAGGTCAATCGGTTCCGGCCTGTGGATTGACTTTATGTCAAATATCTTATGCTGATGATCATGGTTTTTAACTATAGTAGTATGAAAAATTAAATGCTTTTAGCACTACAAAAAAAAGCTGCCATTAGGCAGCCTTTTAATTTTATAAATGGCGGGTTAAAAATTACCAACCTAAAATCCAAGCAAACATCAATGGTGCTACAATAGTAGCATCACTTTCAACGATGAATTTTGGTGTATGAATGTCTAATTTACCCCAAGTGATTTTCTCATTTGGAACAGCGCCTGAATATGAACCATAACTGGTGGTTGAATCTGAAATTTGACAGAAATATCCCCAGAAAGGTACATCATGCATTTCCATATCTTGATACAACATGGGTACTACGCAAATAGGGAAATCGCCCGCAATACCACCGCCAATTTGAAAGAAACCTACTCCCTTACCACCGCTGTTTTTGGTGTACCAATCAGCTAACCAAGCCATATATTCAATTCCACTCTTCATGGTGCTAGCTTTGATTTCATTTTTGATCACATACGAAGCAAAAATATTACCCATCGTACTGTCCTCCCAACCTGGAACAACAATTGGCAAGTTGCGCTGAGCGGCTGCCAACATCCATGAATTTTTCGGGTCAATTTCGTAGTATTGTTCAAGTTCGCCACTCAACAAGATTTTATACATGTACTCATGCGGGAAATAGCGCTCACCTGCCGTATCAGCATCTTTCCATATTTTATGAATATGTTTTTGTAATCTACGGAAGGCTTCTTCTTCAGGGATGCAAGTATCCGTTACACGGTTATAATGGTTTTCCAATAAATCCCACTCTTCTTGTGGCGACAAATCGCGGTAATTCGGAACACGTTTATAATGGCTATGAGCCACAAGGTTCATGATATCTTCTTCAAGGTTAGCGCCCGTGCAGCTAATAATATCTACCTTACCTTGGCGAATCATTTCAGCCAATGATTTTCCTAGCTCAGCAGTACTCATGGCACCTGCAAGGGTTACCATCATTTTTCCACCTTCAGTCAAGTGTGTTTCATATCCTTTAGCAGCATCTACCAAAGCAGCAGCATTAAAGTGCTTATAGTGTGTTTCAATAAAATTTGAAATAGGTCCTTTAGTCATTTTTTTAAAATTTTGGGCGAATATAGTTTTTAGTTCGATATGGATTTGATATTTTGCTGATGAGCATCTAGCCAATTTATCTCCCCAAACCCCTAAAACAAGGTAAAAAATCAGCCTATTTTTTTGATTTTAATACACCGCGACTCAAGAGAAAATTTTTGATGCAATGTGTATTCAAAAAGATACAAGGGTTTGATTCTTAACAAATTGTTACGGGCTGCCAAGTCGCTGTGGATAAGGGGTGGTTTGTGTATAACTTATATTATAAACAGCCTGACGCTTTACAGCCTAATAGAAAATCTAGTATCCACATATAAGGGTGTGGAAATCCCTTTTTGAAATAGAAGCCAAATACACTCACTTTTGGATTAAAACTCCCTAAGATTTTTTAGGCCAATATTTACAAAACATAAACGTTAGCTTAACATAGATTTAATAGGGTTTTGAGAGAATAAAAATAATAAAAGTATAATATATAGTATTTAACAAATTAGTTCCATTAACAACCATGAGCAAAGGCACAAAAAAAACCACCGAGCAAAAAAGCCTTAAAGTAGAGCGCTACTTTACAAAAGAAGGCATTAGTCCGTATGATATGTTTGAGTACGACTACCGTACGTCCATTATCAAAAACCCTAATGGTAGTGTCGTATTTGAAATGAAAGATGTTGAAGTTCCAAATTTCTGGAGCCAAGTGGCAACAGATGTATTGGCGCAAAAATACTTTCGTAAAGCTGGTGTGCCTCAACCTGATGGAACCACAGGTCGCGAGACAAGTTTAAAACAAGTAGCCCACCGTATGGCTCATTGCTGGATGCAATGGGGCGAAAACTATGGCTACTTTGATACACGTGAAGATGCACAAGTTTTCTACGAAGAAATGGTGTATATGATTATGGGGCAATATGCTGCGCCTAATTCACCTCAGTGGTTTAATACTGGTTTGCATAGCTCATATGGCATTACTGGTAAACCTCAAGGACATTATTATGTAGATGCTAGAGATGGTAAATTAAAAAAATCTACTTCAGCCTACGAAAGACCGCAACCTCATGCTTGCTTCATTCTATCGGTGGATGATGATTTGGTAAATGAAGGTGGTATCATGGATTTATGGGTACGTGAAGCGCGTATCTTTAAATATGGCTCAGGTGTTGGAACTAACTTCAGTCGTATTCGTGGTGCGGCTGAAAAACTAAGCGGTGGCGGAAGTTCATCAGGATTGATGAGTTTCTTAAAAATTGGTGACCGCGCTGCAGGTGCTATCAAATCAGGTGGAACAACTAGACGTGCTGCTAAAATGGTATGTTTAGATTTAGATCACCCAGAAATACTTGAATTTATTAATTGGAAAAAAGACGAAGAGAAAAAAGTAGCTGCCTTAATAGCTGCAGGATATGCGAGTGACTACGAAGGTGAAGCTTATGCAACTGTTTCGGGTCAAAACTCAAACAACTCTGTTCGTATACCGCAAGAATTTTTCGAAGCTTTGGAGCAAGGTAAAGATTGGAACTTAACTGCTCGTACCGATGGTCGAGTAATGAAAACAATCCCTGCCCAAGACCTATGGGATAAAATTGGCGAAGCTGCTTGGGCTTGTGCTGACCCAGGTGTACAATACGATACAACCATTAACGAATGGCATACTTGCCCTGAAGGTGGACGCATCAATGCGTCTAACCCATGCAGCGAGTATATGTTCTTAGACAATACGGCTTGTAACTTGGCTTCATTAAACTTAATGAAGTTTTTCAACGCTGATACTTTAGAATTTGATGTAAAAGGTTTTGAGCAATCATCTCGCCTTTGGACCATCGTATTAGAAGTTTCTGTATTGATGGCACAATTCCCATCACAAGAAGTGGCTCAATTATCTTACGATTACAGAACACTAGGATTAGGTTATGCCAACTTAGGTAGTATGTTGATGGTAGCAGGTATTCCTTACGATTCGCCAAAAGCATTTGCTATTTGTGGTGCTATCACGGCTGTATTGAATGGCGTAGCTTACCAAACTTCAGCTGAAATGGCTAAATACCTTGGACCTTTCGCTCGTTTTGAAGAAAATAAAAAACACATGATGCGTGTGATGAAAAATCATCGTTATGCAGCGTATAATGCTACTGATGCTTACGAAGGTTTGTCTGTTAAACCAGTAGGTATCGACCCTAAATATTGCCCTGATTACTTGTTAACAGCTGCTACCAGCGCATGGGATAAAGCCGTGCAAATGGGTGAAGAATTCGGATACCGCAATGCACAAGCTACAGTAATTGCCCCAACAGGAACAATTGGTTTAGTTATGGATTGCGATACAACTGGTATCGAACCTGATTTTGCTTTGGTTAAATTCAAAAAATTATCGGGTGGTGGATATTTCAAAATCATCAACTCATCTGTGCCTTCTGCATTGAAAAACTTAGGTTATACCGAAAGCGAAAGAGACGCCATCATCAAATATGCAACTGGTCATGCTACCTTAAATGGTGCGCCACATATCAATCCTGAGAGTTTATTATTCAGAGGTTTGAACGAATCAGACATCGAAAAAATAAACAAAGCTGCTGCTGGTAGTTTCGAAATTGGATTTGCATTCAACCAATGGACATTGGGCGAAGAAACCATGGCACGTTTGGGCATCACTGCTGAAGAATCAAACAAACCGAATTTTAACATGTTGCGCAAATTAGGTTTCACTAAAAAGGAAATCGAAGAGGCAAACATATACATCTGTGGTACCATGACATTGGAAGGTGCGCCTTTATTAAAAGACGAGCATTTGCCAGTGTTTGATTGCGCCAACAAATGTGGTAACATCGGACAAAGATACATTGCAGCACAAGGTCATATTCGTATGATGGCTGCTGCACAACCTTTCTTATCAGGTGCTATCTCTAAAACCATCAACTTGCCTAACGAGGCTACGGTTGATGAAATTAAAGATTGTTACATGTTAAGCTGGAAATTAGGTATTAAAGCCAATGCCTTATACCGCGATGGTTGCAAACTCAGCCAACCACTATCTAACAAATCAGATACAGTGGATGAAGAAGAAATGCAAGAAGTAGTAGAAAGCGTGTTGGGTGATGATGCCATGAAACCAGTAGGAGAATTAACTCCTGAGCAAGTGCTTGATGCAGCTACAGCCATTTTAAACGCAACAGCAGATACTACTTTCAAACATAAATTAGCAGGCATTGTTGCCCGCAAAGCATTGCCTGGAAGACGTGATGGCTTTACACAAAAAGCTACCGTGGGTGGACAAACCATATTTGTTCGTACAGGTGAATACGAAGATGGAACTTTGGGTGAAATCTTTGTTGACTTGCACAAAGAAGGTGCAACGCTTCGCAGCTTGATGAACTGTTTCTCTATAGCAGTATCATTAGGTTTACAATATGGTGTGCCTTTGAACGAGTATGTAGATAAATTTACATTCACACGTTTTGAACCAGCGGGTATGGTTTCAGGACATGATAATATTAAGAGCGCTACTTCTATTATTGATTATATGTTCCGTATGTTAGGTTTTGAATATTTGGGTATTGAAGAATTTGTGCAGATACCACCAACCGAAACACAACGTAGCCATTTGGCTGTGAACAAGCACAAGTATACGCATAAAATAGTGCCACATGCGGTACAAGAAGTACATCATGTAGCACCAACTCCAATAGTTGAAACCATTGCTCCGATAGGCTTTAACAGAAGCGAACCCGTGAAAACAGATGTACAAGTACAACCTATGGCTAAAGCAGAAGTAAGTGTAACAAAACCAAAAGCTGGCAATATGTTTGGTGATAATTCAGCACCAAGCTGCAGGGCTTGTGGTAACATGACCATGAGAGCAGGTACTTGTTATACTTGTATGACTTGCGGTACGACAACGGGATGTAGCTAGAATTTGCAGGCGAGGACGCCTGCAACGGCAATGTGCGGCTGCCTTCCCCCTTTGAAGGGGGCAGGGGGATGTAAAGTCCCTTTCCTTTGGAAAGGGATTAGGGATAGGCTTCTTTCCAACGCCACAATTAACTAGCCCGATGTGGGGGCAAATAAATATATATACAATCCCTCATCTTTGAAAAAAGGTGGGGGATTTTTGTAGGAGATTATGAATTTCATTTGTGAAGAAATGAAATTGCAAAAGTCTAAAAATAAATAAGTTGAAAATAAAAAATAAATAGAGTTTAGTTATAAGTAAACAAAATGTATACATTTGCATTAGAAAAAATAGAACAAATTGAAGGGAAATTATCGTTTTACAAATTGTTTGTAAATGATACCTGCGAATTTGATATGTTTTGGGAGCAATGTAAAAGGGAAGGAAACTTAGATAGTGAGTTAATTACTATTCAAGCAAGAATGCAACAATTGGCAGATTTAAAAACAATGCCTATTGAAAAGCACAGAGATATTACCCCTAAAAACGATACGATAAAAGAGTATGAAATTAAAACAAAACATTTGCGGGTATATGCCTTTCATGATAAAGAAAGTGGTAGGGTGATTGTAATAGGTGGTAAAAAAAGTACTCAGAAATCGGATATAAAAAGATTCAGAAATATTAAAGAGGCTTACTTTAAAAGTAAAAAAATAACATGTTAAGTAAAAACGAATTATTAAAAACACCTGAATATTGGGTTGAAGAAATTCAAAACCAACTATTCAATGAGGTGCAAGCATACATGCAGGCTAATAATTTAAACAGAATAAAATTAGCCCAAGAGTGGGGCGTTAGCAAAGGTTATATCACACAAATATTAAATGGACAATGTAATTTTTCGTTAAAAAAATTAGTGGAGCTTTCGCTTAAAATGCAAAAAGCCCCTGTAATAAATTATGTGCAAACAGATGATATTTATGAAACGAACAAACTATCAGCAATGGTAAATGAACAATTTCAGAAACCAACATTTGTTGTTACAATAGGTAAAATTATAGCCTTAAAAAACAATTTCAGTACACCTACTTCCGTAATAAAAAATCAAACACAAAACGAAACAAATATATCGGCTGCATAAATATGGAAAACGAACAACAATTTGGTTTTGCTATTAAGCGTATAAAAGAGCTTGCCTTTAATATTAACCAAGCAGAAGAAATTTCGCAAGACTTTGAATTTGGCTTTGGGGTATTGATTAATTTTGATATAGAAGCAAGCACTTTCGAGTTGCAAATACTAACCGACTTAGTCCATAAAGAAAACAAAAAATCTTTTGTTCATATCACCGTATCTAATGTTTTTTATATCGAAGATTTGAAAAAATATGTGCGGGATGATGGAGTTACTTTTGACATACCTGATATGGCTTTAATAAGTATGTTAAGTATTTCCATATCTCATACGCGGGCTTTAATGGCCAAGAACACATTGGGCACAACTTACGAAAACCATTTTATACCCATTGTAAACCCTACCGAAATGGCAAAAGAGATTTTTAAATTGAATAGTAATTAACTAGCCCGATGTGGGGGCACATGAATGTATACAATCCCTCGTCTTTGAAAAAAGGTGGGGGATTTTTTAAATGAGTTAAATACTTTTAGCTCATCCTAACAGAAATTGATTTTATTTCTTAACCAATGATATTTTGCCAAACAAAACTGTTATGACTATACTTTGATAAAATAAATCGTACAATTAATTCTACAGTTGACAAAGTTTGTTGACATTTATATTTGGACTGTTGAATTCTAAATTTTAATAGCAATTCAGTTATGGCTTATTTTTGCTCTGTATTTCAAGAAGGTATCCCTTCCATAAGGAAACCTTCGAAAAGGACTAGCTATTGCTTTTCGCTTGGAATATTTTTCTTTATACTTTGAACTTAAATTAATATTGTATGGATCAGTTGAAACAAATCTATTCTGGAAAATTCCTATCAGATAATGGATTAAGAGAAATAGAATTTTCTTTCAAGAAAGTGAAAATAAAATTCAAAGGAAAAGTAATTGATGAATTTTATAATAGTGGGCAATTTTATGATAATAGTAATTTATTTACTTCTGACCAAGCATACATTTATTATTATATGAGTTCAAATAATAGAATTACTGTTGGAGTAATTCGTAGTCTTGCAATAGTTGAAAGATGGTCTGATTCGGAGATTAGTTACAGTAGAATTTAAATTTACAATAATGAAGACAAAAAAAATAATTTTATTTCCAATGTTATTTTTGACATTATTAACTTTTGGTCAAAATTTAAAAGCTGGAGATTTAATGAGATTTATGGGACAAAATTATGATCAAATTAATGACAATCTTATTTCCCGAAAATATGAATTCAAAGGAAAAGAAATTAAAGGAGAAGATTTTTTGTCAGATAGTTATAAATGGGAATTTATGCCTAAGAAATTTATACGTTCTAAATGGGTTTGTTTAGAATTGCGCACTTATAACGAACCAGACCCACATAATGGTGAAAAATTTCAAAAATATGTTGAATATACGCTATTTGATAACAATTATTATTTATCACTAAAGAATCAGTTTGTTCAAAATGGATTTATAAGATCAAGCAGTAACACAGCTAAAGATGATGACGGTAATACAATTATACAATCAGTTTACAATAAAGGACTATACGAACTTACAATTACCACCTTCGTTAACGGACAATATAAGTTTAGTTTATTTAAATGGTGTACTAAATAAATCGTTATAGAAACCCTGCTGTTCGACATGTTAGCGCAGCGCATTTAGAACGGTTGATAAAATGGATTTAAATCCATAGGTTGAACACAACTATTCGTAGTCTTGTGTGCTAGGCTATAGTATGGCTGACTACGAATTTAAAATGAAAAAACTCGGGTAGCAAAAACCTAATTTAAATATTATCCAACAGCAGACTTAATTCAATATCTGTAATATTATCTTTTTCAGATTTGTCGTAAATAGTTAAGAGGTAAACATTTTTTTTATCTACAACAATATTGGTAATAACCCTTGCACCACCTGATTTTCCTTTGCCTTTAGAAGCAATAGACAATCGAATTTTATAACAATTATTTCCTAAACTAACTCCTTGTATGGGGTCTTTCTCAAGTGTATCAATTAGGCTTGCAAACTTGTTCAAGGTTGGTGTCCGCACCAATCCTTCTTTATATCAAAATAGATTTGGTTTGTGGGGACACAAACCAAGGACACAATAATTTCTTTAATTGTTTATCAAAAGGTGCAATGGTTGAAACATTATAACTCATTCAATAACTCTTTAGCCGAACGAGATTTTAGTTTGCCAGCTTTTTCCAATTTCAGATTGTCAACAGCTTCTTTTATTTCTTCCATTAACAATGCCTTTTCATTTGAAATGGGCGTGGTTTTTACATACGAAAGTCCCTTCAATACTTCTAATAAATATAAGGCTTTGCTATCTTTTATATCAAGTAATACTTTCATGTTTTAATTATCAAACAAATGTATGTTTATTTATTATTTATTCAAATATGCATCACTATTTTTCAATGTAATATCTGTATCTATTAAAAAACTACGACCACTCATCTCTTGTACAAGGTTGGTGTCCTTCCACCAATCCTTCTATATATCAAAATAGACTTGGTTTGTGGGGACACAAACCAAGGACAGAGAGAGTTTGAAACTCGGGTAATAAAAATTAAAATTATTTTATATTCGTGGTATGATAATCCGCACCGTTGAAATAGATACAGAAGAGCATGCAAAAGAATTTGACGAGATGGTAAATAAATTGTCGTATGTAACAAAGAACAAACGTCAATC
>JBBALJ010000056.1:0-20204 GCA_040403075.1 Bacteroidia bacterium
TAACTTCTGAATAATATAGAGCTATCGCCATAGCTTAAAAATCTAAAATCATTTGCCAAGGCATACTCATAAATGCGTTTCCATTCATCACCCACAAAAGCCGAAACCAATAGTAAAAGCGTACTTTCAGGCTGATGAAAATTGGTAATAATGGCATCTGCTACCTTAATTTTATAAGGTGGGGCAATGATAATCTGAGTGGCACCTGTCAAAACCGTTTTGTTTTTATACTGCATCCAATCTAAAACAGCTTGAAGCGCAGTCTGCAAGTCTACCTCACGCTCAGCGGAGTCGAAGGCCTCTGTTTGGATTTCCTTACCTGAAATTCCTAATTCATAATTGTCAATTCTTAATTGATAGGGTTCCCATTGTTCAACATATAAATGTCCAATCTCATTCCATTTATCTTTTTGCAAAAACAGCCTTCTTCCAAACCAATAAATGCTTTCAAGGCTGCGCAGCGAGGTTGTTCCAACCACCACAATGCGACCTGATTTCCCCTCAACTTGCGATAATAATTTTTCAATAATGTTTTTCTCGATATGTATGCGCTCCTCATGCATTTGGTGGCCTTGCATGGTTTCAGCCTTAACGGGCTTAAAGGTTCCTGCCCCTACATGAAGGGTTAAATAATTTGTCGAAATGCCTTTGCTATGAAGAGATTGAATAACATTTTCGGTAAAATGAAGTCCTGCAGTGGGTGCAGCCACAGACCCATCATGCTTGGCATACACCGTTTGATATCTGTTCTCGTCTTCGCCCTCCACATCTCTATTCATATAAGGAGGAAGAGGTAAAACCCCAGCCATTTCAATCATTTCAGCAAAGCTGATGTCTGCATCCCAAGCAAAACGAATGGTATAAGTATCTTCGTTTTGAGATATTTTCTCCACTTTTAAGGTGAACTTGTTTTCATTTAATGAGAGTTCTTTAGTCAGAATACCCTCCTTCCAACGTTTCGAGTTACCTATCATCACTTTCCAAGTAGCGCTTTTCCTTTGCTGAAAGGCCACTTGGGTATCACTTGAATCCAAAGGTTCAAGGCACATTATCTCCACTTTGGCGCCCGATTCTTTGAAAAAGAAGATACGGGCATGTATTACCCTTGTATTATTAAAGTATAGGGCATCGCCTACTTCCAATAGGCTGCTCAGTTGATTAAAAAGGGTTTCGCTAATCTGACCTTTATTCCAAACCAAGAGTTTGCTTTGGTCCCTTGCCTCTAAAGGAAATTGGGCAATCCGCTCATCAGGCAAATCGTAGGAAAAATCTTTAATACTTAATTCTTGTGGGTTGTTCATTCAATCAAAAACTATTTACCCTCAAACTTCGGTTTCCTTTTTTCAACAAAGGCTTTCATACCTTCCTTTTGGTCTTCACTAGCAAAACACATATAAAAGTTCTTACGTTCAAAGTACAGACCTTCTTGTAATCCACTATCAAAAGCTTTTAATATAGACTCTTTTGCTAGTCTCACAGAGATAGGGCTCATTTGTGTAACTTCTTTGGCCAACTTTACAGCTTCATCCAAATACAATTCCTCAGCCACTACCCTATTTACTAATCCTGCTTTCATGGCTTCTTCGGCTGAAATAAATTTACCCGTTAACACCATTTCCATGGCAAGGGCTTTGCCTACTGCTTTGGTTAGTCGCTGTGTTCCGCCTGCACCAGGCATAATACCTATTTTTATTTCTGGCTGACCAAATTTAGCGGTCTCGCTGGCCACAATCATATCGCAGGTCATGGCCAACTCACATCCACCTCCTAAAGCAAATCCACTAACCGCTGCTATGATGGGTTTCTTGGTCTTTCTAATTTGGTCCCAAGTCTCAAACTGATCAATTTTCAACAAATCAATGGCGGTCTTACTTTCCATTTGCTTGATATCAGCACCTGCTGCAAAAGCTTGCTGGTTGCCTGTAATAATAATACACCTCACATTGTCGTCATCATCCAAGTTAGCCAAAGCTGCTTTAAGCTCAAGCATCAATTGAAGGTTCAAGGCGTTTAATTCTTTAGGGCGATTAAGCCTAATAATTGCTATGTGCGGTTGGTATTTTGATTCAACCAAGATAAATTCGTAGTTCATTTTCGAAAAATTATGTGGCAATATTAATTTTTAATTTTCGAGAAATATATAGCTTTATGTAGCATTGGGCTAAGATTAAAAGATAGAGACAAATAAATTTATTAATATTTCTTGTCACAGTGTTGCATTTTATAAAAAATATCAGATATTTGCAGCCCTTATAAAGAAAAACACGGCAATGAGAGTTTGTGATTTAACCGGTAAGAAAGCGATAAAAGGAAACAATGTATCGCATTCCAATGCCAAAACAAAAAGACGTTTTTACCCAAATTTACAGGAGAAAAAATTTTTCATCCCTGAGGAAAATCGTTGGATTAGATTGAAAGTATCAACTAAAGCTATTAAAACCATCAACAAAAAAGGCATCAATGCTGTGTTGAATGATTTTATACGTGATGGTATAATTTAATAATAGGAGAAAACGAAATGGCAAGAAATAGAAATAGGATACAAGTTATACTTGAGTGTACCGAGCATAAAACTACGGGTATGCCAGGTATGAGTAGATATATTACTACTAAAAACAAAAAAAACACAACCGAAAGACTTGAGTTGAAAAAATTCAACAACGTTTTAAGACGTGTTACTGTTCATAAAGAAATTAAATAAAGGAGCGTAAAAAATGGCTAAGAAAGTTGTTGCAACATTAAAAACCGGTTCAGGCAAAGAATTTGCTAAAGTTTACCGTGCAGTAAAAAACAAAAAAGGAGCATACTCTTTTAAATCTGAAATCGTACCTAACGATAGCGTTAAAGGCTATTTCAAAGGTTAATTTCGATAATAAATTATTCAAACAAAAGCATCCTGATACATTTCAGGGTGCTTTTTGTATTTTATTTTATGCCAATTCATCCAAATTATGAATTGTATTAGCATATTTGTAGGCAGTATCAATTAAGTAAGCATGGGAATATTCAGTTTTTTTAGCAAAGAGAAAAAAGAAAAACTCGACCAAGGTCTTGAAAAAACGAAGACTAGCTTGTTTGAAAAAATAAGCAAAGCCCTAGTTGGCAAATCCTCGGTAGATGATGATTTTTTAGATAAACTCGAAGAAATTCTTGTGACAAGTGATGTGGGAATCGAAACCACGCTCAAAATTATTGATAGGTTACAAAAGCGAGTTGCCAAAGACAAATATACAGGCACTAGCGAATTGCAAAACCTCCTGCGCCAAGAAATTGCCCAGCTATTAGATGAAAACAAAAGCGAAATCCCAGTGGATTTTAGCGACTTACAAGGTAAAAAACCCTATGTGATAATGGTAGTTGGGGTCAACGGAGTGGGAAAAACAACCACGATAGGCAAACTTGCCAACCAATTTAAAAAAGCAGGAAAGAAAGTAGTTTTAGGTGCGGGGGATACATTTAGAGCGGCTGCTGTTCAACAATTAAAAATTTGGGGTGAGCGAAATGACGTGCATGTGGTAGAACATGGCATGAACACCGACCCTGCTTCGGTTGCCTTTGATGCTGTGAAATATGCAGTAGACAATGGTGCAGATGTTTGTATTATAGATACAGCTGGCCGATTACACAATAAAATCAACCTAATGACCGAATTATCCAAAATTAAACGTGTGATGAGTAAGGTTTTGGATGGCACACCCCATGAAATACTTTTGGTATTGGACGCTTCAACAGGGCAAAATGCCTTTGAACAAGCCAAACAATTTACAGCCGCTACCGAAGTAAATGCCCTTGCATTAACCAAATTAGATGGTACTGCCAAAGGTGGTGTGGTGATTGGCGTGGCAGACCAATTTAAAATACCTGTGAAATATATTGGTGTAGGAGAAGGAATTGATGATCTGCAATTATTCAACAAACACGAGTTCGTAGATTCCTTGTTTAAGAACTAAACCAAGGGTTTCACAAATTACACAGAAAATTTTGATAAGCTCTTTATTTTAGCTTATACTTAATTGCAACTGGTATAGAAGTGAGAGCGAGTAAAAACTAGTAACCGAAATGTTTTTCTAATTAAAAACACAAAGAATAAAGTAATAGTAGCTATTTGTACTTGTCGAAAATAGGATATTATAATCCGTGAAATCTGTGCAATCTATGGCTAAATAAAACATGAAAACAAAAAACAAAAAGCAAGATAAAATAAACATCATCACCCTTGGCTGTAGCAAAAATATTGTTGATAGCGAAGTGTTATATAGCCAACTTAAAGCAAACGATTTTGACGTAACACATGAGTCGGCTAAGGATGATGCCAATATAGTAGTTATCAATACCTGCGGTTTTATTGACAATGCAAAGCAAGAAAGCATTGATACCATTCTCAGATATGCCGAGGCCAAACAAGCAGGAGACATAGACAAATTATACGTAACAGGCTGTTTAAGTCAGAGGTACAAGCCAGATTTGGAAAAAGAAATTCCAGATGTAGATGAATATTTTGGTACACTTCATTTGCCTCAATTGCTCAAAACATTAGGTGCGGATTACAAACACGAACTTATTGGAGAAAGGTTATTAACCACCCCTAGCCATTACGCCTATCTAAAAATTGCTGAAGGCTGCGACAGGCCTTGCTCTTTCTGCGCCATTCCCATCATGAGGGGTAAGCATGTTTCTAAATCTTTTGAAGAAATAGAAACTGAAGTGAAAAATTTGGTTAAAAATGGAACTAAAGAAATATTACTTATTGCCCAAGATAGCACCTATTATGGCTTAGATTTATATGGCGAAAGGAAATTAGCGGAACTATTAAGACGTATTTCTGATATCGAAGGTGCAGAATGGATCAGGTTGCATTATGCATACCCAAGTCAGTTTCCTTTGGATGCCTTGGAAGTAATAGCAGAAAGAAAAAATATTTGTAAATATATAGACATCCCTCTACAACATACCAGCGACAATATGTTGAAAATTATGCGCAGGGGAATAACTACTGCAAGAACCCAAGAAGTGGTTGACAATATACGAGCTAAAGTTCCAGGTATTGCTATTAGAACCACTTTAATAGCTGGTCATCCAGGCGAAACCGAGCAAGACTTTGAAGATTTATGCGAATTTGTTAAACGCAATCGCTTTGATAGACTTGGTATTTTCACCTATAGTCATGAAGATGGAACACATGCGGGAACCATGGTGGATGATGTGCCACAAGAAGTGAAAGAAGAACGTGCTGCTATCATCATGGAGATACAACAAGGTATCTCAGCTGAAATTAACCAAGAGAAGATTGGCAAAACCTACAGAGTTTTGTTTGATAGAAAAGAAAATGGCATGTGGGTAGGAAGGACTGAATTTGATAGCCCCGAAGTTGATAATGAAGTATTGGTGGACGCAAAAAAATACTATGCCAAAATTGGAGAGTTTGCCAATGTTAAAATAACCCATGCCGAAGATTTCGATTTGTATGGTGAAATAGTGTAAGCCTTCTACAATCAGATTTTCTTTATCCACTAAACTTATCTAATTCATGAAATTAACCGAAACTGGACTACTTCCTCAAATAAGCATTGACTATATTAACGAAGCTGATTCACTAAAAGGGTTTTACCAATATAGCCCAAAAATCGATTCGTTTGCTAATGCTATAAAAAACAAAAACTTCAGTCAAGAGAAGAGGAACTTGCTTTCGGAGGTTTTGTTGGAGCAATACAAGGATTCTGAATTAGAACTATCGGAGTTAAGCATTTCTAAAATTGAAAGCCTAAAAAACGAAAACACATATACGGTAACAACAGGTCACCAATTATCCATATTTACAGGTCCATTATACTTCATATATAAGATTGTTACTGCCATCAATTTAGCCAAGCAACTCAATGAAAAATACTTGGATAAACATTTTGTTCCTGTATTTTGGATGGCCAGTGAAGATCATGACTTTGAAGAAATTAGTTCAATAAATCTTTTTGGCAAGGAAATAAAATGGAATAAACTTTCTCATCAGCAACCCGTTGGCAGGCTCAATCTTGATGGGCTGAAAGAAGACATGTATAATATTGAACTGATGCTTGTTAGCAAGGCAAAGGCTAAATACTGGAGTGAACTTCTTGAGTCGAGTTACAATGATAAATACAAGCTAAGTCAGGCTACAAGAAGATTGGTGCATCAACTCTTTGCTAGCGAAGGACTCTTGATAATAGATGCTGATAATGCCAAGTTGAAAAACGAGTTAATACCAATTATCAAAGCAGATATTTTAGAACAGCAAAGTTTCAAAGCCATTCAAAAAACGAATGAAGAACTCAGCAAAAACTATAAACTTCAAATCAATGGACGCGAAATAAACTTCTTTTACCTACATGATGAATTAGGCCGAAAGCTTATTAGACCGGAAGGTGATGAGTTTAAATTACAGGATACAGATATCGTTTTCACAAGAAATGAAATCGAAAACTTGATAGAGAGTAAACCGGAATTATTTAGTCCCAATGTGGTTTTGCGCCCCGTATACCAAGAGCTGATTTTGCCTAATTTGGCCTATATTGGCGGACCTGCAGAGGTGGCGTATTGGTTACAATTGAAAGGCGTTTTTAATAGTTATGAGGTTCCATATCCAGTTGTTATGCAACGCAATTCATTTTTATTATTAGGGTCAAGCCTAAAAACCAAAATAGAAAAATCAGGACTTCAATTAGCTGATTTCTTTACAAACGAATCTGTTTTGTTAGACAAGTTTGTGAAGTTAAAATCAGAGTCAAATTTCCATATGTATAGCCAACAAATCGAAGTGTTGTTTCAAAAATTAATAGATGAGGCAAAAACCATTGACAACCAATTGGGCAAGGATTTATTGGAAACAAAGCTTTCAACAAAAGATTTTTTAAACAAGGCTAATAAGACCTTCAAAAAACAGCAGGAAGCCAAACTTGAAACGGATATTGAGAAATTATTAAAAACGAAATCTCAAATCTTCCCGAATGGTGTATTTCAAGAAAGGAAAGAAAATATCATGACTTATGATGTCAACACGGAGAAAGATATTATCGATTTGGTTTTAGAAAAAGCAGATGCATTTGGCCAAGACTTAATCATTATTGATCTGTAGTTTCTTAATAGATGATTAATTCATTAGTTTTAAATACTAAATAATTTTATTATAGATACTTCGCTTACACAATATAAATAACAAAGTGAAGCTAAACATAAATAATAGCCTTAAATTCAAATGTTATTTATCTTACACCAACTTCTTTGGTGTAGTTCCCACAAAGTCTTTCAAGTAAAAAGGCTCGAAATAGGCTGTATCTTCAAAACGTTTGGACTGAAAAGCCTCAAATGCCGCATCCACCATGCCTTTTGCTGAACAAAGCACATTATCCAAAAATTTCGCGTTGGGGCGGGTAATCATGCTTTTGCATTTGGCCGCTCCATTCCCTAAAAAGTAAACCTCATTGTTTTCAAGCAAACCTGCAAAAGATGTTTCATCAATAATCTTTGCCTCGGTTTCTCGTATCATGTTTGCATGGCTATCAAAAACAGCACAATACACTTCCATCCTACGCGCATCAAGCATAGGAACATACAGGCTTATTGTTGCTTGTTCCCTCTCCCCTAATTCCTGCGCCCTAACAAGACTCTCCAAGGTATTGATGGCAATCAAAGGAATGCCTAGTGCATAGCAGTAGCCCTTAGCAGTAGATACCCCCACCCTAAGTCCGGTATAGCTTCCAGGTCCTTTACTCACAGCAACAGCATCTAAATCTTGAAGTGTGATGCGTGCTGAATCTAATACCTTTTGCACCAAATTATGCAGTTGCGAAGCATGGGCATTACCGTCATGGTTTTCTTCCAAAGCCAATAGTTTTCCATGGCTGCTAATGGCAACAGAACAAACTTCGGTAGCGGTTTCGATACAAAGAATTTTGGGCATGTGGGCAAATGTAAAAACTTATCGGCTTTGAATTACATAGCTTTAAAACTTTAGTAAAAATCTTTCTAAAAAAAACGATATTATTGCCCATTAGACATGCAAAAGAGATGGACAGCAAAGGCGACACCCGATAGGGCATTGGTTGAAGAATTATCTTCGGCCATTAACTTAAATAAAGTACTTACGGGTATTTTGGTGCAGCGTGGTGTCGATACTTTTGAGAAAGCTAAAAGTTTTTTCAGACCGCAATACACAGATTTACACGACCCTTTTATCATGAAGGGCATGAAAACTGCCATCGAACGCATAGATAAGGCATTAGCCGAAAATCAAAAGATATTGGTATATGGCGATTATGATGTGGACGGAACCACTTCTGTTGCCACTGTTTATAGTTTCTTTTCGCAACGTTACGACAACTTAGATTACTATATCCCAGATAGATATACTGAAGGTTATGGAATATCTTTCAATGCCATCGACTGGGCTTCTAATAATGGGTTTTCGCTTATTATAGCGCTTGATTGCGGAATCAAAGCCATTGATAAGATTGAATACGCCAACAAGAAAAACATCGACTTTATTATTTGTGATCACCATTTACCTGGTGATACAGTGCCTGAGGCTGTTGCAATTTTAAACCCAAAACAAAAAGATTGCCCCTACCCTTTTAAGGAGCTTTCGGGATGTGGTATTGGTTTTAAGCTCATTCAGGCTTATGCCATGGCACACGATATTCCATTTAAGGAAGTAGAAAATTTTGCAGACCTTTCAGCTGTGAGTGTTGCTAGTGATTTGGTGCCTATACTGGATGAAAACAGGGTATTGGCTCATTATGGTTTAAAAAAACTAAAAGACAACCCAAACAATGGTTTAAAAGCCCTTCTCCAAACCTATGCGCCTCGCCAAGAATATACAGTGAATGACGTTGTATTTTTTATTGGCCCACGCATAAATGCAGCAGGTAGAATAGCGGATGCCAAAGACTCGGTGAGACTAATGATTTCAAGCGAGCAATCAAAAGCACTTGAGATTGCAGAATTGGTAAACCATCACAACAACGAACGCAGGCTTTTTGATGCCAACATCACAGAGCATGCTTTTGATATGATATTAAAAGACGAGAGTTTTGAAGCTAAAAAAGCTACTGTGCTATTCCACAACGAATGGCACAAAGGTGTAATTGGTATCGTTGCCTCTCGATTGATTGAAAAATACTATCGACCTACTGTTATTCTTACTGAATCTAATGGATTAGCAACAGGTTCAGCGCGTTCAGTAGATGGCTTTGATTTATATAGTGCCATTGAAGAATGTAGCGATTTGCTAGAGCAATATGGTGGGCATACCCACGCTGCTGGATTGACAATGCGCCTTGAAAATGTAGCTAAATTCACAGAGAAATTCGAGAGAATAGTGGCTAACAATATCAACGAACGTAGCTTGGTTCCTGAAATCGAATACGATGTGGAAATCCCATTGCGCATCATAACGCCTAAGTTTTTTAGTGTATTAAAGCAATTTGCTCCATTTGGACCCGGAAATTTAAATCCGGTGTTTATGGCGAAAAACGTATGGGACGTGGGAGATGCGACCATTGTAGGTAGCAATCACCTTAAACTAAGCATAACACAAGAAGAAGGTGGCAGGATTTTCAAAGCCATAGGTTTCGGACTTGGCGAGCATTATCACAAAGTGGTTCAAGGCATTTCCTTTGATGTTTGTTTCACCATTGAAGAGAATTATTTCAATGGACATGTAAATCTTCAATTAAACATTAAAGACGTTTTATTCAGATCTTAAAACGCATATTTTACGCCCATAGTTAAGCCATAGAAATATGGTTTTTGCGATAATACATATTTATCATCATAAACAGAATTTAGAGCTGTACGATAGGTTGGGCCCGCAAACACAGAAAGATGTTTCATTGGGAAATACTCAGCAACAATGGCACTAGAGAAATAAAATACATGTTGTTGTAAAGATTTATTTGCGCCTTGCACTATGCAAGTATTCATAGTATCAGAATCAAAAACAACTGCATTCGCATCCATTAAAAGATTATATGCCATTCCAGCTTGGGCAGCAAGGCCGAATTTATTCCAATGCTTTGCATATTGAATATGCAGAGGCACTTCCAAGTAATTTAAGGTTACATCATAACTTGACTTACGAATATACTCCTTGTTAGAAATAGTTATACCTGCTCCAGAAGCTTCAGATGGAGTTAAATAGGTTACCACACGGAGCTCCCTAAACATTATCTCTGAGATTCCAATTCCAGAAATTACACTAAAACTATTGCTCAATTTACGCTCAATTTGCAAACCTGCTTGATAATTAAAATTAGATTTATCATTCTGAACTTTGGTTTTCAAATATTCATTTGCCCAATTTTCTTTGGTTTTGTTTGAATGGTATTCACTTTTAAGCAATTGAGGCGTTCCATAAACACCAATTGCCCATTTGGTTCCCACTATTTTTTTTCGTGGCTTCGTAGAAGCTGGCAAAGGTGGGTTCACTGAAGCAATAGGGGTGATTTCATTTATTTCAGGCTTTGAATTATTATCAGTTACGATAAGTGGTCTTTCTTCGCTAGGCTTTTGTTCAATTGGTTTTTCATTAGCCTCTGTGTTTTTAGGATTCAAATCAGCTATGGCAGAATTTCCGATTGGAGATGTTTCTGATTTCACAGTTTCATTAACATTTGAATTACCACCACCACCATTTGGGTTCAAACCAATAGTTCCTATTTCTGAAGAAACAAATGCAAGTTTGGCCTTTGCATTGTTAGTTAAACCATTTCCTATCTTGGCTGTATTTCCTTTAGATTGAGCTATGAATAAATTATTTTTATTAAATATTTGAATTTGACTTGTTTGCTTTGGTTTTTTAGATTTAGAATTGAGATTCAAAACTTTTGCAATTGGAGAATTATCAAGGGCTATCGATTCCTCTGCTAGCTTTGGTTGTTTACTTTGGATTATCAACTCTGATTTATGATTAGGCGATGTTTTGCCAACTTTTGCGCCCTCAGAAATATAAACCATTTCTGTTTCATTTTTCAAGGCATCAGTACTGTGAATTAGCCAGTAAAAGAAAGACGCTACACTCAATAATAGTAGGGCAGCAATACCATAAACTGCATACCTGCGCGCCAATAAATTATTTCTAGTAACAACAATCTTTTCGAATAATCCATTAGAAGGTGTTACATTAAAATCTTTAGCGTGATTTTTTACGATGTGATTAAACTGCTCAACCTCCGCATATGCTGCAGTTTTGCTTGCTGCACTTATTTTATCAAACAAACCTGCACTTGGGGTTACCGAAAAGTCTGATGCTTTTTCTTTCAACAGATTGGCAAAATCTTTCTCTGCCACTTTGTTGTTTAGATTTCCTGATATAATTATTTTATCAAATAATCCTGCCGATGGCGTGACTTTAAATCCATCTGCTTGTTCTTTCAAACTGTTTATAAATTCCTCTTCTCTCATTTTGCCAACTTCATTTTATTTATGTTCAACAGTTTTTTCTCAAGTATTGATTTCGCTCTAAAAAAATGGGAGCGTGACGTCACTTCAGGTATTCCTAATTCCTCGGCAATTTCTTTATGGCTGAATCCTTCTATAGCAAACATATTAAGCACCACCCTATAATTATCAGGCAATTCTTGAATAGCATTCATTAGTATCTTGGCATCAATTTGGTTAAATTGCTCATTACTGAACGAATACTTATTTTCAATTACCTCCAAATCGGACTCATTATGGTGTTTTTTGTTCAACCTCAAATGAGAAATGGCAGTATTAATGACAATCCTAGTCATCCAAGTTTCAAGGCTGGATTCTCTTCTGAAATTATCTAATTTGTTAAATATTTTTACAAAAGCTTCTTGAAGGATATCTTCAGCATCTGCTTGCGAAGAGGCATAACGATAGCACACACCTAATAATTTGGCAGAATAGGTATCGAATAATACCCTCTGCGCAGAGGTTTCCTGCCTAAGGCACGCGTCAATCAACTCAATTTCGGTGGATATCAACTCTTTCTTATATGCTATGGTAATCAAAGGCAAATTAGTAAAAATATTCTATTTAACAAGGGTTTGACATTTTGAGCCTAACTAATGTTGCAGCATCATTTTTTTATGACAATTCTTTACGCAATATTTTTAAAAGAGCGATAAGCCCTTATTTTTGCCACATGAGCGAAGATATTTTCAAAAAAGTGGTAAGTCATGCCACAGCCTACGGTTTTGTTTTTCAAAGCAGTGATATTTATGATGGATTAGGTGCAGTATATGATTATGGACAAAATGGAGTGGAATTAAAAAACAATTTACGCCAATATTGGTGGAAAGCCATGGTTCAAATGCACGAAAACATTGTAGGTTTGGATGCTGCCATCTTCATGCACCCAAAAACTTGGAAAGCGAGCGGCCATATTGATGGTTTTAGCGACCCAATGATTGACAACAAAGAAAGTAAAAAAAGATACCGCGCTGACCAATTATTAGAGGATAAAATTGCCAAATACGAGAAAGATGGCAAAAACCAAAAAGCAGAAGAATTGCAAAGTGCGCTTGATACCGCTTTGCTCAACAATGAATTAGTAAAATTAAAAGACCTTATCGTTGAACACGAAATAGCTTGTCCCATAAGTGGAACCCGCAATTGGACAGATGTGCGTCAATTCAACCTGATGTTTAGCACCGAAATGGGTGCTATGGCTGAGGATTCAGATAAAATATATTTAAGACCAGAAACCGCTCAAGGTATTTTCGTAAATTTCTTAAATGTTCAAAAAACAGGTAGGATGAAAATTCCTTTTGGTATTGCCCAAACAGGAAAAGCTTTTCGTAATGAAATTATTGCTCGTCAGTTTATCATGCGTATGCGTGAGTTTGAGCAAATGGAGATGCAATTCTTTGTTCGTCCTGGCACTCAAAAACAATGGTATGAATACTGGAAAGAAGCTCGCTTAAATTGGCATAAAAAACTAGGTTTGGGAGAAAACAATTATCGCTTCCACGACCACGTGAAACTTGCCCATTATGCTGATGCGGCTGTTGATATTGAATTTAACTATCCTTTTGGATTTAAAGAATTAGAAGGCATTCATAGCCGCACTGATTTCGATTTAAAAAATCACCAAGAATTATCAGGCAAAAAAATGCAATATTTTGATGCCGAATTGGATGAAAACGGCAAAGCTTATGGCAACTATATTCCATATGTTGTTGAGACTTCTGTAGGGCTAGATAGGTTGTTCCTTTCAGTGCTTTGTGCCAGCTTTAAAGAAGAGCAAGTGGGCGAAGGTGATACCCGTGTAGTTTTGAGCTTACCTCCTGTATTAGCACCAATAAAATTAGCTATTTTCCCATTGACCAAGAAAGATGGTTTGCCTGAAAAAGCTAGGTTGATTATGGATGAATTGAAGTTTGATTACAACTGCTTCTACGAAGAAAAAGATGCCATTGGAAAACGTTACCGTAGACAAGATGCATTGGGAACGCCTTTCTGCATCACCATCGACCACGATACTTTGCAAGACGATACCTTTACTATTCGCCACAGAGATAGCATGACACAAGAACGTGTTAACCTTAGTCAGCTAAAACAATTGTTGGAAGAAGAGATAAATTGGAAGAAGTTGTTATAGTCGCGGAACTTTTAGAGGGTTTTGAACCTTATAAATTGCTATAAACCTATTTCAGATTTTTCGATACCAGCCTGCTTTAAAATAGCCATGAAAGTTCCTTTTTTCATATCCTTTCCTCCATGGACAGGAACAATGATTGTTTTGTTAGTGATGGGATTGAAATACAGTTGATGAGAGCCTTTTGTTCTTTTATAAAAGAATCCATACTTCTCCAAAATCTTAATCAGGTATTTTGGAGAAAGGTTCATGCAAATTCTAAATTAACCGTATGTTCTAATGTATTGGCATTATCAGGTATGGGTTCATTTCTTTCAACCAATTCTTCTATGTAAAGCTCTATGGCTTCTTTTGCCATTGAAATTGCCTCATCCACGTTTTCACCATAGGTAATACAACCTGGCAAAGCAGGCACAGAAACAGTGTAGCCACCTTCATCCTCTTTATGCAAATGTATTTTGTATGTGTACATCGTTATTATTATTAAACAAATATAAAAATTGTTATAGAAAACAATGAGACAATTTTACTTCGGAGCCTCGTAAGCACCTATACTAGGTTTCACAATGTTTCGGCTTAGTCCTTTTAAATCCTGAAAGAACTTAAAGTTTACAATACTTGCCCCTGCTTGGTTGCATGGAGATGGACCTGTTATTTCATAATTATTATTGAACACATCCACAAACAAGGGGTCTGCATTTATCAAATTATTATTCACATTCAGTCCTTCCAATTGGGTTTTAATAAGGTTGTTCTTAACTGTTTTGCTTGTTACTTTTTTACCATCAGGATCTTCATTAAAAGCAATCTCTTCATCCAATGAACCATATATGATATTGTTAGTTACATTATATGAAAGTGGAAATGCATATACAATGTTCTTCAATGAATCCCTAACTGGTGAATTGCTTAAAATAAAAGAAGGGTCTTGTCTGCCAGCACTCGAACCCAAAGAAGTAAAGGTATTGTTGATTAATTGATAATCGCCTCCATAGTCAGCGGCAAATGAATAAATACCTGAATTGAATACCAGATTATTCGTTGCTTTCAAACTAGAAGTATATGCCAAAATACCCACCGCTGATGAGTTTTTGATGATGCATTGATCTAATGTCAACTTGGGATTGGTGTCTGATGCCAATGAATCTAAACGTATACCAATATAAGCGTTTTTGATGATTGCTCCTTTGATGCTATTGTTTTTGCTTGTGGTTAAAAAGTGAATGCCTTCCCACTGCCCTGCCACATCTTTATAGTCGTTCTCTAATCTGTCACCTTGAAAAACCACAGGGTTATCAAAAGTGCCATTTACTTTCAAAGTGCCTTGCACATATATTTTGGAATTGATATGACTGTAAATTTGAGCCCCTGCAGCAATGGTTAAGGTTGTGCCTGTTGGCACCAAAACTGAGTTGTAAATAACATAAGGTTTACCCGCAGGCCAAGTGATTTGTTTATTGCTCTCTAAAACCGAGTCGTTAATAAAATTGGCATTTTGACCATAGCCAAAAATCACCACACTTTGTTTGTTACCATTGGTTTCAAACAAAATATTATCTGCTATAGGGTAAGGTAGGTTATTGTTAAATTGTGTAGCCGAATCAGGGTAAACTTGCACGAAGATAAAAATGCTGTCTTTGCCCATGATTTCGATATCATTGAAAACCTTTCCTGGTTGGCCATCCACATTGAGTTTAAAAACAGAACCAGTGGTATTGCCCGCCAATTTTATGTTTGTCTTGATGGCATTTTCATCAGGATTGGTCACCCTCAATTGAAAGGTAATAGAGCGGGGTGTATTTGGAACATTACTACTCAACTTGCTAAACATGGTATCAAACAATACCGAGTCACTTGAAAATGTAAGCGTCACCCCATTTTTGGTAAACTCCAAATCTTTTCTGCATGCACTAAGTGCGACAAGAAAAAAGAGGCTAATGTATATGGCTATGTTTTTTTTATTCATTTTTATGGCTGCTGGCTTTTAACCTAAAGCGGTTTGCCATTAGCTAATTTTAATTTTTTAATCTCTTCCCTTAAAGCCTCTAATTCGGTTTTCAATATTTCAGTTTCATTATTTTTCTTTGCAATGTCATTATTTGAATCAGCATAATAATAAAAGTTACCAAAAACTATCCCCCCTTGACTATAATTTGGTGAATTATTGATTTGAAATGTTTCAGGCAAAAACTCATGAGTTGGAACATCCAACACTTTTGAATAGCGACTTAGTTCATCCAACTCCAAACTAGTTTCATTTCGTTCTAAACGCCCATAAGCAGATACTGAAAGTCCAAGCAATTCTGCCATTTGTTCTTGAGTTAAATGCTTTTCTATTTTAATATGATTCAGCTTGGTTCCAATTCTTAATTTCATAAAACGAATATTATCATCCAAAAATAGGTTTTTTAGTAAAAGAAAAAACAAATTAGTTTGAGGTAAAATAAAAATGATATGAAATACAAACCATTATTTATTAATATTTGCACTATATTCTTGTTACTATTGGGATGCAAAGAAAAATTATATGCACCCGCAACACCAAATGAAAATGAAAGCGGATATATTCAAATTTCTCAAATGTCAAATTTTTGTGGAGTAGATTGGTATAACTCAAATAATGTTAATATTGATGTTGATGTACTTGTTAAAGATAATAGTGGTAATTTTATTACACATTGGAAGAATTATCCTCAGTCAATAATCAAAACAAATTTAGTTCAAAATCCAAATTCAACTGGATCTTCCCCTTTTGATTGTATATTTGTTAATATACCTGGTAGAATGAAGTACATAGTAAAAATAAGAATACGAACAGATTGCTGTAATTCATGCCCTCCATGCACCTATTTAGATAACAATGGTAATCAAATCACATATTATGGGAAACAATTATTTTTTGGTGAAACAACACCACTATCTTACGGAGACCCTGGTCCTGGATATAAATATGTAGAAAAATGCCCTTTACAAATTGATAGTAAAAATCAGTGTGAATCATTCAAAGATTGTCTCTAGTAATAAATAAATAAACGAATATGAAAAAATCAATATTAATAATAACAATTTTAGCAAGCATTGTATTTATTACTGCTTGCAAAAACGGAGTTGAAACTGAAATAAAATCTAATAACAAATCCAAAAATACGCTTACTAATTTAATGTTAGGTGGTGGTGTGCCATATGATGAAGGAAGCATATATTATAGAGCTATTACAACAACAGGCAATAATGACTCCAGCTGCTATTATTGGGCAACTGGTCAGTTTTATAAGACAAGCGATTTGAATCCTAAAGACGTAGAAAATGTTGGCGATTTATATATTGGTGCAATCAAAGTAAACATTATGGATACAGCATTATATGGCAAACATTATACATATAATTTTACGTCTTTGGATGCAAAAAATCCGATAAACGCAGGACAATTTGGAACAGGTACAGCTTTTTCAATTACAGGTGGGGGCTCATTTGATCCATGTAGTACCGAATTTTATATTCCCGAAGAGCTTTATTTAGCGCCAATGACACCGTGTGCATGTGGTAGATCTGTTAGTGGTTTACCTACTTTAAGTAAATCAAACCCATCTGTTGCATTAAATTGGAACACAGATCCTAATAATAGCAATGTTGCAGTTGTTTTTTTCTATGATGGACCAACAAGCAAAAGACTTAACGCAAATTTATCAGATCAATCTTTCGAGCGAACTAAAATAGTGAGCGACAATGGTAATTATGCAATAAGTTCTTCTGATTTAATCGATTTTCCTGTTGGATCTGTGGTTGAAATTTATGTTGGACGTAGTTCAGAAGGTGATATGACATCAAAAGGCAAAAACATTCATATCACAGGATATACTTACGCAAAAGAAACATATGAAATTGTTCAATAATTCATAAAATTGAACAATGAAGCTGTCTCAAAAGGACAGCTTTTTTTATGAAAAAGATTAAAAAAGTCTCACTAATTTTGGCATTTATATATTTATTTTTCTTCTAATTCAACATTCGTAATTATTAATTCCTAATTTTTTATATGCTATAACGCTCCTTTATCCAATCTGGTATGAGCTCTGCCCTGCCTGTTGTCAAACTTACCATGGTATAGTTAAAATAGCCACTGCTACAAGATTTATTGGTACTTAGCTTCACAATATCGTAGCAAACTTTCACCCCATCTTTATGCATTTCGTCAATCCAAGTAATTATTTTCATTTCATCTCCCAATAACAAAGGTCGTTTAAACTCGATGAAAGTATTTTTAATAACCCAACCATAACCATGTTTAATAAATTCTTGCATGGGCATTTTATAATTTAGCTCCATTTGCTCGTATCTTGCAGCTAGCACATAATCAATGTATTTGCTGCTGTGTACATGGTTATTCATGTCGATATCGTCAGGGCGAACTTTTAAAATGCTCTCAAATTTTGAACGATTAGCTTCCATAATTTGAGGCGAATATAAATGCAAATCAAGCAATAGAAAACAAATCTTAGTTTTTAACAATAAACCATCTATATTGATTAGATTTCATAATCCCGAGAGGAAAATATGACAACATTTTTGCTAATATTGGCCTTCGGGATAAAATCTATTTCAGAATATGCCTTTTTATTCGGTTTTTTGCGTTGCAGAAAGAGAAAATGTCAGATATAATTAAACTATTACCCGATCATGTAGCTAACCAGATTGCAGCCGGTGAAGTAATTCAAAGGCCTGCCAGTGTGGTGAAGGAATTGCTCGACAATGCTATAGATGCCCAAAGCACTGAAATCAAATTGATTTTGCGTGATGCAGGTAAGGCTTTGGTGCAGGTAATAGACAACGGCATAGGCATGAGCCCTACCGATGCTCGTATGTGTTGGGAAAGGCATGCCACCTCTAAAATATCAAGTAGTGAAGATATTTTTAAAATAAAAACCATGGGCTTCAGGGGTGAGGCATTGGCCAGTATGGCTTCTGTGGCGCATGTAGAATTGAAAACCAAACGTGAAGAAGATTCGCTTGGAACTCTTATTTTGATAGAAGGCAGCGAGGTGAAGAAGCAAGAGAATATTGCTGCCTCTGTTGGTACAAGCATAGCCGTAAAAAACCTATTCTTCAATGTGCCTGCTCGTAGGAATTTCCTTAAATCCAATCCTGTGGAGTTGCGCCATATCATTGATGAATTTACCCGCGCAGCGCTTGCCAATCCTCAAATTGCTTTTAGCTTATGGCATAATGACGATGAAAGTTTCAACCTAAAAAAAGCAAGTCAATTACAGCGTATTTGTGATATGTATGCTGATAAAAATAAAGATAATTTATTGCCCTGTGAGGAAGAAACCAGTATCATCAATGTAAGTGGATTTGTTGGTAAACCAGAGTTGGCAAAAAAAATGCGTGGTGAGCAGTTCTTTTTTGTGAACAAACGATTTATTAAAGATGCTTACCTCAACCATGCTGTCACCAGTTCTTTTGAAGGCATGATAAGCAAAGAACAATACCCTTTTTATTGTATCTTTATCGAAATCAATCCTGCGCAAATAGACATCAATATTCATCCTACCAAAACAGAGTTGAAGTTTGAGGATGAAAAAAACGTATACCAAATCATCAGAGCCATTACCCGCAAGGCTTTGGGAGATTTCCATGTGGCACCAAAAATCAATGAGTTTGACGACAACCAATTCATGAATTTTCAGATAAAGCAATCTGATTATGGCAATATGGCTTCTCAACAAAACTCCCAAAAAGATGCTACTATTAGAGAAGAACGCAACTATGGCAGAGGTTCTGATTTTGTAAAAAAAGACAATAACCAAGACTGGAAACAGATATATGAAATAGCCCGTAGTGAGAAAAGTTCTCGTCCGCAATTGTTTGAATTGCCCGGCATCACTAGCAAAATTGTCATGCCAAAGCCTGAACCTGAAACTGCAGTGACCCAAAGTATTTTTCAATTACACCATGCTTACATCGTTTCGCAAGTAAAAAGCGGACTGATGCTTATAGACCAACAAGCGGCTCATGAGCGCATTTTGTATGAAAAGAACTTGTATGCTTTGCAAAAAAATCCTGCTGTCAGTCAGCAGAAATTATTTCCAAAAGCGGTGCATTTAAATGCGGGTGACGAGAGTATATTGCTAGAAATATTGCCTGAAATTCGTGCCCTTGGCTTTGATATAAATGAGTTTGGCAAAAACACTTTTGTGCTAAATGGTGTGCCTGCTGAATTGAACCATGTAAATGAAGAGCAGGTGTTGCAAGAATTAATTGAAAACTATAAAAATACCAGAGGAGCACAGAATAACAAACACGAAAGCGTGGCACGGAGTTTGGCGAAACAAGCTGCGGTGAAAGCTGGAAACAGATTAAGCTTAGAAGAAATGAACCAACTGATAGATGAACTTTTTGCATGCAAAGAACCCACCTATTCGCCTGATAGTAAACCTTGCTTAAAAATGCTTAGCCTTGATGATGTGAAAAAACTCTTTTAAGGGTTGACGGTTTTCAGTTCACCGTTTAACCGTAATGCTGATAACTGTGAACTGTCAACCGAATAACTGTGAACCATGAACAAAAAAAATAACAACTAAAACATGAGACCAACCCAATTTTCAATATT
>JBBALJ010000057.1:0-19654 GCA_040403075.1 Bacteroidia bacterium
TGCGATTATATTTCTTTTTATTGCGAACAGGTTGCGCCGCATTACTGCGACGCAACTCCTGAATTCGCTTTACTTTATCTTGAAGTGAAGTTAGGAACATGATACCCACTCGCCTTATGAAATCTAGTTATGTCAAATCGCTCATTATCTTTTGCAAACATTTCAGCGAAATCATTTACAATTTTAGAAAATAAAGCAGGGTGCGTTTTATCGCTTGCATAGTTTAGAATTTCTGCAACCGCGACATAATCTTTTCTTGTCATCATTTTACTACGACCTTTCGACCTTCACGATAAAAAACTTTTGTGTGACATTTGCCTGTTGGCGTGTAAAGATTAACTGTTGAGTATTCATCAGCAAATCCCCAATCGGTAAATAAGAAAAAGTTTTCCCATGCACCAAATTCGTTTTCGTATTCTGCTGACCAATGCGGAGCATTTGAGTCATAAGCGCAAGTAAGTTTATACATTAAGGTTTTCTCCTTCTACACAATCGCAGGGTTCGCAATCAAAATCATTATCGTTACCAAAGAAAATAACGCCATAGTCATTACATACATCACAAGGAATAGTCATTACTGAGTTAATCATTAGTGTTGTTCCTCGCAATCAGTAGAGTAATCAAATTCGCAAAAGTAGCAACCCATTTGCTCGCCATGCGCCTTGCACACATGGATAAATTGGCTTTCGTCACAACAAAAATGTTGCTCATCTTTAATTAAATAGAAATCTGTTTCATCAAGATAATCTTTAGCAATCATTTATTTACCGCCAAACTGCGATAAGTGTAACCGCCATTTGTTTTACGAATTTGCACACGATACGCTTCTGCGCCTTCGTACCAAATTGCTTGCGGGTGAATTTCCGCTGAGATGATTTCTCCAGTTACGGACTTTGAGCGATACATTTTACCGATTAGTAAATCAGTTACATTATAGACATTTGCTGACATTTGCTTTCCTTCTTTCGTTTGTTGATAGTAGCAATTATAGCGTATTGCACTGACATTTAATAATTACTCGCCAGTAATTCCAAATATTGAGACGCTCAGCCCATGTGATAAATCTCACAAAATTTCAGGGTTTTTATAACTCTTTCATAACGACACGCCCGACCCCGTGCCTTTGCGGGCCAGCTTGACAATGTCAAGCCGACACGCCGTTTATTTATTGTGAGTTATGTCTCATCTTCCAATTCTGCTAAATAATCTTCGTGTTCTACTAAACCAATCGCAAACGCAATGGGATCGCAACACTCTAGAATTTCGGCGGGTGTGAAAGTTGAGTAACCGATTTTTACAGTAGGATAAACATCATTTAGTAAATCTATAAAACTTTCTTTTATTTCTAAATCTTTTTCAAATTCTGTTTTTTCCATTAGAGCGCTCCCTCGTTTAGTAAGCCTAGTTCAATGTTAAATAATTCATCTGGTGTTGCTTCTGATAAATCAACCCAGCCAGCGCCCTCATCATCTAGGCGAAAGATTTCTACATAACCCATTAGTTAGCCTCCTTAGTATTGAATAGAGAGGACATCTTATCATTAGCCTCTGACATTGTTGAAATAGCCTTTAGTAGGCTTTCCTTGCGTTGCGCCTCTACGTGCGCCTTGTATTCTGCTAGGTTCATTTCTGACCTTCTTTCGTTGTTGTTATAGTAGAGATTATACACTAGGGGGCTGACATTTATCTACCTACTGACCAGTAATTCCACATAGTAAGACGCTCAACGTATGTGATAAATCTCACAAAAATCCAGGGGTTATCCACAGGTACCGTAACGACACGCCCGACCCCGTGCTTTTGCGGGCCAGCTTGACATTGTCAAGCCGACACGCCGTAGCGTTAGTTTAATTTATTGTGAATTAGATCACGAATTACTAGGCGTAGCATAAGTAGGGCGGGGATACCGATACCTAATTGCACTAGTGTAGTTAGTATGCGATTAGTAGTCATTATTAGTTATCCCAACTTAATGCGAATACTTTTGCTAGTTCTTCATCATCAACATCATCAAAGTCATCAACGGGAGGTTGTTCTTCATCTACCTCATCAAGGTAAGCGTATGCGTCTGATACATCTGATTGGATTGACTCATATTTATTTATTGAGTTAGTATTGTAAGAGTATGCGTATGACATTAGTTCTGTGTTACCTTTCGCATATGTGCTACGACATTACTAGAAACTTTCTGTAAGTCCTTTACTGCCTTATTCATTTCGTCTGCGCTAGTAGCGGTGAAATCAACGCCTAGTAGTTGTGCGCCGTCCCATAGTGAGTATGTGATTGTCATTGTCTGTTCTTCTTTCGTTAGTTGGTTATAATGGAATTATAGGGTATAGGTCTGACATTATCAAGGCGACACGCACCTTATGCGGTGTGAGTTACCTCACACACGCAGTCAATGCAATAGCAAGCAGGGCTAGAGATTAGATACTTGACCATAGCCTTGCGGTCATAGGCAGATAGTCCATAAGAGGACTTGACCCCACCATTGTGGAAGTCATGCACGATAGTGCTGAATAGTGTTTCGTTTAGTTGAGTCATTGTGTGACCCCTTTCGTTTGTTTGTTATAGTATAAGCGTAGCATGGGGGACTGACATTTATGCCTGTTTCTCGGGTGTGTCTGGAAAGTATTTTTGTGAGGTGCCTCACACTTGAGCGTAAGACATGCCCAGTATGGGCGGTCTATCTTAAATTATCGACTTTTTGTAGGGTATGTATCGTACAAATTAAAAATATATTAACATTTTCTTAAATTTAAAAGCAGGGGAAAATAAAAAAGTGTATAATAAATATATGAACATGGATCAAGCAAAAAATGTAATTAAAGAAAAAAATTATGTGGTTTTTAAAAATAATTTAGAATCCCCAGATATAAGCCTATTTGTGGATCTTTATAAAAGCAGATCAGAGGTATTTGATGTTTACGCCAAAAACTACTCTAATATCAAAATAGTCTCTGATGATTTCTTGGAAAATCCAAGCGTAAAAGAGTTTTATAATAAATGCCTAGAAATTTATGGGGAACCAAATACCTTTTACACTTTTGAAGGGGCCGTAAGATCGGGTAGCAACACTCATTCGGACTCAGCTGATGTTGTACACTGGCAATGCCATGGAAAATCTGAATGGACTTTATATGACGACACATCAGAACCTGTAAAAATTATTTTAGAGCCTGGCAATGTAATTTGGTTTAAAAAGGGGCAAAAACATTCAACTTTTAATCTTGAGCCTAAAATGTCTCTTATATTTATGTCTAATGAAGATTTAAAAAAAATTATTTCGGAAAGATACACTCAGTCTGGTTTAGATTTTGAGAAACCCAGTACCCATCCCTTGACATAGAATTTGGAAATAGTATACTTCCAATAGGGGGGTCGGGGGGTCAGTAAATCAATAAATAATAAATATTAAATATATAGACCTAAGACCTAAGATCAAGTGATAAGAGTAATGATACAATATAAATATGAAAACTGTAAATCTTATTGGAGACTGTCACTCAACAAGAGTTTGGCAATGGTGGGATCCTGAAACTTGCCCAGTAGATTTTAAAGTATGGGGTAAGGCGGGACTTAAGGCGTGGTCATTTTATCCAGAAAAAATGGAAAAAGAAAATGAGCAGTCTAGCGGAATAGAAACCGTAAGCCAATATCTAGAACAACCTCAAGGAGAATTTTGGACAAAGCCATTTGGCGAATTTAAAAATTCTGATTTGTTAATGATATGGGTTGGCTATGTGGATATTAGACAATGGATGCCAAAGTATGAACCCCTAGAGCATAACTCAAAAGATGTAATTAGGAACTTCTTAGACAGAGTTCTGGAATATTACAAGGAATCGACCATACAGATAATAGAGCCTCTCCCGCAGTTTACGGAAATGCATTTAAAGTATGAAGGTATCTCCCCAAGCTATACTTACGAAGAAAGACAATCTATGAATAAGCTATTTGTCGACACTTTAAATGAATATGCTGTCGAACATAACATGCTTACACCAATAACACAGCAAGAAATAAAAGATGCTATTGGTTTTCAAGAACTTAATTTAGAATGTGTTAATTCAGTTGCACCACATCCACAAGATTCATTAAAACCAGAATTATGGGAAAAAATATACAAATTGTTTATAGGCAAAGCAAATAAAATACTGAAAGAAAAGGAATAAAAATATGAATAAGTTAAAAATAACAAGCCCCGCTGGATCTGGTAATAGCTTTATCAGAACACTAGTTGAAACTAATATTGATTGTGAATGCGAGATGGATGCCCATCATTTTGAAGGATATAGCACAGAAAATCAAATTTTTGTTTTAAGGAATCCAAAGGACACGATTGCTTCAGGTGCAGAAAGACATCTTGTAGGCTCTAAAGATAAATTTGTTTCAAATGACATTGAAATGCATGAAACAGATAATCTTAATTCTATTATTGATCAATTAATGCGTAAATATAGAACATTCATTTTAAATGTTGAAGATAAAGAAAATATTCTTCCAATAAGTTTTGAATTTTTAACAACAGAGACAAATAAATGTGTTTTTAATGTGGCGAAGTATTTTAATTTAAATTTAAAAGAAGGACATGATCCAGAAATGTCTAAACTTGCTATTTTAAGCTTAATAGGAGCAGATCAAGGAAATCGAGTTCCAAGAGGACCTAAATCAGAGGGAAGACAGATAGTGGATGCATTAGTTGAAGCTAACCCAATGCTAGAAGAACTAAATGATCTATACCTAAAATTGTTAAGTAAATTGCAGTCAACTGAAAGCATGCTATAATAGATTTATGAAATGTGACTTTTGTGAAAACCCAAAGTATGTAGAGCGTATTAACTCTAAAGGCATACTTGAAAGCTTTTGCACAAACTGCATTGAAAAATTAGTGACGGGAAACAGAAAATGAATAATGTAAATGTTCCTAAAGAATGGCCAAGAACAAAAAAAGTAAAGATTATCTCTATCTTATTGTTTACAACATTTGTTGCATTATCTATATTAATTTTAGTCAACTAGGATATATATGAAGAAACTATGGGCATTGATAAGTCTAATTGCGATAGCAATCTCTTCTGGTGCATTAATATTTAATATTTTAAAAAAAACGGGACTAGAAGATATCTTTGATTTTGACCTAAGTGAAGAAATAGATAATGAAGAACTCTCAGCTATATAACTCAGTAATGATATTTGCATGGATCCTTATGGGTCTATATGTAATACTGACAATATGGTAAATAAGGACAAAGTAGACATACTAGCAAAATATCTGCAAGATTGTCGATATAGAGAATGCAACTATTATCAAGCTGACACATTTATTGCACACTCTTCGCTAGAATGGGTCATAGAAGGTCTCAAGAGCCGATTAGAGAGTTGTTTGAATGCAAGTTCAGGGGTATGTGACATATGGTACTTAGAATCGCATTCTGACTGTTTATTATTAATGAATCTAATATATGAATATAGTAATGATCCCCTATATTATGCTAAATGGGGTAATAGGAACTTAGAGGGCAAATTCTAAAATGGTTCTTCTACCGCCGCCGCACTTCAATTTTTTCACTTTCGCACTATATACTGTAATTGGATACAATAAATAAATGAATATAGATAGAATAGTTATAGCGGGCGGAGGCACGGCTGGCTGGCTTTCTGCACTATATATGCAAAAGACTTTTCCAGAAAGCAACATCACTGTAATAGAAAGCACTGAAATAGGAATTATTGGAGCTGGCGAAGGCACTACACCAATGATTAATAAAACTATTGCTTACCTTGATATAGATCTAAAAGACTTTATTTCAAATACAAAGTCAACAATAAAAAATGGCATTAACTTTAAAAATTGGAATAAAGATGGAACTGATTACTTGCACCCATTCCTAGATCCAAACGAAGATTATATTGAAAATGCAAGACTGATGTACATTGCAAACAATATGCAAGACAAAGACGGATGCTTGTATACAATGTTAATGGAAGATAAAAAAGTTCCTATATTTTTTAAAAATGATATTTATGTAAAATATGGTCAAGCAGCAATACATTTTGATGCAAGAGTTCTTGCTTTATTTTTAAAAGACAAAGCAATTGAAAGAGGAATTATTCATATAGATTCTAAAATAGTAGATGCGTCTTTAAAAGATCAAAATGTAGAGAAATTAATTTTAGAGAATGGACAAGAAGTCAGATGTGATTTTGTTGTTGATTGCACTGGATTTAGAAGACTTATTATTGGTGATTATTTAAAAAGTAAGTTTGTCAGCTATAAAGATCACATACCAGGGAATGCAGCACAAGCATTTTTTATGCAAGTTGATGATCCAAAAAAACTATCTCCTTGGACGGAGTCCATAGCAGAAGATTATGGGTGGTCTTGGAAGATACCTCTCCAGCACAGATATGGTTGCGGTTATGTTTATGATTCTAGAATTATTTCTAATGAAGACGTTAGGATAGAAATAAACAAAAGATACGGTGATGTTGAATTTGTAAAACAATTTAGTTTTGAGCCAGGGTATCTTGAAGAAATTTGGATTGGAAACTGTATTGCTATAGGACTATCTGCTGGATTTATAGAGCCATTGGAAGCCACCTCTCTACAGCAAACAATTACGCTTCTTGATAAAGTTATAAAACAAATTAAGGATATTGAGCCAACAGAGGAATATAGAAAACATGTAAACACAACTTTTGCAGAAGAATCAGAAGAAATAAAAGATTTTGTTTATCTTCATTATCTTACCAATAGAGAAGATAGTTTTTGGAAAAACTTTATGGAAAATTATAAGCCATCACAATCAATTTTAGACATGCTTAATCAAATCAATAATTTTGAAATAATTCACATGAAACATGAGGTTTTTGATCATTTTAGGTTCCATGTTGTTGCAAATGGAAATGGTATAACTAATAAAAATAATATTATAGAGTATTATAATAAAGAGTTAAAATTTTATAAAAAAGATTTAGATAATAATATTGAAAAAATAAAAAACATTATCCCTAAACTAGAAAACCATTATGACTTTTTAAAAAAGATGGGTGGCTTTAGTGAATAATATTTCTTATGTTTTAAAAACAATGAAAAGAAAAAAATATTGGACAAGAGTTAATACTATTGAGTTTATATCATTTATGACAAAAGTAACCATAATTGTTCCAGGCTTATTATTTAATAAACAATGGTGGTGGCTTTATATATTTGCGTTAGCCTCAAGTGGATCTTTAATTTGGACTTCAACTAAAAAAACTTTACCAACAATAATTATATTTAATATTATCTGGTGCTGCTTAGCTGCAACTGCAATACTTAAACATTTTTTGATTTAAAGATATTTGCAAAATAAAAATTGTCTATATTGGTATCTACTGGATCCATGCCAATTGCTTTTTCGTAAGACATATCTATATCAAAATCTGGGTGAGCCGAAATAATTATTGTTTTATTATTTAGTAGTACCTCTAGATTTTTCTCTAGCCATTTTTGATAATAAGCAATAGAAAATGGTCTATTTAAAAAATAAACGGTTGGTTCATTAAGACACTCGTATTCCATTGCATCTACATTTAAAAAGCTTATTTCTTTTGTAATTTCTATATTTGTATTTTGTAAATTTTGTAATGAAACATTGTGATATTCTGGATCAATTTCTATTCCAACATAAGACTTATATTTTGCATTTTTTATTAAGTTATTAAACAAAACTTTGCTTTTTCCAGATCCAATATCAATAAATTTATATTCAGACATATCCGCAATTTTTTCTATTTCTTCATTTATTGCTTCTAAGCAGACCATAGGAAAATTTTGAAATCCATTAGAGGTCTCAAATTTATCGTCATTTTTTTCAATTCCTGGTCTAGAAATTCCGTCATCTAATTGAATTAGAATATGAGATGTGTTCAAATTGTATGTTCTGTCAAAAGACTCAAACTGAAGACAGTCTTCTTGTCTTATTTTTCTGTATTTATCTTTATATGCTTCGTTCATTTTTCTTCCTTTTCTTTTTTAAAAAGCTTGTTAAAAAATCTTTCAATTTTTGACTCTATTACACCACCGATGTTTTCTTCCTTGTAATGATCTGATTGAAAGTATGGGGAAAAAAACACTTTTGAAAAATGTCTAGGCATCTTGTTTACGAAGTTGATCTTCGAATTTATTGGAAAGATCAATGCCCTCAAGACCAGAGTCCTGCATTATTTTAATTCTTTCATCTGTAAATGCTGGATTTTCTACCAAAGGTATCATCCAGTTGTCTATTTCTTCTTCGCTTCGAGATCCAATTTGATTGTAGTACTCTTCGGTTTTGTAGTTATAAAAAGTTCCTGGGTTGTCTGCGGCTTTTAAAACAAAATTTGAAAAAGCATAGCGAACGCCAGACTCTACTTCACGTACACCGTGTGCGTATGGATCAAAAGCACTGTGAATAAGCAAATCTCCACGCTCTGGTTGATACTCAAAGCATTTGCCACCATAAACTCCGTTAGTTATAGGAGTTGAATCTGGATTAATCATAGGATAATAAACAGCACCACCAGTAAAATTACCAAAGTATGCAACTAGACCGTAATCTAAAACGCAACAGGTGTCAAATTTATCTCCCTGAGATAAACGATGGCATTCTCCTTTTCCAGGACTATCGCTGTGACAAAACATTCCGCCATCTCCAGGCCTTACATTTAAAATTGATTGAGATGGATGTATCACCCAGTTTGGGTAAAGAAGCTCGCTAATAAGCTCCCAAAAATCTAGTATTCTTTTAGGTCTAGGTGTCATCTTGTTTGCGTACCAGCTTATTAATGTTGTTTCGTATATAAGCTTGTCTCTGTAGTCTTTAGACTCAATTTCTTTTTCCATATCCAACATTAATTCTTCTGGAATAAAGTTTTTAAACAAAAAGATTCCGCTAGGTGTTCCGTACGGGTCAACATTGCTAGACAATGTTATGCAATCGGGTCTTTCATAAAAATACATTTTGCCCCCTATAATTTAATATAATTGTATCACGGATTTATGTAAAACCCCACCCCCAGATAGAGGCGGATCCATCTAGGGGTGGGAACAGGGAGTTAAAAACTCAACCTGAATTTTAAGTATATTATATACTCTTACAATAGTCAATCAAATTTTATGTAATCTTTTTTTACCATGTCATCAAGAACTTTGCCTAAAAGCCAAAATGTTGATTCTTTTAAATTGTCTACGTAGATTTGGCATTCCTCTAAAGATTGACCATTTATTTTGGCTAGATCAAAGCTTAAGTCTTGAAACTTTTTATGCATTTCTCTTAATATTACTCTTTGCTTTATTGGGTCAATCATTTTGGTCATCAACTTTAAATGAAGGTGTTGGACCCAATAGGTATCCCTGCTCATGATATTCAATCATTTTACTAACTTCTTCTTGTCCCACAGAGCCTTTTGCTATTAAACTAAGCATATCGTATATTCTATGAAGCATTATATAGTTAACCATAGGAAGATTATCTTCTAGGTCATTAGAATTTTGACTACTCAGGTCTTCCTGCATCCTGCCACCATATTTCTCTTCCCATAGCATCAGTATCCTTAATTGGTTCTGACTCTTTCCCACAAATACAATTATTGTTACACATTTTTATTTACCCCATCAACAATTTTTTGATAAGTTGTAGAGCCAAGAGCTTTTTTATACTCACACTCTAAGCAATATAAGTATACGTTTTCTACAAGGTCTTGATTACAAAAAAGAAGGGATTGGTCTACTGGGCATAAAAGCTTTTCAACCAATCCATCCTCTGACATGGAGATGTAGGTTGATACGTATTGTATCCTCATCCCATCTCCTTTACTTTGTCGGAAATTTTAATAAAAATTCCTTAGCTCTTGGGGTCATTCCCTTCCAAGCTGACCAATCAATACCGCCATTGGTCATATGATACGTTATCTCTGCGTTTGTTACTGGGTCGAATAACTCCTTGTTACTCTTTAGGTTGAATTTCTCTAATCTTGTAGGACCGAGATCTCCAATCATGTTTACCTGGAATAGTCCATAAGAACTATCACCAGTTTTCTTATCCCCGTTATATGCAAGCGGTCTTCCATTAGATTCACGCTTTGCTATGGACCAAGCTTTTTTAAGGCCCGCTCCTTCGAATCCTACAATCTCAAGTAATAGTTTTAACTTTTTGTCTGTAAGCATCTCAGATGGCTTGTAAATCTCCTTACTAAAACTATCTAAGACTTCTTGCTTTAATTGGGCTTCAGTTTTCACTAAAGGTTTTACTACCGTTAAAGCGTTTGCCGAGTTACTAAACAAAAATAACGTTGTTATTGCTATTATTGTCCAGTCACGAACCAAATCGCTTAACTGCTGTTTTATATTCTCCATTGGCATTTCCTCCTATAGAGATAACGAACTATAAGAATATCATTAAATACAAAGATGTGTCAAGTTAGTCAACCAAAACATAATCTTACATTATGAGATATAAAAAATATTTTTTTACCCCTAGACCGCTAAATAAAAGTTTGATACACTAGAGCTTCACTTAAAATTAGAACCGCAAGGCGGAGAGAAGGTCGTATAATAAATGTCAAAAACTATTGAAAATCCCTATGAAAATTTTATTGCTTTATCTAGATACGCAAAATGGGTAGAGTCAGAAGGACGCAGAGAAACTTGGGGAGAAACAGTAGATAGATATTTTAATTTTATGACTAACCATTTAAACACAAATCATAATTATATTCCAAATGAAAAGCTAGTTGCGGAATTAAAAGAGTTTGTATTTGAAAGAAATGTTATGCCTTCAATGAGATCTGTTATGACATCTGGTGCCGCATTAGAAAGAGACAATGTAGCTGGATACAACTGTGCATTTTTACCAATTGATTCACCACGATCATTTGATGAGACAATGTATGTTCTTATGTGTGGCACTGGTGTAGGATTTTCTGTTGAGTATAAGTATATTAATAAACTTCCTGCCGTCCCAGAATCATTGGAGAAATCAACCACACTAATTACAGTAGAAGACTCAAAACAAGGCTGGGCTAAAGCATACCGTGAGTTGTTAGCACTACTTTGGTCTGGACAGATTCCAGCAATTGATGTTTCTAAAGTAAGGCCCGCTGGTGCAAGGCTTAAAACAATGGGCGGAAGATCATCAGGCCCACAACCGCTTATTAATTTATTTGATTTTACAATTGCAAAGTTTAAAAGCGCCAGAGGAAGAAATCTTAAGCCGATTGAATGCCACGACATTATGTGCAAGATTGGTGAAGTAGTTGTCGTAGGCGGAGTTCGTCGGTCAGCAATGATTTCTCTTTCTAATATAAACGACATTGAAATGGCTCAGGCTAAATCAGGTAATTGGTGGGAAAGAAATCCTCAACGTGCCTTGTCTAACAACTCTGTTGCTTATTCACGCAAACCAGCAATGGAGCAATTTATTGCAGAATGGAAATCTCTTTATGACTCAAAGTCTGGCGAAAGAGGAATTTACAACGTCGCAGCAGCGCAAGCCCAAGCAGCTAAATTTGGCCGCAGAGATCCCGAGATTCATTACGGAACTAATCCTTGCTCAGAAATTATTCTACGCCCGTACCAGTTCTGCAATCTTTCAGAAGTTGTGATACGTGAAAAAGATACAAAAAAAGATATTGAGCGCAAAGTTGAGCTTGCTACAATTCTTGGCACCTGGCAATCAACCTTAACAGATTTTAAATACCTGCGTAAAATTTGGAAAGACAACACAGAAGAAGAAAGACTGCTTGGAGTGTCTTTAACTGGACAATTTGGACATAAGTTTATGTCTGGAAAAGATGATATTGTTATGCTTGAGTCATTTTTAATGTCAATGCGTGATAAAGCAAGAGAAGTAAATAAGGAAGAGGCTGGTAAAATTGGGATTCCCGAGTCTGCTGCTATTACGTGTGTAAAACCTTCTGGAACAGTATCTCAATTGGTCGGGGTATCTTCAGGAATGCATCCATGGCATTCTCCGTATTACATTCGTACCGTTCGTGGCTCAAAGGGCGATCCAATCTCTACATTTTTAAAAGAAGTTGGCATACCAGTAGAAGACGATGTAATGAAGCCAAACGACACCTACGTATTTTCATTTCCAGTAAAAGCACCAAAAGGTGCAATTATTAGAAATGATTTAACAGCAATTGAACATTTAAATATTTGGTTGGTTTATCAACGTGCATGGTGTGAACACAAGCCTTCAATTACCGTTTCCGTAAAAGAAGAAGAATGGATGGATGTTGGTGCTTGGGTTTACAAAAATTTTGATGAGGTTTCAGGAATTTCATTCCTGCCACATTCAGACCACACATACAAACAAGCTCCATATCAAGAAGTTTCAAAAGAAGACTATGAGGCATTGGTTGCAAAGATGCCCAACAATATTCGTTGGGAAGATCTTTCATTTTATGAAACAGAAGACGGAACATCGCCTTCAGCTACCCTAGCATGCAGCTCAGATGGAAATTGCGAGCTTGTAGATATTTCCGCTTAGTGGTAGAATAATACTATTGGGGTAAAACCCAAAATTCTGGGCAACCCGCCCAAAATGGAGATGATACTATGGCTAAATTAGCCGACTTAAATAAAGATGGAAAGGTTACAATGACAGAAGAAATTTTAGCAGCACTTGGAACTTACGCAAGAGCATTCCTATCAGCAGCAATCGCTCTGTACATGACAGGAAATACTAGCCCGAGAGATCTTCTTCTCGGTGGATGTGCAGCCGTGGCACCAGTAATTCTTAAGGCTCTAAGCCCAACCAATAAAGAATTTGGATTTAAATCTACAAAGTAGAATAGTCAATTAGAAATACTCCTGTGCTAAAATTAGTACAGGAGTATTCCTATTTAGGAGACTATGGCAAATGGCAGGACAAAAGAATTTCGAAGTAGATCAAAATGCAACATTTAGCTTTGTAATAGAATACAAAGATAACAATGGAAATGCAATTGATTTAACTGGCTCATCCGCAAAGATGCAAGTACGTGATATAGCTGGAGGCACTAAATTAGCCGTTAGCTTAACATCACCTTCGGGCGGTATAGTAATTGACCCAGCATTGGGTAAATTAACTATTAAGCTTACACCAACTCAAACAAATAAACTCTTTTATCCTAAATCATCATATGACATTATGCTTATAGATTCTAATGCGAACAAAACAAAACTCCTTGAAGGCTTTATGAGCCTAAGCAGATCGGTAACTATATAATGACAAATTCTGTTATAGTAACTCAAGTTGTTAATGATGTTTTAGTATCTACACCTGGGCCGCAGGGCCCAAGAGGAAGAACAATATTAAATGGCTCAGGTGCACCATCCAATAATTTTGGCCTCGAAGGTGATTTTTATTTTGACGCAACAATGTCTAAATTTTATGGCCCAAAACCATCGGATGCAACTTGGGACAATGCAAGAGTTATAACATTGTCTTCAAATACTTTGTCTCACACATGGGAGCTTGCACAAGTAACAGGACCAGCGCAAGGCGTATATTCAGTTATCATAAATCATAATCTTGGGTATAACCCAAACGTAACAATCAAATCAAGCGCAGGGGATGTACTAGAAACTGGTATAGACTATAACAATATAAATCAAATTACACTGACAATGGCACAACCATTTTCAGGGACAGCACACCTGTCTTAAGGGAGAGAAAAAATGGCAAAAAAGTTTTTAGTTAGCATTGATCTCAATAAAAATGAGCTTTTAAATGCTAGAATTCAAAATTTAGGATCCGCACCATCAGCACCAGTCTCTGGTCAGATTTATTATGATACTGGTACAAATGTATTATATTTCTATAATGGAACAGCTTGGACGCCAACATCTGGTTCGACAGAAGTTATTCAAGACATTATTGGTTCTTCAATACTTGCAGGAACTGGCTTAACTGCAACATATAACGACCCAGCAGGAACACACACAATAAAATTAAATGATACCGCAGTAACAGCTGGAACATATGGCTCAATTACAAAGGTACCAACATTTACAGTTGATCAGCAAGGTAGATTAACTGGAGCAAACCAAGCAAATTTAGTTATACCACTAGATACTCAAACAACAGGAGACTATGTAGCAACTATTGTTGGAACAGCAAATGAAGTTACAGTTTCTCCAAATAGTGGACACAACGCCGCAGTAACAATTGGCTTGCCAGACAATGTAGAGATTACTGGTAATTTGCAGGTTGGCGGAAACCTAAATGTTATTGGAACTGTTAATTCTGTAAACACCACGCAGATTAACATTGAAGATAACAAGGTAAAGCTTAATAGCGGATTTACTGGAATCCCAACAACAGATGCAGGAATTGTTGTAGAACGTGGATCTCTTCCAGACACAGAAATTCTATGGAATGAAACCTCAGATAAGTGGACACTCACAAATGATGGCACAAATTATCATACAATTACTAGAAAATATGCAGAAACACTTGGCGCATCTGCTACTTCATATACAATTACGCACAACTTGGGAACAACCGATGTAACGGTTCAAATTTTTGAAGCCGCTTCACCATATTCACAAATTGAAGCAGATGTTAAAAGAGCTAGCTCAAGTACAGTAACAGTAGATTTTGCAGTTGCACCAGCAGCTGGAGAATATAAAGTAATAGTTGTAGGGTAATTAAATGTCTAGACAAATGAAGGTTGCACTTAATCTTCTTACTTCTTTAGAGGATCCACAAGCATCGACAGCTGGGGATATTTACTTTAATATATTAAGTAAGAATTTAAGAATATATAACGGTTCCGTTTGGGTTGAATTGACACCACCAAGTACTGATCCGACACCATTCTATATGCACACCCATACATTTGATGGAGAAGTACACACTATTGATGTTCAAAATCAAATAACTTTTAAAGAAACCAATATAGAGGCATCTCCCGCTGTAATATTGCCAATCATTAAGGGTTATGACGGTGGTTCCCCAGGAACATCAGATATAACAGATATACTTTTAGGTGGATCTAATGTTGATGAAACATTTGTCCCATCAGAAGACACAATAATAGGAGGAGGATCCTCATCAGATGACGGCGGAACAATATTTGATGCAGGAAATTCAATATAATGGCACTTAGAATACAACTTAAAAGAGATATTGCATCCAACTGGACAACCAATAACCCAATTTTATTATCTGGTGAACTTGGAATTGAAACAGATACAGCAAGATTTAAAATAGGAAATGGTGGTAGATGGAACTCTATCACCTCCTACGCATTTAAAGTTGGAGAAGCTAATGGAGTTGCCTCCCTGGGTCCGACTGGTAAATTGATAACCTCCCAGCTGCCAGACTCATTCTCAGTAACAGCAGATGTGCAAGCAGCAATATCTGCATTAAGCACAACAAGTATTGCAGAAGGATCTAATAAATACTACACAGATCAAAGAGCAATAAATGCAAACATATCTGCAATTGCAGGAGCAATATCAACAGAAATTTCAGCACGTAATGCTCAAATTACTACTTCTAAAATTGAGGCTGTCAATATTGCAGCAACCGATGCAACTACAAAAGCTACGGCAGCAAAAGCAGAAGCAATTGCGGCAGCATCAACAGCGGCAGACACTAAAGTTGCAACTGGAAAACAAGAAGCAATTAATACAGCAGCAACCTACACAAATTCACAAATTACATCAGAAATTTCAAATAGAAATAGTGCTATAAATACTGCCATATCAACCGAAATTATTAATAGAAACATAGCAATTGAAGCAGCAGCATTTACCCTTGCTGGACACACAACAAATGAATTAACAGAAGGCACAACAAATAAATACTTTACAGATGCAAGAGCCAAAGCTGCTGTAGCATCAGATATAGCCACAGCAGTTGCTGGAACAACATTTTCGCTATCTTCAAAAACAACAAATGATTTAGCAGAAGGAACGCTTAATAAATATTTTACTTCTCAAAGAGCGGTGCAAGCAGCAGCACCAGCAATTGAGGCATCTTCCCTAGACGTTATTACGTCTGTAAATGGATACACAGATGAAAAAATAACAAGCCTTTCATTAATTTATACACCTCTGTCAGATAGAAACGCAAATAATGGAATTGCTGGATTAGACTCAATTGGTCAGATTTCAACAACGACAATACCATCTTCAATTGCAAGAACTTCTGACATAACAACAGCAATATCAAACATTGTTGGTGCAGCCCCAGCATCATTTGATACGCTTAAAGAAATTGCAGACTATATATCATCAGATCAGTCTGTTGGCTCAGCATTAACAATTTTAGTTGGAACAAAAGCCCCAATATCTTCTCCAACATTTACTGGTACTGTTTCTGGAATTACAAAATCTATGGTTGGTTTGTCAAATGTCGATAACACGTCAGATGCAAGTAAGCCCATTTCAACAGCAGTAACAACAGCACTTGCTTTAAAAGCGCCTATTGCAAGTCCTTCATTTACTGGATCAGTTAGTTTTACAGGAGCAACTTTTGTTAATTTTACAGGAGTGAATGTTAGTGGTCTTGGTACAAGTGCATCTTTGCCACCACAAAGCGGTAATCAGGGTAAATATTTAACAACTAATGGAACAGACCCATCATGGTCTACTATAACATTATCGGATTATTTAACAACAATTAATGCCGCAAGTACTTATCTAACAATAACAAACGCCCAGTCTAATTATGTACAGGAATCTAATTTAACAAATACGCTAGATTCTTATGTACTAGAGGCCGACAGAAATGCTAATTTAGGTTTTGCTGGCTTAACCTCATCTGGATATATACTACCACGGGTAATACAAGATACATCAATTACTAATGCAAAATTAGAAAAATCATACATTACTATAAACGGATCCAATATTAACCTTGGAGATTCAGTACAAACAAAGACATACAGTAACTTTAATAACTCCTCCGCAGCAAATAGATTGGGATATGGCACAAGTGCAACACCAAATGTTACTTCAGCGGTAGCAGGAGATATTTACATTCAATACTAGGAGGAATCTGTGCCATTTAATATATACGATGGTTCCTCATGGAATCCTCTTAAAAAATTAAAAATACATGATGGTAGCACTTGGCAAGACGCCAAAGCTATTTATGTATTTGACGGCACACAATGGAAAAAAACTGGATCAAAACCAACTAATACAGTACTTCCTTCATTTACAACAAATTCAAGAGATACAACAGTTTATTCACTTGAGCCAGGAAAAACTTTAACATTAGTTCAAGGAACATGGACCGATATGGATGGCTCTGTAGCAACATGGTCTTATGAGTGGCAAAAAAGAAAAATTGGCACAAGTACCTGGGAAACAATATCAGGACAAACAAATATAACTCTTTTATTAAATGAAGATTTATGGCCAACTCAATTAAAATATGTTGGCTACCAGATAAGATGCAAAGTAACCGCAACAAATCAATTTGGCCCCAACGACCCAGCAACACCAATATATACTCCTGAAACAGGATTTGTTTTGCCAGCATCACTTAATTCAGTTTCTGCAACTGTTACCTCTAATGATATTGTTGAATTTAATTGGCAAAAACCAATAGGCGCAAATGATTTTTATGTGCAATATCAAGGACCAGATGTAGCGCTTATAGAAATTTCTAGTTTAGCGTCAAATACAGATGCATCAAAGGGAGTCTATACTGCAACTTCAACATCTGGAAAATTAGTAATAGATCTAGGCTCTGCAGATGGAACACTTGGAGCATTATTTAATCCAAAATTCACAGAAGGTTCATACTCTTTAACAGGCTACGGTACAAACGCTAATGTTTCTGATTTAAAAATTGCCAAAGCTTCTGTAACTTCTTCTAAGTCAAATATAAGTACAACTGGATTTACTTTTAGCTGGCAATTAAATAATGGAATTACTCCAACAAGCTGGACTATCTATGACGGCGCTGCTGTTGTTGATACTTCATTAATGAATGGAGCAAACTCAACAAGCTATCCTATTTCTAAAACTGTTACAGGTGGAACTACTTATGGAGACTATTGGATAAAAGTTTATGGTTCCGCCCCAAGACATAAAGCAACAAATTGGGAATCTACACCTAGACTTTCCGTAACAGCCCCTCAAACACCAGTTCCAGTAAATATTGCAGCACCAGTAATTTCAGGAGGAGGAAGAGTATTTACTTCAACAACTGGATCTTGGACAAATACTGGATCAGTGTATTACTATATCTATAATTGGTATGCTAACGGTTCATTGATTAGCATTCCATCAAACAGCACACTAGATTTAGGCACAACAACACAATATGATAATGCAACAATTACATGTAAGGTTTATTGTTTCTTGACTGATTTAAATTCAACACCAGAAAGTCCAAGCAGTAATCCATTAACAGCATCTCCATATATTCAATATTACAATGTTTATGTCACATGTAATTCTTCAACAATGGCATATTCTGGAGCTTACGGAACACCGCCAACTGGAGCTAATTTAACAAGCAATACTGGAAGCGTAACATCTAATACACTTACATCAGCACAAATAGTTTCAGCACTTGGAGTTCCAAGCGCCTGTGTACCGCCACCTAACCCAACAATTTATTATGCTTATTGTAATGGAACAAGCGCAACTGGAGTTCTCTCATCAAACATCTACGCAAGCTGTAGCGCAGCAAACACAGCTTTGTCTACAGACATTTCTGGTGGTTGGTCATGCTTTACAAACTCAGGATCAGTAGTTGATCCAAATTGTGCAGCTCCATCAACAACATGGTATTGTACAACTAGTTCTCCTGGAGCTGGCGTAGGCAACTGCGGTGAAACGACAAGCGCAACCAATACATCAAGAAGCGGTAGTGGATATAGCACAGTTTGCTCCTCATCACTTCCGTACCCAGCCTGCCAATCAACAAATGTAACACCTCTTACTGGATATCACTCATGTAATGCAATGGATGTTGCAAGCACAACAAGCTCTTGTACTGCTGTAGGACAATGTCTTAATGGTCAAGCTTCGGGATCAAGTTGTACTGTAGCACGTCCAGCATGTCCTGGACCAACAACAAATCCAGCTTCTGCAACCTGCGCTGAGCTAAACAGATATTACCTAGGAAATAGCTCATCATATAGTATTGGATCTACAATGCAATGTTGCGGAGACGTTATTCCACCAGTCTTTTCGCCACCAACATTTACACCAGTCTTTTCGCCACCAGCATTTACGCCATCTAATTCTTGCCCTGCAGGATATACTTGGTCTTCTCTTTATGGTGAATGTATACAAAACCAGCCAGTCTTTTCGCCACCAGCATTTACGCCATCTAATTCTTGCCCTGCAGGATATACTTGGTCTTCTCTTTATGGTGAATGTATACAAAACGAGCCAGTCTTTACGCCACCAACATTTACACCAGTCTTTTCGCCACCAACATTTACACCAGTCTTTACGCCACCAGAATTTACACCAGTCTTTACGCCACCAGAATTTACACCAGTCTTTACGCCACCAGACTTCTTTACCCCACCATCGTTCTATTGTATTGACGAAGATACATTAATCCAGGTTGTTGGCCTAGATGATTCAATATCTTTCAAAAAAGCTAAGGACATAGCACTAGACGAAGAGGTCTGGTCTGTTACATGGAATGGTCAAGAAAATG
>JBBALJ010000058.1:0-19532 GCA_040403075.1 Bacteroidia bacterium
CACAACTGATGATTTGTTGACCAATATTTTCTCGAAGTTTTGTATCGGAAAGTAGATACCCCAAAACAAACCCATTTAAAACATATTTGAAACCCTTATAAAGCCTTGCATTGTAGGGCTTTTTTTGTTTGTGCAAATATATGTTTCTTTTGGTTAAATACTTGTTTCTTTTGGGAATATTTGTACCTTCGTTGTACCTTGTAGCAATAAGGTACAAAATTTTGGGGTTAAGCCCTTTTTATTTTGCGCTTAATTGCACTTAAATATACTTAACAATACTAAAAGCTACTAAATGAGTTCAAATATTAAACTTCAAAGAATTTGCCAGCATTGTGGTAATGAGTTTACAGCCCGAACCACCACAACCCAATATTGTGGGGATAATTGCGCCAAACGTGCATACAAAGCAAGGTTAAGGGCTGCAAAGGTTGAGCAGAGCAATACAGAAACCCAGCGTATTAAAGCCCAACCTATTGAGGAATTAAAGGCAAAAGAGTTCTTAACCGTTCGAGAGGTTGCCCGTTTGCTTAACTGTTCTGTTCGTTCAGCATACTATTATATCGAAAGTGGAACTATTAATGCCGTGAATTTAGGCCAAAGAATAACACGGGTGAAGCGTTCCGACATTGACAAGCTGTTTGAGCAGTCGCAGCCCGTGAAAATTGAACCTGAACAAAAGCAGATTGATATTAATGAATGTTACAATCTTACAGAGGTTCAAAGCATATATGGAATTTCAGAGAAAGCACTTTTTGAAATAGTTAAACGCAATAATATACCAAAGGTGAAGCAAGGGGGCTTTGCCTATGTTCCGAAAGCAGACATAAATAAGATATTAAGCCCGTATGGGGTTGAAAGTTTTTAATAATAGTAAAGTGTAAACCACTGTTTCAAGTCATTCATATATATCAAAACATTAAAGGGGGGTCAAATATCAATCATGGCAATAAAAGTTAAATTAAGAGAAAAGAAAATTTCAGGCAAAAGGTTAAGTCTTTATTTAGATTTTCACCCACCCATACCACACCCCAAACCGTTTTTAAATAAAAAGGAGGAAATGGTTACTGTAACACGAAGGGAGTTTTTAGGGCTGTATATTAATGCTGAAAAAACAAAAGATAAAAAAGGAAAGGTTAAGAGTATAAAACTTACCCCCATTCATAAAAAGCATAACATTGAAACTTTGCAGCTTGCTGAACAGATAAGGCAGAAACGTGATAACCATTTGAACAAGCCTGAAATATATAGTGAGTTTGAAAAGGAGCAGCTAAAAACTAAGGAACGAAGCGAAAAGAACTTTGTTGAATACTTTAAAAAACTTGCAGATAAACGAAAAGCAAGCAACCATGATAACTGGATTTCAGCATACAAATACCTTGATGCATTCACCAATGGAAATTTGAAGTTTGCCGACCTGAACGAAACTTTTTGCAATGAATTTAAAAAATACTTGCTAACTACAAAAAGCAATAAAAGCAGCAAAATGATACTATCACAAAATTCAGCCGTTTCATATTTCAATAAGTTTAAAGCCACCTTGAAGCAAGCCTATAAAGACAATATGTTGACGGTTAATTTGAATGATAAGGTTGATTGCTTAGAACCACAGGAAACCATAAAACAAACCTTAACCATTGAGGAATTAAACCTACTTGCCAAAGCAGATTGTAAATATCCATTACTTAAAAATTATGTTTTGTTTGCAGCCCTTACGGGTATGCCATATAAGGAAATGCAAAATTTGAAATGGGGGCAAGTTGAGTTTTCTGAATTGTCGGGAATAAGAATAAAAATGATAAGACAAAAAACTGATAAGCCGTATCTTATTAATATTTCTGAACAGGCTTTCAGTTTATTGGGCGAACGCAAAGAACCCAGGGACAATGTGTTTGAGGAAATAAGCGACCGTGATAGATACTATTATTTCCCGTTGTGGCTTGCTGAAGTGGGAATTAAAAAGCAAATGACTTTTCACGATTTGCGACATACTTACGGCTGTTTACAAATTGATTTGGGAACAGATATTTACACATTACAAGGCAATATGGGACACTCAACCCCACGCCAAAGTATGATGTATGGGAAAATAAGCGACAAGCTTAAACAAGTAGCAGCCGAAAAAATTCAATTAGACGAGGAATAGAAAAATGAACAGTAAATTTTACTTAGGATTAAAAAAAGTCAGGTATTCATATAAAGACTATCCCAATGCTTCAGATGAACTTTTTGAATATTATAATGAATTGATTGAGGAAATAAATAAGCACCAGTTAAACACAAATGAAGCTTTGACGAAATATGTTGTTCAGGCTTACAATCAAATAACAGAGGAACAAAAGCGAATAATTAAGTGGTGCGAAAGCATAGGTAAAAAGGATATAAAAGCACTTTCAAAAACAGAATTAAAAGAACTTGACATAAATGAAAATTACTTTAAAGAAATACTATCTATTTCAAATGATGCAAGGGCAATTTGTCTTGAACATTTGGCAACCTATTGCCCTGAAATGTTTGAAACAATTGATAAGCAAAAACTTTTAAGAGAGATGTTGCCGTTTAGTATTGTGGCAAAAAGTGTACTTAATAGTCATGATAATAGTACAAATATTAAGTATATTGAAACCTACAAAAAAGAGGTAACGCCTGAAAGAATAGAAAAACTAAAAAGCGAACTTGCAGAAATTGCAAGCAATGAAGATAAAATTTCATTCCTAAAAAATAAAAACTTTGAGTATTTACAAAATGTTTCACCTGAATTATATGTCGTTTCAGGCAGCACCTCTTACCCAAATTTTAAACCTGGTCAACCTTTATTTTTTGATAGGTTTATACAGCTTGAAATTGATAAACTTACACATGCCTTGCCACCTAAACAAATGAATACAGAGCAGGAAACACCAACTTTTACAAACAATTTTGATAACATTAAACCGATTGAAATTTATGAACACTTTAAAGCTGGTTTAGTTGACAAAGGCTATTTAACCATAGAGGAATTGAATAAATATTTGAAAGCAGCTTTTGAGTTAAAAACAATTCCCGAAACACTTTTTAAGCTGAAACACACGCCTACAAAGCAGAAAATTTACACCGTGTTTTATATTTACTATAAAGATATTTCGCAAAAGAAACACGAAAGGCAAAAAGAATATGCAGCCCTTTTAGGTGATTTTTTTGAAGGGTATAAAACCGAAATAATACAAACAAACTGGGCAAGGGATTACAAAAAAAAAAGGTAAACAGTTTACTATTTCATTACGAAAATTACGAAACCTATACTAACATTACTAATATCTTTTTGAGGGTTTGAAGACATCATACGTTTGCTGAAACTTTAAGCAAATGGAAAATTTAACACAGGGGTTAACCCTCGAAACATTACCAAAAGCCTTTACTCACCTTACTAATGAAGTAAGCGAAATAAAAAGGCTATTACTGGAACGAAGCCAGCCACAACCAACCGAAACAGATTGTTGGTTTGATTTAACAGAACTTTGTAATTACCACCCCGACAAGCCCACGAAAGCCACCGTATACGGCTGGGTTAATTCCCGAACTATTCCAGTTCATAAAGGTGGTAAAAAATTAAGGTTTCTTAAATCGGAAATTGATAAATTTTTGATGCAAGGTAAAAAAAAGACCTATGCAGAAACAAGCCACGAAGCAGAGCAGTACATTAAAAATAAAAGGGGGTAAGCTATGCAGGAACATAAGCAAACCCCCAATAATAATTTGCTAAAAAGACAGGCCAAAGATACAAATATTATCTGTTTTATTGATGCTGCAAAGTATTGCCAACCTCTACCAAAGTCGCTTGTTATTAGACTTGCTCAAAGGTTTTCTGTTACACCTGAACATTTAGTCATATTAATCGAAATTAGTTGCAAGGGGGGCTGTTTAGTATGGAACTAAAACCAAACTTCGATTTTGATAAATTCAATATAAGTAGTGATGAAATTAAAGCAGATGCCGAGCAGCATATAAAGCAATTTAACGAAGCCACAGAAAGCAAAGGACTATTCATAGTTAAATCTGCAAACCGTTGGATTGAGCAAGCTAAAACCCGACCTATTCCGCAAATGCTTTTTGGTGAATTTTGGTTTGAAGGCGAACTATGTATTTTGTTTGCCGACACCAATTTGGGCAAATCTATTTTGGCCTTGCAAATTGGTAACAGCATAAGCAGAGGCGAACAGATAAATGGCTTTAAATTGGAAACAGAAAAGCAACCCATTTTGTATTTTGATTTCGAGTTAAGCGACAAGCAATTTGAAAACCGATATTCAATAAAATTTGAAAAGCATTATAACTTTGATAATAATTTTATAAGAGTTGAGATAGACCCTGAAGCCACCATTCCCGAAACCCAAAGTTTTGAAGATTTCCTCAATCAATCGTTGGAACGAAGTATTACCGAAACAGGGGCAAAGGTTTTAATTATAGATAATCTCACCTACCTGAAAAATGAAACTGAAAAGGCAAAAGATGCTTTGCCATTGATGAAACATTTGAAAGCGTTAAAAAACAAATATGGACTTTCAATATTAGCACTTGCACACACGCCAAAAAGGGATTTATCAAAACCCATTACCCGAAACGATTTGCAAGGCAGCAAGATGCTAATTAATTTTTGTGATAGTTCATTTTCAATTGGTGAAAGTAATACAGATAAAAGTTTAAGGTACATAAAACAGATTAAGCAGAGGAATACAGAACAAATTTATGATGCCGAAAATGTTTGTGTTTGCAAAATAGATAAGCCCTCTAATTTCTTATTGTTTGAGTTTGTGGACTTCGGAACAGAACGGGAACATCTAAAACAGATTAGTGAAGGCGAAAAAACAGAAATTGAAAATAGTATCAAAGAATTGATGCAAGCCGAACCAACCTTGACAGCTTATGCCATTGCTAAAAGGCTATGCAAAGACGAAAGCAAGTTTAATAGTTTTAAAGTGAAAGTTAGCAGAATTGTAAATAGGAACAGTAACAGTAGTAACACTTAGTAACACCTGTTACCAATGTTACTAAAAGTTACTAAAAAAGGCAATTAATGAGTGAACACAAATACATATTAGAACCATACAAAGGAATGGCAAGCCGTTACCGTTGCCCCAGTTGCCAGCATAGGGATAAAACCTTTTCATTATACATTGATGCTGAAACAAGCCAGCATATAAGCCCCAATGTTGGCAGGTGCAACCGTGAAAGTAATTGTGGATACCATTACACACCTAAACAATATTTTCAGGATAATGATATTTCATTTGATACACCTAAACCATACAAGCCACAGCCTATTAAGCCACAGCCAAAGCAATGTTCATTTGTTTCAGATGTGATATTCAAAGCAAGCCTGAAAGCTTATGAAGCAAATCATTTTGTTACATACCTTATTCAACTTTTTGGGGTTGATATGGCAAATGAATTGATAAGCCATTATTTTATTGCCACCTCTAAATTTTGGAAAGGTGCAACCATATTTTGGCAAATTGATACACATGGCAAAGTAAGGACGGGTAAAATAATGCTTTACAGCCCCACCACAGGCAAAAGAATTAAAGAACCATTCAATCATATTAACTGGGTTCATAAGTTGCTTAAAACGCAAGATTTCGAGTTAAAGCAATGTTTATTTGGCGAACATTTACTAATTGATAAAACAAAACCCATTGCCATAGTTGAAAGCGAAAAAACGGCTGTCATTGCCAGCGTATATTTGCCCCAATTTATTTGGGTTGCAGTTGGCAGCCTTACCAACCTGAACGCTGAAAAATGTAGCATATTACAAGGGCGAATGATTACACTATTTCCAGACCTGAACGGCTTTGATAAATGGAGCAGCAAGGCAAATGAACTTTCACACCTTGCCACATTTACCGTTTCAGATTTACTTGAACGCAAAGCAAGCGAAGCCGAAAGGAAACAGGGCTTTGATATAGCCGACTATTTAATAAAATTCGATTACAAGCAGTTTGTAATATCTGAACCCACAGCCCCAGCCGTTCAGTTGGTTGATGAGATGAAAACTGAACGAATTGAACTACCAATAAAAGAACTAAGCGAAAACTGGGAACAGGATATTAATAAACTTGAAAAATATTTTGCAGAAATTACACTTCCAACCCATCCCCTGAAGCTGAATGATTATACCACAATAATAGATTGTTCCCTATTTATTGAAAGTCATTTTGCAACCATAAAAAGGAATAACGGCAAAAGAACTTTTATGCCATACCTCAACCGATTACAGGAACTAAAACAAGTATTAACAACAAATTTGAATTGATATGAAAGCAAAAAAAAATTAGTATGAAGTAAATAAATGTTTTACACTCTACTATGCTTTTGCTAAGTATAGTAAAAGACAAACGAAGCCAATTATAATTCCAATTATATGAACTATTAAAACAAAATCTAACATAGGAATAATTCGATTTACACGTTCTTGTAAATAGTATTCCCTTTTTTGTAATGTAGTTAATGTACTAAATTCATCCCATGAAATTTTTTCAAGTTTTTTAACCTCAACTGGTGTTTGATTGTTTTCAGATGCCATAATTTTATTTTTTAGTATTTGTATAGCGAATGTAACTAAATTATGAAAAGCCCAACCTATTAAAATTGATAGATGAAATGTTGGCCGAAAAGTTTATTACTTCCCAAACTGGAAAGTGAAGTAATTTTATCCAAAACATAGGCTTTTAGTGTTCCAATCTACCCCATTTGTACCTTGAATTTATAAATACTTGATTTACATATAGTATTACTTTTTGTGTCGGAAAGTAGTAATTTGTTGGTAGTTGTCCGTTGATAGTTGTTGGTTATTATTTTTTTTATCCATTGGGATAATGATTGAGATTCATAATTAATTGAAAGATGCTTATTAATCTTGAACCCCTTCTGGGTTCTACTTTCTTTATTTAATATGTCACCGTAGGTTTCACCTACGGCTATTATTGTTTTACCCCCTTAGGGTAAGCTAATCCTCTGCTTTCATGCAGTTATGAATGAGATTCTTAAAGTCAATATCCTAGGCCCTCAACCCTATTCCCTTAAAGAAACCTTAAAAGTCGCATCCACTCATGCCTCTTGCCTGAATCCTAAGTCCTCTAATTAAGGGTGGAAATTAATTTTAAATAAGCTTTTGTATAAATAGCATTTTACTTTACGTTTGTAATGTATGAAGTTTTTAAAAGCCACCGCTTTAAATATTTTTTTAATTTTTGTATTTCTATATGTAATTGCTTGGGCTGCAAGCAGTATGCTTAATGCTTATACCCGTCATGGTCAGTCACTTACCTTGCCTAATTTAAAAGGACTTAAGTTTGAAGAGGCTGAGCAGTTGTTAAAATCTAAAAACCTGAGGTACATAATCACAGACACTGCTTTTGTGGACGAATTTCCTAAAAATGCCATAGTAGAGCAAAATCCTGAGCCCAATACCAAAGTAAAAGAAGGGCGAATTATTTATATTACCCTTAACTCAAACTCAGCCTTGGCCATTGAGATGCCTAATTTGATTAATAGCTCTCAACGTTATGCAGAATCTGTGCTTGAGAGTGTGGGATTGAAACTTGGATCAGTGATATACAGACCAGATATAGCTACAGGTGCGGTGTTGGACATGTTATATAAAAGCAAAAGCATTCAACCCAATACCAAAATACCCAAAGGTGCTGTTATTGATTTGATAGTGGCAGATGGCACAGGAAGCACCATGGTGCCTATGCCTAATTTAGCAGGATTGAGTTTAGCTGATGCCAAAAGCGTTTTGCAATCGTCACAATTAAGCTTAGGAGCAGTGGTTTATGAGGGCGAAATTAAAGATACCGTGAACACCAAAGTGAAAAGACAAAATCCAGAATTTGTTACAGATGGTACCATCCGTTCGGGTGAAAGTGTAGACCTGTTTTTATCAGCAGAATAAATTTAGAATGAAAGAAAAACGAAGCTTACTTAGATACATATTTACCTTATTGGCTCTTTTTTCCTTAGGCTTTGTTTATGCCCAAGAGTATGAAACACCCCTTTATCAAAATTGGCAGTTGAAGCAATACGATAATGGATTGAAACCAAATGTCGACATCACTAACGCGAACAAAAATAGTCTGAATAAAATCTACAGCAATACCCGTTTCCCATTAATTGATAATTTTGACACCAGTAGCAGCATTTATCCTGACACAACCACATGGCTTGACAATCATGTGAGTATCATTAACCGTTATGCTATTTTTGATGCGCAAGAGGCAAATGGAATCACTTATCAGAATACAGATGGAGTTGCTGATATCCTTACTTCAAATTATATCAATACAAGCAATATTACTTTTTATACATTCATTTCATTTGTTTACAGCACAGGTAGCACTTGGCAAACGGGTGATTCATTGGTATTGCAAATAAAAAATCCTGATCAAACTTGGAAGAGTATTTGGCAAGCACCAACACTTGCTGTTTCATATAGAGAGGTGCTTATAGATGTGAACTTAGTGGGTTATAAATTCAAAGACTTTCAGTTTCGTTTTGTAAATTATAGCAAACTAAATAGTAGCAACACTCAAAACTATTTGTTGGGTAAAATTGCATTTACAGCCAAGGGGCAATTAGGATTTCATGATTCGTTTAAGAACTACAACACACAAGACTCCACACCACTAGGATACAACTGGGCTTATCACCAAAATAGGGTTAAGTTCAGTGAGGATGTAAATTATGTGTATGGCAATGCTATCATATTTGATGCCCAAAATGCAAAGGGACAAACCTATTTTAACAACAATGGCAGCTATGGTGGGGCTGATACCCTTATATCAGTGCCATTTGATTTGGCTAATTCAGCAAATGGAACTGATTCAATTTCACTTTCGTTTTCATACAGAGCAATGCCCAATGCCAAAAGCAGCGATTCTTTGATATTGGAATTTCGAAATCGTTTTAATAATTGGGTAAGGGCTTGGGCAGTGGTAGCAAGTCCTTCTAATGCCTTTAGTTTGTTTACCCGTAGCATCAATGTGGGCAATAACAGGCATCGCTTTTTTCAGTTTAGGTTGATTAACAAAAGCAATTACAGTAATACTGATACCTTGAAATGGGTGCTTAGTGGATTCAAATTGCAACGTAGTATTTTCCTTCCTTTCTTTGATGATTTTAGTTCAAGTAAGGATTATCCAAGACAAGATATTTGGGTGGATAAAAACGTATTTGTTAATAATGATTTTCCTACCAATCAACCCAGCATCAATGTGGCTACTTTTGATGGTTTGGATGAGTTTGGAAATGCTTATTCAACATTGCCTATCAAAGGTGCTGCTGATAAATTAACCACAGCATCCATGAACATTGCTAAATACTTCCCCAAAGATTCATTGTATTTGAGTTTTCAATACCAATACCAATTACAAGGCAATCCTGATGCAGTGTTTCCTGATGATTCATTGATGGTGTATTTTAGAAGTGATGCCAACGATGTGGACGCATTTGAACCTGTATTGCTTATCTCGGCTGAAGAGGCCATAGCCAATGAGTTTAAGCAGGTGGTATTGCCTATAAAAGATTCATTTTATTTTCATAACGATTTTCAAATTAGGTTTGTTAACCGTGGAAGTTTAACAGGTAATTTAGGTCAATGGCATGTTGATTATGTGCGTTTGGGCTCGGGTAGAAGTTTTGCTGATTCGAATTTGAATGATGTGGCCTTAACCAATACCCCAACTAGTTTGTTGACCAAATATCATTCAATGCCTTATGCGCATTATCGTTTAAATCCTAATGCGTATTTAGCCGATACACAAAGTTTTAATATTTATAACAACAATATTATTCCTTACCCTGTCGATTACAAGCGAAGGATATTTGGTCCAGAAGGCAATCAAAATTTTCTAAATGCTTCTGTTCAACCAACCTTGTTTGGCAAGAGCGATACCACTATCAAATTATTGAACAAAGTGAGTCCGATTATCAATTTCAATACAAGTTTAAATAGCGATTCACTTGTTTTTACGAGCACTTATAAAATCAGTAATAGTACCCTTGCCAACGACCAAGTTCCTGCAAATGACACTTGTTCTGTTCAAACCATTTTTAGTAATTATTTTGCTTATGATGATGGAACGGCTGAAAGCGGCTATGCCATCAGAGGTAAGAACAATGCTGGCGGTGCATTGGCTTACGATTTAGAAAAGCCAGACTCACTTTATGGAATGTATGTGTTTTTTAACCAAGCTGAAACCAATGTGAGTGCCCAAACATTCAATTTATATGTTTGGCAAAACCTAAGTGGTATTGACGGCTTTAATCCGGCTTCTCCAAATGTTGAATTATACAAAATTGCAAATGCCAAGCCTATTCATACCAATAAGAAAAATGGATTTGCCTATTTTAAATTTGACTCAGCTGTGGCTGTTCCTAATAGGTTCTATATAGGTTGGACACAAATTTCACCATTTTTGCTAAACATTGGTTTGGATAAAAACTATACCATTGATGGGCAAGCCGCAGTTAATCCCAATATGTATAGTTTCTATGATGGGGTTTGGAACAAAAGCACTATCAAAGGTGCCATGATGATGAGACCTATTGTGGGTAAATGGCTCGAGCCTGCAGCTAAAGTAAATGAAGTGGCAAAGACTGAAAAAAATATTACAGTATATCCTAATCCAGCTTCAAACATCATCCAAGTTGAAAATACTTTAGGCGATGTGTTTGAATTAAGTTTGTTTGATTTGACAGGTAAAGAAATAATAAGACAAACATCAAGCAATTCTATAGATGTTGAGGCAATCAATAATGGTTTGTATATTCTTAAAATTAGCAATACAGAAAAATCAATTTATAAAACAGAAAAAATAATCATAAAAAAATAAAGACTATGGAAGACATTACCATTGAAGAATTGAAGCAACGCATGGATGCAGGTGAAAAATTGAACTTATTTGATGTACGTGAATTACACGAGTATGAAGAGTATAATATCGGTGCTACCTTAATTCCTTTGGCTAGTTTGCCGAGCAAATTGGAAGAATTAGCTGCTCTTAAAAACGAAGAAATAATATTGCATTGCAGAAGCGGTGCTAGAAGTGGCAATGCTAAAATGTTTTTGTTAGATTCAGGCTTTACCAATGTGCGCAACCTATTGGGTGGTATGTTGGCTTGGAGAGAGAAATACTAATCATTCAATCTTCCTTCAAAATATTTAAATTTTAAGAAATCATTATATCATGGAAAATCAAAATCCAAATCAAATCAACATAGAACTTAGCGAAGAAATCGCAGAAGGAACATATTCAAACTTGGCTATCATTACGCATTCAAACAGCGAATTTGTAATTGACTTTATCAGGCTAATGCCAGGAGTGCCTAAGGCTAAAGTAAAATCTAGAATTGTTTTAACTCCAGAGCATGCTAAGCGTTTGTTGCTTGCCCTTTCAGATAATATCAATAAGTACGAAGAGATGAATGGCGAAATAACTGTGTTGGATAATATGCCAGCCATGCCATTAAATTTTGGTGGAACTACAGGTCAAGCTTAATTTTATTTTTGTTTATGGGTGACAAAACTTCGTTTGTTGAACAAATTAACGCAGGCTATACTTTTAAGGGTGATAGTTTTGTATTGGGTGCTGCCATGTTGGATGGTGAAACCATGGCTGATGCTAAGGTGAGACTGCCATTGAAGACCATGAACCGTCATGGTTTGATAGCAGGTGCCACAGGTACAGGTAAAACAAAAACTTTGCAATTAATCTCCGAAGGTTTGAGCAATGCCAGTGTGCCCGTTTTGTTAATGGACATTAAAGGCGACTTGAGTGGTATTGCTGCTGCAGGCAAACTTAATGATAGGATTTTTGAGCAATATGCACAGATTGGTATAGAATACAAACCTCAAGCTTTTCCGGTTGAGTTGCTTAGTTTGAGTAAACAAAAAGGTGTTAGACTAAGAGCTACAGTTTCTGAGTTTGGCCCCATATTATTATCTAAAATTTTAGACTTAAATGAAACACAAGGTAGTTTCGTTTCCTTGATATTTAAGTTTTGTGACGACCGTCAATTACCGCTTCTCGACTTAAAAGACTTCATCAGGGTATTGCAATATATAAGTGCTGAAGGCAAGGCTGAGATTGAAAAAGATTATGGTAAAATATCTACCAGTTCAACAGGAACCATCTTACGAAAGGTCATTGAATTGCAGCAACAAGATGCTGATATTTTCTTTGGTGAAAAGAGTTTTGAGGTAGATGATTTAATGCGCATCAACGAAGAGGGTAGGGGAATGATATCTGTTTTACGCCTAACGGATGTGCAGGATAAACCAAAGCTATTCTCCACTTTTATGTTGAGTTTGTTAGCAGAGCTATACGCCACTTTGCCCGAAGAAGGAGATATGGATGCGCCTAAATTGGTCATCTTTATTGATGAAGCACACTTGATTTTTAAAGAAGCAAGCAGTGCATTACTTAGTCAGATTGAGACCATCATTAAGTTAATACGATCAAAAGGAGTGGGCATATTTTTCTGTACCCAAAATCCTTCTGATATCCCTGCACAGGTATTAAGTCAATTGGGTTTAAAGGTACAGCATGCATTGAGAGCATTTACTGCAAATGATAGAAAAGCCATTAAGCAAGCGGCCGGAAATTATCCTGAAACCAGTTTTTATGAGGTGGATGAAATGCTTACCCAGCTAGGTGTGGGACAGGCCTTCATTACTTTGTTAAATGAAAAAGGAATCCCTACGCCCTTGGTTGCTACCATGCTTTGTGCCCCTTCAAGCCGCATGGATATTTTGAGTGATGATGAAATTAATACATTGGTAAAATCATCACAGCTAGTTGCTAAGTACAACCAAGAAATGGATAGCGAAAGCGCTTATGAAATCTTGAATGCCAAAATGCTTGAAGCTTCAAAAAGAAATGAGAGCATTGAAACTGAAGCCCCAGAAAATAAACGTACAGCCAAAGCTGAAAAATCAACCTTAGAGCAAATACTTGCAAGCCCCGTTACCAAGCAGATTGGCCGCACAGCCGCACAAGTCATTACACGCAGTTTATTAGGAGCATTGGGCTTAGGTGGCAAAACAAGATCTAAATCTAAGGGTTGGTTTTAATATCATAAGCAGTCAGGACAGGATTTGTAGGAATAAATGATGGGCAGGATTCACCGTTGCATGCGTCCACGCCTGTATATCTTAATATAAACTATTGTTGCAGGCAAGGACGCCTACAAAGGCAGTAAAAATCAAAACATTTTTTATCAGATTTTACGTGGGTTACTTGCAATAGTCTTCCGATCGCGGAGTCGATTTTCGCAGTGCGTGCAAAAAGATTTCAAGCTAGGGTTTGAGCAGCCTTTTAGGTTTTGCCATGTGCAGTGGAATTTGTCAAGAGGCAAAACATAAGCAGCGGCAAGGGAAAATCTTTTTGAGGAAGGCTAATGTGTTGGAAGGCACCTTGAAAATCGAAACTCTTTTGGTTGTACCTTTTGGAGTTTCAAAAGGTACAGAAAAAACTTTTCGACTATGCAGGCATACTCATCTGCAAATCTTGATTAGGTTTTTATGTTAGTTAATAGTTGAATATAAATTGTTGTTGCAGGCGGGACGCCAGCAACGGTAATGTGAAAAACAATTTAATCTATCACCCCTCTATGTGCCTATGTGTTTAAAAAATTTATTGTAACATCTGATTATCTCTAACATTTTTCACCTTTGCAGTCGTCCACACCAGCAACGGCATCTATACCTATGTAATCTATCACCCCTCTATGTGCCTATGTGTTAAAAAAATCTATTGAAACATCCGATTGCCTCTAACATTTTTGCTGTCCATTAATCCGTTCACTTTACTAAGTTATTCCCTTACTTGTGGTTTAAATCTTCCCAAGAAGAATATCGTATCTCATAGCTTCGTATATCTCTTAAAACACATTTTTTATAATGATTACAAAGCGATTAGCTATAAAAATAGCCCTGTTTTTCTTGTTGTTAAATACGGCAGCAAAAGCACAGCGCACCATGATTTATGACGATAATATTCGTTACTATAACCGCGGCCTTGAACTGTTCGACAAAGAAAAATTTGCAGTAGCCCAAAAGCATTTTACTTGGTTTGCTGGATTCACCACAGACCGCACTTATAAAGCCCGAGCTGAATACTATGCTGCCACTTGTGCTATGGAATTATTCAATGCCAATGCAGTTTCTATGCTTAAAGGTGTTATTCGAAATTATCCTGATTGGACTGTTTCAAAATTGGCCATGTACCAATTAGGTAGGTTATATTACCGCAACAAAAACAATAAAGAAGCCGTGTATTACTTCGACCAAGTGGATGCTGAGTATTTGGCTGAAAACGATGTGAGAGAATATTATTTCGATAAAGGGTATTGCTTGTTTAAAGTGGATAGTTTTGAAAAGTCGAAAGCGGCCTTGAAACCTATCAAAGACGAAAAGACTAAGTATTATGATGCTACCAATTATTACTATGGTTATGTGTGCTACAAAAACGCTGATTACGATGAAGCCTTAGAGCATTTTGCTAGGGTAAAACACCACAAGACTTTTGGTCCTTTATCTAATATTTATGTAGCCCAAATCTATTTCAGTCGCAAGCAATACAATGATGTGATTGCCTATTGCGATACCATCACTAACAATGAAGTTGCCACCGATATTTCGGGCATGTTAGGTCAATCACACTACAATTTAGGAAATTATCAAAAGGCATTGCCATACCTTGAGAAGTTTACCAACGAAGCACCTGTAGCACCTAGCAATAATGATATTTACAGATTGGCTTATAGTTATTTTAAAAATAACCAATACGATAAAGCGATAGATCAATTCTTGAAAATAGCTGAAAATACAGACACCTTAACCCAATACGCTCTATACAATTTGGGTAAATGTTATATTGAAGTAAACAAGAAACCAAATGCCCGCACAGCATTTAATAAAGCCGCTGAGATTGATTATAACAAAGTAATTTCAGAATGGTCCATTTTCAATTCGGCTAAATTGGCCAATGAATTATTGCTTAACTCAGCAGCCATTTACAACTACAAAAAGTTTATAGAGAAATTTCCTGAGTCGGATTTGATTGATGAAGCCAAAAGTAATTTGAGTCAATTGCTCTTATCTTCAAAAAATTATAAAGAGGCCATCAACTTTTTAGAAAGCATAAAAACGCCAAGTGACAAGGATTTATTGGGATTGCAAAGGGTTTACTATTACCAAGCAGAGCAATTTTATTTGAATAATGATTATGATAATGCAGCCATTTATTTTAACAAAGCCGCTGAAACTACTTATGATAAAAGGATTCTTAGCCTAAGTTATTTTTGGTTAGGTGAGATTGAATATAAAAACAATGCTTACCAAAATGCCATTGCTGATTATAAAAAAGCCTTAACATTTGAAGAGTTAAAAAAGACCAGGTTCTATTTTTTGAGTGTATATAACCTAGGATATGCTCAGTTGAAGGCAGAAGAATACAACAATGCCATTGAGCAATTTAAAAAATATGTATTGTTAGATGCTGCAGTTAGCAACCCTGAGGTGTATACGGATGCTGTTATCAGAACAGCTGATTGTTATTTTGTGCAAAGAAGTTACGATAAAGCCATTGAATACTATAACCTGGTAATCGACAAAAAACTGAATGGTGCTGATTATGCCATGTACCAAAAGTCATTGGTGCAAGGTGTAGTGAATAGAAATAATGATAAGATTACAAGTTTACGTTCCCTTATCAATCAATTTCCAAAATCAGTTTTTATTGATGATGCCTTGTTTGACATTGCCAAAGTGCATTTGCAAAACGAAGAATATGCTACAGCAGTTTCTGAGTTTGATAACATCATCACCAATTACCCAAGAAGTATTTACATCCGTAAAGCCATGTTAAATAAAGGCCTGGCCTTGTTTAACCAAGACAAAGATGATGATGCTTTATCTACTATCAAAACCTTAATCAAAACCTACCCACAAACAGATGAAAGTCGTGAGGCATTGGTATTGGTGAGAAACATATTGGTAAACAAAGGCGAAAGCGAAAAGCTTGAAGATATGTATCGCAATTTGCCAAACATCACCATTGCACCTAGTACACAAGATTCAATAACCTATGAAGCCGCTTTTAATAATTACAAGAACAATGATTGTGCTAAAGCCAGCAAGGGATTTGCCAATTATATCAGCCGTTTTCCAGGTGGTTATTTTATGTTGAAAGCCAATTATTTTAAAGCTGAGTGTGATTATAAATTGAAAAACAATGATGATGCATTGGCTTGCTATGAATATGTGGTTAGCAATACCCGTAGCGACTATACTGAGCGCAGCACAAGGCAAGCAGCCATTTTGTATTTTGGTAAAAAGAACTATGAGAAGGCTTATGAATACTATGCAGCCCTTGAAAGGATAGCAGGTAATAAAGACAATTTGCATGTTTCATTACTCGGACAAATGCGTTGCGCAGGTTTGATGCAAAAAACAGATACTGCTGCGGCTGCATCATTCAAATACATCAATTCGGGTATAGCACAAAAGGATGGTTTGGTTGAAGCGCGTTACAATACAGGTAAGTTCTATATCAGTCGCAATAAGCCTGATTCAGCCATGCCTGATTTTCAATTTGTATTGAAAGAAAGTAAAAATGTATTGGCGGCAGAGTCAAAATACAATATTGCTTACATACAGTTTTTACGTAAAGAGTTTAAAGGTGCCACCAAAACCATTACAGAGCTTAACAATCAGTTTACTGAATATGACTATTGGGTAGCAAAAGGCTTTATCCTTTGGTCGGATATTTATGTAAAAATGAATGACCTTTTCCAAGCTAAGGCCACCTTACAAAGTGTGTTGGAAGGTTATGAAGGAGATGGAGACATCAAACAAATTGCCCAAGAGAAGTTGAACAAAGTGATAGAACTTGAAAGCAAAAACAAATCAGAACAAAAGAAAAAAATAGAAGACAGAATAGATAAAGAAAATTAGTTGATAGTTGTCTGTTGACAGTTGATAGAATTTATCTGTGAACTGTGAACCCAATAACTGTGAATCATAAAACCTGAACTAAAATGAAAAAAATACTATTTATAATTTGCTTGATACTTTTAGTTCTAAATGTATCTGCGCAGCAAAAAGATTCTTTGATAAAGGCCAATGAGATAGAGGTAATCAAAACCTTTAAGCCTACCTTATCGGACGCTATCAAAATACCGGTGAATCCCAATCCTGAAACACCTGAGAGCACCATGCCTGAGTTTAAATACAAACAACCTGAGCAGCAATACCAAACCTTGCCCACCATGTATGCCATTAAACCCATCAGTTTGGGAACAGCCTTATTGCCTAAGTTAAAAAACAACTATACCCGCATAGGTTTTGGGAACTATGTCACACCCATGTTTGAGATTTATTTGACTTCACTACGAAATAAAAACTGGCAAGGTGGCGTGTTTGCTAAACACCTTTCTTCATCAGGTGATAAGGAGTTTAATAATTTTAGCAACAATACTTTGTATGCCTTTGGTAAGCGTTTCTTTGATGCAGGTAGCATCTCTGCAGATGCCTACTATTATCGTAATGTGGCTTATTTGTATGGCTATCCCAATGATGCTGTAAAGCCAAAGGAAGATACTTCTAAATTGGTTTATAACACCATTGATGTGAAATTGGCTTACGAAAACAAGGTGAAAGATAGCAATGACTTGTCGTTGAAGGTAAATGCCAGCTACTATAACTACAGCAACAACAAAGACGTAACGGACAATGACTTTTTAGCAGCAGGTATTTTTAGCAAAAGGTATGTTGGTGTTTTGTTTGATTTGAAAACAGCTATTAATATCAACAATACAGGTTATAAACACTTTTCGTACAATAGAACCTATTTCGATTTTAACCCGAGAGCAACACTTAATGAGGTGGACTTTTATCTGAAAGGTGGTTTTAATTTAACCTATATGAGTGATAGCAATCGATCTGATCAATCGGGTGTTTTCTTTTACCCAGTGGCTGAAGCGGGCTATCATATCATCAAAGAAAAACTAACTACCTATGCTGGATTAACAGGAGACTACAAGAAAAACACTTTCCGAAGCATTAGTAGCGAAAATCCCTTTACCTTGGGTAGAAGCGATTCTGCTTTGCATGGCATTTATAATACCAACAAACAAATTGAATTCTATTTGGGATTAAAAGGCAGTTTAGGCAAGCGCACTTTCTTTAGCATCTATGGTTCGGTAGCCAATTACAAAAATATGTTGTTCTTTGGGTATGAAGCGGGCAGGTATTCTCAATTGCCTTTGTATGATAATGGCAAAGTAACCCTTACCACCATGCAGTTAGAATTGAACCACCATTTTGGTGAGAAATTCAGAACGGGTTTAACACTTACCAATTATGGTTATAGCATGGAAAAATTAGGTCAACCTTATTCTAAACCAAGCTTTGAAGCCAAGTGGAACAACAGTTTTAACATAGCTGACAAGTTCCTATTCAGATTGGATTTATTCTATATGAACGAAAGAACAGCATATAACATCACTGATAAAAAAGAAGTAAAACTAAATGCCATGGTAGATGCCAATTTTGCCATTGATTACAGATATAACAAGCATGTATCTGCATTCTTAAACATAAACAATTTTGCTAACAACCAATACCAACGCTGGTTAAACTACAATGTGTATGGCTTTAATGTGTTGGGTGGAATGACTTTTACTTTTTAGTTGATTGTTGTCGGTTGATAGTTGATAGGAATTCAGTGTATAAACTTTGCCCTTTCCTTGCCCTTGCAGGCGTCCCGCCTGCAAGATTGATTATGGTGCTAACTTAACTTTTTAAACCCGTAACAGAGACAAACATTTCATTTTAAATCCTTAGAGCGCTTTGCTAACTCTCAGGATAGTTGGGGTTTTATTAGTCAATTAAGCGAGATTAAATATTCATTTGCTGATTATGTATTTCATTTTTCAGCAACATGTTTGTTATGTAAATTTTTAAGAAAAGACTCACGATTGAAATTTTCAACGAATCCAGATTTTTCACCCTTTTTTAACTCATTAATCAGTTCCGCCTTTTTGCTTTCTTCATATTCAAACATTCTTAATGCTGCGCGAACAACCTCACTTGCCGAGGAGAACTTACCAGATTTTACTTGTTCATTAATAAAGCTATCAAAATAATCCCCTAGTAAAATGGATGTGTTCTTTGCCATAATATGTATGATTTTAGATTCAAATATACCAAGTCTTGGTATTTATTCAATTTTTTTTTCTTTAAATGGAATGCTGAATTGGCCAGGTATAAGATCTAAGTGCGAATCCCGATATTCACAAAAGCCGTGTAAAAATCCGAATAAATGAAGAAAACCACAAGGGTAAATAATAACATTACTTCTTAAACACGTGTATAAGAAACTACGTTCATTTTAAATCCTTAGAGCGCTTTGCTAAAACATTGAAGATTGGAAAATTATTGAATCATTATTTTTTTAAATTTTTAATTAGGTATATTGCTTTAAATTTATTTGAAA
>JBBALJ010000059.1:0-19468 GCA_040403075.1 Bacteroidia bacterium
GCCAATGTATCCAAATGGCAATAGTCTAAAAGGTCTTGTCTCACTTGTGTTTGTTCCGATTCATTCATTTCTTTCAATTGGCCATATTTGAAACTAGCTGTTCCACCTTCTTGTATGTTTAAATTGGCATAACTTAATTCAGGTGCCACAATGGGTAAGACCGCTTTTAATGAAAAACTTCCTTGAAAAGCTTCACTCAAAACAATTTTTCTATTAGGTCGAAAAGGGTTCATCAAATCAATCATTCTTTCATTCAATGCCAATAGCTCATCCGCATATTCAGGAAAATCTATAGCCAATTTACTGATAACTGTTTTTTCGAAGCTTATATTCCAAACTACGATACTCCCCTTTTTCCCTAAATCTTTTATCATCTGCTTAATCAAAGCTAGTCTTGGGTCTTTCACTCCATCTCCTAAAAATGCTTTGTGTATGAGATTGGATTTAGGTTTCTTTTGAATATTTAGACTGTATTGAAATGCAATTTGTTGATAGGGTCTTGAATTATCAAATTGTGGTACAGCATAACTGATAGACTCAAAATCAAAAAAGTGTAAGGGGTATTGAAGTTCATCTGAAAATTCAAACCATGCCTCTTTATTTACATTGATTGCATTATCTAGTTCAATTTCTTCAACAAGCGCTTGAGGCGATTGACTTAAGCAATATTGGGTAAAACTACATTCATAAGGACTGTTACAATGGCTTCCCATTTCAACATCAGGAATGGACTTTAGCCATACTACTTTTTTAAGACGAGAAATATTTTCTGCTATAAATGCCTGTTTATCGTCCAAAAATTTCAATACTGAAATCGGATTAAACAAGGCATCAAGATTTAGGTTTCCTTGTCTAACATATTCGTTATTCAAAACAACAATGCTAAAGTCAGCCAAATCAATTCCTGCATTGCTCAACACATAATATTGCAAGGCTGCATCTTCAATATGTTGAGGTTTAACCTTGGTAGTGCTTTTTACCTCAAAGGCATAGTATGTATTGTTTCTTCTCACCAAAATATCAACTGCACAAATCACATCATTGTATATAAAAGCAGCTTCATAAATTACATCATGATTGGCAAGTAAGGCAGCGGTTTGTTTTGCAGTTTTCTCACTATGGTATGGTTCATCTCCTTGAGCGTTTACGCCATGGGGAAATAAAGATTGGGCCAATTCTCCAACATCAGTTCCTGTTTGAAAAATGGCTTGGGTCGTTTCATCAACGGGGTTGGCTAAGTGATAATGCTTTTTATATAGATAGAGTCTTTTTATACATTGTAGTCCATATAGGTAGGTAGACTTTGAAAGAATAGGGCGCATGCTTTTTTATAATTTATAAATTAAATTTATTTTGAGCATAATACAAAATAGTATTAGACATTTATGCATACAAAATTATCAAAGCACTGAGACAGAATGTGACCTAGATTAATATTTTAAAAACTATCGAGCTATGAATTCAGTAAACAATCTATTAAATTCTTGCGAATGAGTTTCCATCGAGCAATGACCAGCACCCTTAATAATTGCGTATTTTACATGAGGATATTTTGCCATAAACTTTTCTGCATAGGCAATGGGTATCCACTTGTCGTTTGAGCCCCAAAAGAGCATACTTTGTATTTTTACATCCGCAAAAGAAAGGGTAGTTACTTCATAAGCTTTTGCCAGATCTAAAATTGCAGATGTGGTCCCTTTTGTTTTAAAAGGTCTCAAATAGCCTTCAACAGCCGCTGAATCTGCCTCTTGTGAATAGGCTGATGATAGAAGCTCTTTAAACTTTGGGTAATTATAATAATACTTTGAGGCAATTAAATTTGCCATACCTTTCATAGGTGCAGAAGAAATGAACATTCCTTTAAAAATAGACTTCTTGCTTTTTTTTGTACCAGCAAAGTATCCATCCACCATTATCAATTTTTCAGTTCTTTTACCTCTTAATGCGGACATAGCTCCTGCAATAGATGCCCCCATTGAATGACCTATTACAATCCATTTCTCATTACTAAGGCTATCTGCCAATTTCCAAAACAAAGATGCATTGGCTGTTATAGAATGGTTTATTCCTTTGGCTTTTGAACTAAAGCCAAAGGGAGGCACATCCAACGCAACAATATGATAACCCAATTGCACCAATGTATCAACATTGTTTCGCCATGAGAAAGTAGAGCCCGAAAACCCATTCATAAATAGGATATGGCCTTTGCTATTTTCACTTGAATTCCAATCGCGGTAATGAATTAGCACTCCATCGATTTTAGCATAGTGGCTATTTTCAAAAGGTTTGTCATTTTGAGCAAATAATGAACTCATATTAGCAAACATCAAAAGCAAAAATAGTAAGCTACAAACAGAGAAATATCTTTTCATATCCTTGGGTTTACTTAATAATAATTTCATCAGCGAAAAGCATGGCATCATGGGATGAACCGGCAGGGTGCCAAGTGGGTAATTTACCCGATGAGATAGCAATTACCTTCATGTAACGTGCTTTAAAATCTTTAAAAACTGTTTGATAGTTTTGCTTAACATCGCCCTTTGCTTCTGGGTTTATTTGACTGTCAATCGATCTTACCAAAGTGTATTCATCTTTCAAATTATCTTTAGCATAAATCTCAACTCTTTTAGGAAATACCACCCAAGACATTGTGTTTTGATAAAAGCCCATCGAAAAACTATCAATTTTTTCTCTCTTGTTCATGTCGATTTCAAGTTCAATATTTTGCCCTGAATAACCTTGCCATATGCCACTTCTCAAATGATGCTCCTCTCCTAGCCTGCCATCAAGTAATCCAAATTCGCCACCTCCATCATAACTTGGGTGATAATGACTATACTTTGAATGTAATGCAAATAACTTACCTATGGCTTTATGATATATAAAACTATCGCTGGCTATTTGGCCAATAGTGTCATTGATTTCAATCCCAGCAGAAATTTTAATATCCTTCTTGAAATATAAAGGTCCTGTATATGTTTTAGAATGATTTGTTAAAGTATTATTTCCTAATTCATACTTTATTGGCTTATCATCAAATATAGTTTTGATTTGTATTTCTCTCCCTTTTTTAGTCAACCCATCTGAAGCTTTAATAATGCAGTAGTTATGAATATCATCAAGGCTTTTGGCTAAATCATCAAATTTCTTTTCGTTCCTTTCTAACCACCAATTTCTGCTTTCAATTTTCCATAAACGTACATATTCTAATTTCAATTCATTCACTTCATTTTTCAGTTGACTGATGCTGTATTTAAGATTGCTTTCGTTAATGCTAGTTTCCACTTTTAAAAATTTATACAATTCAATTTGTAATACATTTTTCTTCAATAAAAAAGCAGCTTGCTTCATTGCAAAATCAAGATAGTCGAGGCTTAAGGCATTATACTTTACTAGTGTCTTAATGTTATTTAATTCTTTTTTCAAAGAATCCATTTTGAGTAAAAGCAATTTATTTAACTCAATTTTACCTTCTTGTACATTATCAAAATGAATGGGAAATACAGGCTGAAAAAAGGTATTATTCTTTAATGCTTCACGTATACCAGCACTATGAAGAATAGAAAAACGATGCATCAAATCTGTAAGCTGAGTATTTTCTAAACCAAAGTAAATTGTGCTAAAGGCCCTATTGAATTCCTCATACTTATCAATTCTTTCTTGTCGTGAAGAAGCATCAGCCAATTGAATCTTTGGGGCATTCCAACTGAGTGCTGCTCCCCATGCAAAAGCGTGGTAATTGTTCTCGAAAAAATTAAGTCCATCATCGTCCCAACTTGTATTTAAAACACCACTGGCTTTATACTTATAAGCATCTCTAATAAAATTAAAAATATTGACTTCTGCCTCAGCTAAATTGGGGTAGATATTTCCCCAACAATTAACACCAGGTGCTACCCAAAAATTCAAGCCTGCATTGGAAATAGGCGCTATAATATGATCAAAACAATCAGCACCATGATAGGCCCAAGCCATAACCGTAATGTCTTTTGGCAGCTTTGGTATAATATCAGGATGATTGGTGGCAATATCGCCCCACATGAGAATTTGTTTGTTGTAAGGTTTCAAAAGCGAATCTACTTTGGCAATGTGCCCAGCATAAACCATAGCCAAACCTATACTATCAACCAGGGCTTTTGATTTTTCTTCTCCTAATCCGAAAGTCTCATCACAATTAACATTAAAATACTTATCCGTATAGCTTGACGCAATTTCAGCATATACATCAAACAAGAATTCATACGACTCCTTCAAAACTGGAGAAAGTATATGACCATTTTCAACCAAATGTTTATATGAAGGTAAGTTAAGGGTTTTCTCCATATGGCCAAAGGATTGGTAATTTCCAATTACTTTCACATGATACTTACTTGCAAAAGCAATTAATTCCTTTGTTTCTTCCTTAGTTATTCCTTCATTTGGTGCAATACCCGGATGATTACTTAACTTAAAAACATGCTCTGTATAGAGGGTAAAATAATTCAATTTAAATGAAGCCATTTTTCGAATCTCTTCTTTTAAATATTCAAGCTTAGGAATTGGCCCTCTGCTTATATCGTCTTGCCAAGCCCTCACTGCAAAATCAGGGGCATCGTAAATATCCAAACAGGGAATGCTTTTATCTTTTGAATTGGCTTCTATCAATTGTTTCAGCGTTTGCACCGCATAAAACAGACCTTCGTCTGATAATGCATAGGCTTTGATATAGTTAGGTTTAACTTCAATTTTGTACGACTCTGAATTAGACAAAAAATCAACATGATGAGACTTACTAATAAGGGTAGCGTACTCTTTATAGGTCTTACACTTAACTAATTCAATACTGCCCGAATTTGGTATAAAAGTTTCCTTTAAATCAATCCCAAAATGCTTTTTGGTACTTAACATTAATTCTCTTATTAAGAAACTATCTGACAATTGAGTCTTTATGGATGTTTCAATTGTAAATAAAAATCTGCCAGTAGCAGTTAATACCTCTTGAGGCATTGGAATAAGCTTTAATTGAGTTTGTGCAATACCACATAAACTTACAAGTAAAACTAATAATATAGCAATCAAGGCCCTCTTAAATACGCTACTTTGCATGTTTACAATTCATTATTATCAATCAATGATAGTAAATCTATTTGCAAGTATCAAACACTACCATGAAACATAATAATAATCAAAAAAAACAATGTGCCAAAAACACGAAATTTGTTATGTTTATTACTTTCAAAGCAATATACCAAAATAGACATACCAATGACTCAAAACCATTTTAACATACAAGGTTTAACAAGCGCTGAAGTATTAGAATCGCGTAAAAAAAATGGAACAAATTCATTAAAACTTAAAGAAGAAAATGCCTTTTTAGATTTCTTAAAGAGCTTACTTTCTGACCCCATGTTATTGTTGCTTTTAATAGCTGCTGCTATCTATTTTATTAGTGGAGATAAAGGTGATGGCATTTTTATGTTGTGTGCCATTTTATTTGAGGTTGCTCTTTCTGTATACCAAGACAGAAGAAGTAAAAATGCATTAGATAAACTCAAAAAATACAGTCAAGCAAAATGTAAGGTAATAAGAGCAGGAGAGATTCAAGAAATTGAAAGTGAAGAATTGGTGATTGGAGACTGCTTAATGATTGAGGAGGGTACTTCCATAACAGCTGATGGAATCATTATTCACTCAAATGATTTCTCGGTAAATGAATCAATTATCACAGGAGAATCATTGCCTTTAAACAAGGATAAATCAGAGGGCAATAATCTAATCTATCAAGGTACTACAGTGGCTAGTGGATTGGCTGTAGCCAAAATAAGTGCCATTGGCAATGCTACCGAACTCGGGAAAATTGGGCAAAGTTTAGATGAAATAAAAGACGAGAAAACACCACTTGAAGTCCAAATTTCAAACTTTGTAAAAAAGATGGTCATCATTGGTGCCATTGTATTTACCATTGTTTGGCTACTCAATTTTTATTATACAAGAAATGCATTAGAAAGTCTTTTAAAATCACTCACCTTGGCCATGAGTATTATTCCTGAAGAAATTCCAGTTGCATTTTCAACCTTTATGGCACTAGGTGCTTGGCGATTGATGAAACTTGGGATAGTGGTTAAGCAAATGAAAACAGTTGAAACGCTGGGCAGTGCTACTGTTATTTGCACTGATAAAACGGGCACTTTGACTGAAAATAAAATGAGTTTGGCAAAAATCTATGTTCCGAATCAAACATTTGAAATCTGTGATTTAGAATCTATTGACAAAACCACTGAAAAAGAACTGATTCGTATTGCCATGTTTGCTAGCGAACCCATTCCATTCGACCCTATGGAATTAGCCCTACATGATACTTATATAAACCTAACAAATGACGATGAAAGGAAACATTATCACATGGTACATGAATATCCATTATCGGGCAAACCACCCATGATGACTCATGTGTTTGAGAACAATAATAAGGAAAGAATTATTGCCACTAAAGGGGCGGCAGAAGGCATTATTCAATTGTGTAATTTGACAAATGATGAGGCCCTAAAAGCAAAAAAAGCAATTGAAACCTTATCAGCTGAAGGGTATAGACTATTAGCAGTGGCGCAAGCCTTACATTCTGGTAATGAATTTCCAAAAACACAGCAAGAATTTAAGTTTGAATTCAAAGGAATTATCGCCTTTTATGACCCACCTAAAACCCATATCAATAAAGTACTTAATGATTTTTATGACGCAGGAATAAGTGTAAAAATAATAACCGGTGACAATGCGCTTACCACTCATTCTATTGCACGTCAAATCGGTTTTAAAGGTTGGGAGAACAGTATTTCAGGGGATGAATTGATGGCTTTAAATGATGTGGAATTGAAGGAAGCCGTAAAAACTACCAATGTATATACTAGGATGTTTCCTGAGGCCAAACTTAAAATAATAAACGCACTAAAATCAAACAATGAAGTGGTGGCTATGACAGGAGATGGTGTAAATGACGGACCTGCATTAAAGGCTGCCCATATAGGAATTGCCATGGGAAAGAAAGGCACTGAAATTGCAAAACAAGCAGCCTCTCTAATTTTACTTGAAGATGATTTATCAAAAATGGTGGATGCTATTGCAATGGGAAGAAGAATTTACAGCAACCTAAAAAAGGCCATTCAATATATCATCTCTATTCATATTCCCATTATCTTAACGGTCTTTATTCCTCTGGCTTTAGGCTGGATATATCCCAATATATTCTCACCGGTTCATGTTATTTTCTTGGAATTAATTATGGGTCCCACTTGTTCAATTATTTATGAAAACGAACCCATTGAAAAGAATCTGATGCAACAAAAACCTCGTCCCTTTTCAAATTCATTTTTCAGTTGGCGTGAACTTGGAATTAGCATCATTCAAGGATTGGTAATTACTCTGGGAATACTATTCATCTATCAAACAGCTGTTAGATATAATTATAACGAAAGTACCACAAGAACCATGGTATTTGCAACCCTTATATCAGCCAATATATTTTTAACTTTGGTAAATAGGTCTTTCCATTTTTCAATATTGAAAACAATAGGCTACAAAAACAATATGGTATTGCTTATCATTATTATAACATGCACCTTAACTGCTATACTAATTTATATACCAAAACTGGCACACTTTTTTAACTTTGAAAGACTTGATGCAGCAAAATTAACAAGCAGTATACTTGTCGGTTTTACTAGTGTAATTTGGTTTGAAATTGTAAAATGGATGAATAGAAAAAAGAATGTAAATAATAACTAATAAACACTTGCAGGAATTTCATATTCATTGTCAACATCTGTTAAAACGAATGGAGCTGTTTTAGTAACACAAATGGTGTGCTCGTATTGAGCTGATAATTTTCCATCAATGGTGCGTGCTGTCCAATTATCCTTTTTGTCAACCTTACTTCTTGCTTTGCCTGCATTAATCATAGGTTCGATGGTAAATATCATACCCGCTTTCATTTCAGGCCCCATATCTTCTGGGGTGCTATGGTTTACCTCAGGCTCTTCGTGAAATTTCAAACCCACACCATGACCACAAAACTCATATACAACTGAATAACCAAGAGATTTAGCATATTTATCAATTTCAACTCCTATTTGTCCTATTTTATTGCCTTCATAACATTGCCTAATACCAATATTAAGGCATTCTTTGGTAGCTATTATCAGTTTTTTCGCATGGTCTGTTACTTCTCCTACAGTAAACATTGATGAGGTATCCCCAAAATAACCATCAAGAATAGTAGTTACATCAATATTCAAAATATCACCATCTCGTAATTCATATTTTCCTGGAATGCCATGACATATCACATCATTCACCGAAATACAAGTTTCTTTGGGGTAGCCATGATATCCTAATGTAGCAGCTTTGGCTTTGTTGTCATACATGTATTGTTTGCAAATATCATTCAAGAATTGCGTGGTTACTCCAGCCTTCACAAATGGAGCAACTACCTTTAAGGTCTGAGCAGCAAGCACAGAACTTCTTCTGATGCCTTCTATTTGCTCATTGTTTTTATAAATGATTTTTGCTCTTGTATCTCTAAATACCACGTTGAATCAAATAATTGGTTAATAATAACAAAGGCAACACTGCATCACAGTATTGCCTTTATAAATGAATAATATATAAATTACAATGTTTTTAAAACTTCAACAATTTCAATTTTAAGCAAATTTACTTCACTTTTCACCTTCTCAATTAAATTTGGTATTTGATCCAAATTGCTTCTTTCTTTACCAAAAACCTCTAAGTTTCTAATGGTTTCAAACAATTCATTTGCACCCAACATCTGAACAGGAGCTTTCATTTTATGAGCAAGTCCACCTATTCGCTCATAATCGCCATTGGCCAAAAGGGCATCATATTGATCAGCTTCTGAAGCTGTAGTCACAACAAACAAATCAAGCATTTCATGAATGAAATTTTTGTCTCCACCTGATATTTCGGTTAAGTATGTTAAATCTAATTTACTCATAATATTTGGTGCAAGTGTAATATTATTATTTCTAAATGTCAAAAGTCTTAACTTTGTGTCCAATATGTATGGAATTTGCAAATTAAGCATTGTCCCTGTAAGAGCCGAAGCAAGCAGCAAAAGCGAGATGACAACCCAACTTTTATTCGGTGACATCTATCAGGTATTGAGCCAAAAAGATGACTGGTTTTTCATTGAAACACTTAGTGAAAAATACACAGGTTGGATCAATCACTTGCAGCATTTTGAGTTACAAAACGAATCTTTTATTACTGAAAAGGCAAAGGTTTCAGCTATTTTCCCTTTCCAATCTGCCTTCAATAAAAGTACCCAACAAACACAACTCATTCCTTTTGGAGCAAACATTTACAGTTCATCAACAACAGGTTCAAATGCATTCAGAATTGATGAAGATGAATTTGAAATAAAATCTCAAAATCTAGATGAGCTCGATTTGGTTTCAACAGCTAAATTATTTTTGACAAGCCCTTACCTATGGGGTGGCAAAACTGCTATGGGAATTGACTGCTCAGGCTTCACACAAGTGGTTTTTAAAAGTATGGGTATCCAACTTTATAGGGATGCATGGCAACAAGCACAACAAGGCGAAGTGGTCGACTTTCTAAGTGTATCAAATCCTGGTGATTTAGCCTTTTTTGATAATGCTGAAGGTAAAATAACCCATGTGGGCATTTTATTGAACAATGCTGAAATCATTCATGCTAGCGGAGAAGTTAAGATTGAAAAAATAGATAATCATGGAATCATTAATAGAGATACTAAACAGTACTCCCATAAATTGAGGCTTATCCGAAGAATTTTAAAATAAATATATTTTTAAAACTATTTTTGAACTCAAACATTAATAAATTAAACACTTACACATATGACATTAAAAAAAGGCGAAAAAGCCCCATCATTTTCATTATTAAATACTGAAAAACAAGAAGTAAAACTTGAAGACTTCAAAGGAAAAAATTTAGTATTACATTTTTTCCCATTAGCGTTTACTGGTGTTTGCACCGCTCAATTATGCGCAGTTAGAGATGCCATTAGCTTATACAAAAATGACAAGGCTGATGTGGTTGCCATTTCAGTTGATTCACTTTTTGTTTTAGGTAAATTCAAAGCTGAGCAAAACTTATCTTTTGATTTGTTATCAGATTTCAACAAAACTACTGCTGCTGCTTATGGCGCGTTGTATGAAACTTTCCCAGCTTTTGGTATGCAAGGTGTTGCTAAACGCTCAGCTTTTATAATTGACAAAGAAGGTACCATTCAATACGCAGAAGTATTAGCTAGTCCTGGTGACCTGCCTAATTTTGAAGCTATCAATGCAACATTAGCTGAATTAAATTAATTTAAGCTAAAATATGAAAGCCGCTCAATGAGCGGCTTTTTTTATTGAATCACAAACTCAAATTGCTTACTTAAGTTTTCCTTCAGAAGTGTTTTCACTTCTTCCATATCTACATGTCTTCCTAGTTCTTTTGAAATACTTGTTACCGCCTTGTCGTCAATGCCACAAGGGACAATGTTTTTAAAATAGGATAAATCAGGATTTACGTTTAATGCCAATCCATGCATGGTAACCCATCTGCTACATCTTACTCCCATTGCACAAATTTTGCGCGCTTCGGGTTTATCAGCATCTAACCAAACACCTGTATAGCCATCGTATCTTTCGCCTTTTATTCCATAATGAGCAATGGTTTGAATAATGGCTTCTTCAAGATATCTTAGGTATTTATGAATATCTGTAAAAAATTGCTCCAAATCAAAAATGGGGTAAGCCACCAATTGACCTGGACCATGATAGGTGATGTCTCCTCCCCTATTTATTTTATAAAATGTGGCTTCAGCTTTATTTAATTCATCTTGATCGAGCAGCAAATTATCCATGTGGCCACTCTTGCCAAGTGTATAAACATGCGGGTGTTCACAGAAAATGAGGTCATGAGTGGCAAGCAATTGCTCTGATTGAGGCAATTCACGTTGGCTCATTTTCAAGTCAACTTTCTGTTTTAATAAATCTTCTTGCTTATCCCAAGCTGCTTGATAATCTATCAAACCCCAATCGGTAAATTGAACTTTTTGCAATGTGTGTATGGTTTATCAATCGCTACAGAGCAGCGAGTCTTTTAGTAAAAGAATTTCTTATTTATGGTTAACTACTTTTTTACGATAGCGCAAATTCAGCATTTCTACCATGATGCTGAAAGCAAGGGCAAAGTAAATGTATGATTTCTCAACATGCACGCCAAATGCTTCAACCGTTAACAAAGCGCCTATCATAAATAGGAAGGCAAGTGCCAAAATTTTCATGGTTGGGTTGTGGTTGATAAAATCTCCAATTTTATGAGAGAATATCATCATCACTATCATCGAAATGATGACAGCTAAAATCATAATAGGTAAATCTTCTGCAATAGCCACAGCAGTAATAATTGAATCAAAAGAGAAAACAATATCAATCAAAATAACCTGCATCACCACATTCCAATAACTTTTGGCCGGTTTGGCACCTGCTTCATGTTCGCCTTTCTCAATTTTCTCATACAATTCAATCGAACTTTTATACAATAGAAATGCCCCACCACCAAACAAAATCACATCATGCCAACTAAATCCATGGCCACTCAAATAAAATACTGGAACCACCATATCGTGAACGATATGACTAATAAATGCTAATAGAATAACACGAATGAATAACGCTAGGAACAAACCCAATCTGCGTGAAGATAATTGTTGTTCTTTTTTTAGCTTCCCTGTTACGATAGATATAAAAATGATGTTATCTACACCTAATACAATCTCTAAAATTGTCAAGGTAAGCAAACTTATCCATGCTTCAGCAGTAGTAAAAATTTGTAGAATATCTATCATCGTAAAAAGTTGAATTAAGCCGCAAAAGTACTATTCTTTCATCAAACTTTTGATATGGGCCAAAATTTCTTTGTGATTATCGGGCTCAAACCAAGCCGCATCAGGGTCTCGCCTAAACCAGGTCAATTGTCTTTTGGCATAATTTCGGGTATGTTGCTTAATGAGTTCAGTAGCTTTAATTAAGTCATGTTTCCCTTCAAAAAAATCAAAAATCTCAGTATATCCAACCGTTTGGAGGGCATAGTGATTTTTATAATCATAAACAGATTGGCATTCTTTTAATAAACCAACATTGAGCATCAAATCCACCCTATCGTTTATTCTATCATATAATTTTTGCCTGTCCATATTCAAACCTATTTTAATGATTTTGAAAGGCCTAACTTTTTTTTGATGTTGCTTTAGTTCCCCAAACGTTTCTTTTGACAATAAAGTAATTTCGATGGCTCTCATCAATCGTTGTGGGTTCATCATATCAATTGCATTTAGCCTGTCTTCATCTATTGCCTTCAACTTATTTTGTAAGGCCTCAATTCCCTCTGCTTTATATAATTCAATGATTCCGTTTCTGGTTTCTTGGTCAACTGAAGGCATTTCGTGTAAACCCTCCAAAACCGCATTTACGTAAAGTCCCGATCCACCAACCATGATAATTAATTTATGCTCTTTGAACAACTCTTCTATTTTCATCAATGCCTCTCTCTCAAAATCTCCTGCACTATAGGTTTCAGAAATGCTTTTGTTGTTTATGAAATGATGCGGAGCTTCAAGCAACTCATCATCACTGGGTTTGGCTGTACCTATTGATATTTCCTTATAAAACTGCCTGCTATCAGCCGAAATAATATGGGTATTGAACTGCCTAGCCAATTGAATGGCCAATGCTGTTTTACCTATGGCTGTGGGTCCGACTATGGAGATGAGATACATGGAGTTTATTATTGCTTTATTTCGTTATTCCTTAGTTCGTTATTCAACATGCTATGCCACCTTGAGCGGAGTCGAAAGGTCTTATTTAGTTGTTATTGCGTTACTCGTTATTTCGTTAATTCATTATTCAAAACCGCTATGTCACCTTGAGCGGAGTCGAAAGGTCTTATTTCGTTAATTGTTTTGTTCAAAACCATTTTGTCACTTTGAACAAAGTCGAAAAGTGTTTATTATGATTGCTTTTTTATAGTTTTTAATTCTCAATTCGTAATTCCTCATTCTTAATTCCAAAGTAACCTTTCGTATAAATTCACCAAAAGCACTTCTTGGCTTTTCCAATTGTATTTTTCTTCTGACGCCTTGATACAATTGGCTTGCATCAATCGATATTCATCCTCATTGCTCAATATTTTCTGGATTGCATTAGCCATTTCTAGAGCTGAATTTAAATCAATAGCCTCCCCTATCTTGTAAGTATCATTTACATCTCTATATATTTTCGATTGATAAAAAACCGAGGGCAAAGCTACAGCCATGTATTCAAAAAATTTACGCTCATGTGATACCAACATTTCTTCTGGTTGGTTTTTCAGGCAAATACCCATTTTGCATTGCATGCTTATTCTATAAGCTGAATCCATGCTTAGTTTGCCATAAATGTGTATTTGATCTTTCACCTCACGCCAATACCTATTATCTTCAAAATCGGGCCTAACATTGGCTCCAAAATAGCCCACAGCATGCACAAATACCATAAATCCCTTTTGTTTTAATAGATAAACCGCCTCAATCAAAACATTAAAATCATAATACATATCCTTTATCATACCTACATAGAAGATATGATTACCAGAAAGCATCAGCCTGTCTTCAACCCTATACTTGCGCATTTCTTCTACATCTGCAAAATTTTGAACAACTGTAAATTGTTTCGGTCTTACATGAAAAATGAGTAGGAATCGATCATTGGCCACCACGGGAATATAGTGTACAAATCGGCTTGAAAATTTCAAAAGTGCATCATACATTCTTGCTGCTTTGGCCTTTAAATCTTGCTTTAGCCAAGGTTTTAATAGGATATCTTGTTTGGTATTTTCGTGTATATCGTATATCACACTCTTGCCTAATAAACCCAAAACCAGAGCAAATGGAAGCATCTCAGCATCATGTATATGAAAAATATCTGCCTCTGTTTTTATGGCCGAAACAAAAACCTTAAAAGTAGTTCCAAAGAAACGTTCTAACTTTGTCTTGGCCTTAGGGATCCCTATGATACGAACACCTTGTTTTTGTCCAGTAAAGTTGCCAATGGCTATTAAGGTTACATCAAAGTATTTGGCTAAACTAACACATTCACGCGAAAATACACGAGTGTCATGGATGCTATGCACCGATGAAAAATGACAAACTTTAATATTTTTATTTAGTTCCAAACTTTTTGGCTAAATAAATACTTATTATTGAAATATCCCTTTTGAGTGTTTAGTTTGTAAAAAATAATCTGGACACGATTATATAGATTAAAAGATGGACAGGATTGAAAATGATGTTAACCAAATGACCCATAAGATAATAGGATGTGCTATGAAAGTTCATTCAACTTTAGGTAATGGTTTTCAGGAAGTAATTTATCAAAGAGCACTAGCCATTGAAATGAAATTAAATGGTTTAGTTTATCAAAGAGAAATGTCAATGCCCATTTTTTATCAAAACGAACAAATCGGAACCCGAAGGGTTGATTTCTTTGTTGAAAATAGTGTAATGTTAGAATTAAAAGCAGTTGAAAAAATTGAAGACGTACATAAGGCACAAGCAATAAACTATTTAGAAGCATATAACATTTGTGATGGTTTGCTAATTAATTTTGGTGGTTTGAGCCTTGAATTCAAAAGACTTTACAATAAAAAACTTGTTAAACCAGATAGTCGTTAAGCGAATAATTGACTTTCATAAAAACAGAACATGAATCTTGTATATCATAGTAATCATTAAAATCATGTGCTGACATATATATTAAAATGCCTTATCCAAAAAATATAGAACAAAAACTAGAGTTTACGCAGGTAAAAGAACTGGTAAGACAAAAATGCTTGTCATACCTTGGAGCATCTTACCTTGATAAAATACGATTCGTGAACCGCTTTGATTTGCTGGAGAAAATCCTTCTTCAGGTGAATGAATTCAAAGCCATTTTGCAAGCAGATCAACCTTTCCCCTCTGATAATTACCATCATGTTTTGCCTTTTTTAAACAAAGCCAATCTTGAAGGTGCATTCTTAAATGAAGAGGAGTTCTTTCAACTGAAACAAACCCTCACAACCTTTTTAAGCATTACCAAATATTTCAGAGACAGAACGGGCATATACCCTAATCTTGAAAGCCTGCTAGAAGGCTTGATATACAATGATATTAGCATAAAAAAGATTGATAAAATCATTGATCTTGAAGCAAAGCTAAGACCCAATGCATCACCTGAATTAGCCCGCATATCAGCCAAACTAAACGAAAAAGAAAAGGAAGTAAGGCGTATTATTAATCGTATTTATGAAAAGGCGAATGATAGTGGTTGGTTAGCTGATTCAGGAATAACCATAAGGGATGGACGCTTGGTATTACCTGTTTTAGCCGAATATAAAAAACAAATTCAAGGTTTTGTACATGATGAATCTAATACGGGTCAGACCATTTATATAGAGCCAACAGAGGTGTTTGAAATGAACAATTTAATCAGGGAGCTTCAGATTGCATATAAACGCGAACGAGAAAAAATCTTGATTGAACTTACCTCTCAAATTCGCCCTGATGTTGAGAATATTGAAAAGAATGTTCATCGCATGGGATTGTATGATTTCATAAGAGCCAAAGGTCTTTTTGCTTTAGAGGTTGATGGTAATATGCCCATGCTTTCAAAACATCCAGTGGTAAAATTGTATCATGCCTACCACCCTATTTTAAAATACAACCACGACAAAGCAGGACTTAAAACCATCCCTTTAAACATTGAACTGAGTCCAGAAAAACATATCATGGTCATCTCAGGCCCTAATTCCGGAGGTAAATCAGTAAGTTTAAAAACGGTGGGTTTGTTGCAATACATGTTGCAATGTGGCTTTTTAGTAAGCTGTATGGGCCATAGTGAAATGGGCGTGTTTAAAGAACTAATGGTGGATATAGGAGATGAACAAAGCATTGAAAACGATTTAAGTACCTATAGCTCTCATTTGCTGCACATGAAGTATTTTACGGATTTTGCAAATGGACAAACATTGTTTTTGGTGGATGAGTTTGGAACAGGCACCGACCCTCAATTTGGCGGACCATTAGCAGAAGCCATCTTAAACCAACTGAAGCAAAAACATGCTTTTGGTATTGTTACCACTCACTATAGTAATCTTAAAAATTATGCTTCAAACAACAAGGGTTTAGAGAATGCTTGTATGCTTTTTGACCATGATAATTTGCAACCTCTCTATATCCTTGAGCAAGGCAAACCTGGCAGTAGTTATGCATTTGAATTAGCCACCAAATCAGGCTTGAACCCTCATATTTTGAATTATGCCAAAAGCCGCGTGGGTGATAAGCAAAAACGTGTGGATGAAATATTGATTGAACTTGAAAAAGAAAAGAAACACGCTTTAGATATTAAGCAACGCTTTACCGAAAAGGAAGAGAAAACGAACAAAATACTTGCTGAATATGAGAAGCTTAAAAGTGAGATTGAGAACAATCGTAAGCAATTGATAAAGCAAGCCAAAATGGAGGCATTGGCCATCATATCTGAAGCGAATAGCACTATAGAAGCTACCATTCGTGAGATCAAAGAAAAACAAGCGGATACTGATATTCAAAAACAAGCAAGAACCGAAATACGTAAACAAATTACCGAACTAAAAGAATTTGTTGCTGAAGAAGAAAAAGAGATTGCTGTAAAAACAAAAAACAAGGTCAAGAGCAATGCCATTCTTGAGGTAGGTAGTTTTGTGAGAGTAGATGGGCAAGAGGTAGTTGGCCAAGTGCTTGAATTAAATAAAAGCAAAGCTGTGGTGGCTTTTGGTGATATCAGAACCACCATAAACAGCAACAAATTGGAAGTGGTGGACGAACCTAATGCAAGCAAAAAAGGAACTAAAACATTTTCTCAAGGTGTTGATTTAAATGCCAAAATGAGCAATTTTAGTACTGAACTTAATATTATAGGCAAACGTGGAGAAGAAGCCATAAAAGAACTAGAAATTTTCATGGACGATGCCTTTTTACTAGGCATGAAACAAGTGCGCATTGTGCATGGTAGAGGCTATGGTATACTTCGAAAATTGGTGCACAACTACCTTAAACAAAGTAAGCATGTCGAAAAAATTGAAAGTGAACATGCCGACCTAGGTGGCGATGCCGTAAGTATTGTGAGTTTGAAAGTATAATGATTGGATGGATTGCTGATTTATGAAGCAATGATTATTGATAAATGAATAAAATTTATATAAAAATAATCACAACTTGTAAAACAAAGTTCAACATAAACACTGAAGTATTTCCCATCCGTTAGCCAAAGGAGGCTAGGGGTGGGTAAACATAGAAAATGCATTTAGAACTATTCTAATATTTATATCGATACATCAATATGAATATTTGATAAAAAACACTAAACTTGTTTTATAATATTTACCCAAATAATCTTAAATAGTTTTATGAAAGCTAAAAAATTAAGCAAACTCGCTTTGTTATGTCTTGTTTGCCTGTCATTATTTTCATTTGATTTACCTAAGTACTGGTTTAAAGCAGGCTCAGCTCCTGAAGCATACGAAATGGGCATTGACAAGTTCGCTGGTCCCAATGGAACAAATGCCGCAACCATTAAATCCATAAAAAAAAGAGTACGAGGTTTTGGATGCCTAATGCAAAATTCGCAACCTGATAAGTTCCTAGGAAAAAGAGTGAAAATGACCGCCTATTTAAAATCAAAAGAGGTGATTGATTATGCTTCCTTATGGTTTAGGGTTGACCAAAGAGGTACCGATATTCCACTTGCTTTTGACAATATGAGAAATGGTAAAGTTGATAGATCGATAAAAGGAAGCACTGATTGGGCGAAATATGAAATAGTCTTGGATATTCCCGAAAAAGCATCAAACCTCGCTTATGGCGCATTTGTGAGTGGAACGGGTCAGATTTGGTTTACTAATGTTAGATTCGAAATCGTGGATAAATCAGTTCCATCAACCAATATGAGCGGTGAAAAACGAACATTGGAAGAACCATCTAATTTGGATTTTGAGAATTAGTTTTATTAGACGTTCAAGCATCAATCCCAGTTAGGAACTTGATAACATTGACAATTTAAACCTATAAAAAAGAGGAACTACCTACGATAATTCCTCTTTTCTAAAATCTTATTTAATGGCAAACTTTGCCGAGATACTCTGTTTCATCTTTATTTTTTTCATTTCAATGGGCATCTCATTACTGCTATATGCACTCACATTATCTTGGGCCATTCCCATCATTTTGTTGGCATATACAGGGTAATACACTTCTGCATCTATTTCATGTATCTCAAGTGCTTCACCCAGTTGTTCATTAATGGCTTCAAGTAGGTATTTGGCTTTTTCTTTAGCTGCTTTAGCCGCATTTATTTTCAAAGTCTTCTTAAATTCCTCAGCTTTACTATGGGATGTTTTGCTGATATACACTTGGCTTATGCCTTTATCATCCAAACGGGCAATTAGTTCATCATACTTTCCTAAATCACCCATTTTTAGTTGATAGGTTTTACTCATAAAAAAATCTTTGTCTTTATGCTTTCTTCTTTGGTATTGGTAACCATATGACGATTCAATGCTCAATGTTTTCTCATCAATTTTCATGGCAGATAATACATCTCTCATACCCTTTTCTAGTTCTGCTATCATTACTTTGGTGCTACCATCTTTGTATTCTTGCAAGGTTATAGATACATATACCTCATCTGGAACCACTTCCATTTCGGCAGATGCACTCACTTCAATAAACTTTTGTTTGCTTTCCGGGTTTTGTGCCCATAGGATTTGAGATGCACATAGCATCATGATGAACATTAATCTTTTCATATTGGTATATTTATATTTTTGCAGTAACGAATATTGTGCCAGTAATTATATTTGAGCCATGCAATTAAACTTTAAGAAGCTTGGTTCGGGAGATGCACTAATTATACTGCATGGATTTATGGGTTCATTAGATAATTGGCAAAGTTTGGCCAACGAATTTGCCAAGTCCTTTGAAGTGTATCTTATTGATGCTCGAAATCATGGAAAATCTCCTCATACCGCCACTCATAGCATTACCGAAATGGTTGAGGATTTGTTTGACTTTATGCACCATCAACATCTAAGCAAAGCCCATATTATTGGTCACTCAATGGGTGGGAAGGTGGCCATGCAATTTGCCGTAAATTATCCCAACTCAGTTAATAAACTAGTGGTGGCTGATATTGCTGCTAAAAAATATGGTAGAGGTCATGATGATGTGTTCGAAGCTTTATATGCCATTGATTTAACAAAAATCCAAACCCGCAAGCAAGCAGAAGAAGCCATGTTGCCACATGTGAGCGAATTTGGAACCAGACAATTTCTATTAAAAAACCTTGAAAGACTTGAGAATGGCACCTATCAATGGAAAATGAATTTA
>JBBALJ010000060.1:0-19395 GCA_040403075.1 Bacteroidia bacterium
GAGTCATTGAAACGTGAGAAGCATTATGGAATCATTAACGAAATAGTTTCGCAGTTGGTTAATGATAAAGATAGCAGAAGTATTGCCGCGATGAAAAACCTTATTAGTTATAAGAATAAATCAAACACCCGAGATGCTGTGTTAAAAGGCTTGAATGACATGGATGCATCGTGGAAAGAAATATATATAAAAGCTTTGAGCGATAGTAGTTACGATGTAGTTAGAACAGCAATGGAAAAACTTTTCCAGAAAAGTTTTGACAAAAATACCATGGAAATAGTAGTAAATGCCAGCAAACACACATGGGGCATGAACAACAATATTATGATTAAGCGTTGCGAAATAAGTGCATTGGCTGGTTTGCTTATTGATAACAGCTTCTTCAATCGCCAACAGGCTTTGCTTACAATTACCGCTTTTGCCTCTTCTCAATATGAGTTTAGAACCCGCATTCAAGCCTTCAATAGCTTAAAGGTACTGAACCACTTAGACAATGAAGTAGCCAAGAATTTATTCCAAGCTATATTAAGTCCTAATGGTCGCTTGGCGGCACCAGCTGCTGAATTGGCCAACCATTTCTCAAATCAAATTAGCTATAAGAATATCATGAAGGAATATTACCAAAAGCAAAACTTTGAGAAGTGGCAAAAAGACATATTAACAAAACAGTTAACATGGCTCAATTGATGTCATTTTGTTTTTTAATTAATAATCATAGTTTTGCCTCGCATTAAGAAATTCCTAGAGGGATACCAACCGAGAAAAATACCACGGTGGTAAATACAATGCGGGCTTTGCAAGGTCAAAAAAGTATATTTGAAAAACCTCACAAAGCAGCATTGGACATTTCTTTCAAGCAATTATTTATAACCTTAATAAAAAAAGAATAAAAAATGTCGTATCTATTCACATCAGAGTCCGTATCAGAAGGACACCCAGACAAAGTAGCCGATCAGATTTCGGATGCCTTAATTGACAATTTCTTAGCTTTTGACCCTGAGTCGAAAGTAGCTTGCGAAACCCTTGTAACTACTGGACAAGTAGTGCTTGCAGGTGAAGTAAAATCTTCTGCTTATTTGGACGTTCAAACCATTGCTCGTGATGTAATCAAAAAAATAGGTTACACCAAAAGTGAATATATGTTTGAAGCTAATTCTTGCGGTGTGCTTTCTGCTATCCACGAGCAATCAGCTGATATCAACCAAGGTGTTGATCGTAAGAAAAAACAAGACCAAGGTGCTGGTGACCAAGGTATGATGTTTGGTTATGCAACCAACGAAACTGACGACTATATGCCTTTGGCTTTAGACTTAGCTCACAAAATTTTGATCGAGTTAGCTGATTTGAGAAGAGAAAACAAAGCTATCAAATACCTTCGCCCAGATGCAAAAAGTCAAGTAACTTTAGAATACAACGATAACAATGAGCCTGTGCGCATTGATTCAATCGTGGTTTCTACCCAACATGATGATTTTGATTCAGAAGCTAAAATGTTAGCTAAAATCAAAAAAGACATCATCGAAATTTTGATTCCTCGTGTTAAGAAAAAATACAAAAAATTCGCTCATTTATTCAACGATAAAATCAATTACCATATCAACCCAACTGGTAAGTTTGTAATTGGTGGACCGCATGGCGATACGGGCTTAACTGGCCGTAAAATCATCGTAGATACTTACGGTGGAAAAGGTGCTCATGGTGGAGGAGCTTTCTCTGGTAAAGATCCAAGTAAAGTGGATAGAAGTGCTGCTTATGCAACACGTCACATTGCTAAAAACTTAGTAGCTGCAGGTCTTTGCTCTGAAGTATTGGTTCAAGTAAGTTATGCTATTGGTGTTAAAGACCCTATGGGTATCTATATCAATACTTATGGCACTTCAAAAGTTAAAATGTCTGATGGAGAAATCGCTAAAAAAGTATCAAAATTATTTGATATGACTCCTTATGGTATCGAAACTCGTTTGAAGTTACGTAACCCTATCTACAGCGAAACTGCTGCTTATGGCCATATGGGTAGAAAAAATGAAGTGGTTTCAAAAACCTTCAAAACACCTGATGGAAAAACTAAAACCATGAAAGTAGAATTATTTACATGGGAAAAATTAGATATGGTAGATAAGGTGAAAAAAGAATTTAAAATAAAATAATTTTCATTAAACTGATAAAAATCCCGAAGCGTAAGTTTCGGGATTTTTTTATTTTAGGGATAGTACAGTTGTGCAGCCTTTGATGATGTTCTTCACCAATTAATAAATTCAATTCGTTTGCTTGTTGGTGAACCTACCCAATATCTTAACACAACACCAACAATGGCGGGATATATTCGTCCTTGGTTTGTGTTCCTAAAAACAAATAAGTTTACAATATGTCAGCGTTTAAAGTAATAACTGATCATTAAAAGTATAAAAATAGAACAAGCCGTAGTTAGGGCTTGTTCTATTTAATGGATAACGAATTTATGGAAACTTAGGGAAGTTGCTAAAGTCGGGTTTGCGTTTTTCTAAGAAAGAGTTTTTACCTTCTTTGGCCTCATCACTTAGATAATAAAGTAAGGTAGCATTACCAGCCAATTCTTGAATACCCGCTTGTCCATCCAATTCGGCATTAAAGGCAGACTTAAGCATACGCAAAGCCACAGGGCTTTTATCTATTATTTTATTACACCATTCAATGGTAGCATCTTCAAGCAATTCCAATGGAACCACTTTGTTTACAAGACCCATGTCTAATGCTTCTTGGGCATCGTATTGGTCGCATAAAAACCAGATTTCACGGGCTTTCTTTTGTCCTACAATACGAGCAAGATAGCTAGCCCCAAAACCACCATCAAAACTGCCCACTTTGGGTCCTGTTTGTCCAAACTTAGCATTATCGGCAGCTATTGTCAAATCGCAGATTATATGCAAAACATGACCACCACCAATAGCATAGCCTGCCACCATTGCAATAACAGGTTTTGGTATCCTACGAATTTGCATTTGCAAGTCGAGCACATTCAAACGAGGTACACCATCATCACCTATGTAGCCACCATGTCCACGCACGCTTTGGTCGCCACCACTGCAAAAGGCTCTTCCGCCTTCACCTGTAAGAATTACTACCCTTACTTCAGGGTTCTGACGCGCTAATTCCATGGCCTCGCTCATTTCCTGCACCGTAAGGGGTGTAAAGGCATTGTGTACCTCAGGTCTGTTAATACTAATCTTCGCGATTCCATTGTAATATTGGAATAAGATTTCTTTGTACTCTTTTAAAGTTGTCCAGTTATAATTTGATTTCATGTTTTTATTGGTTCACGGTCTTTCGGTTCACGGTTCACAGTGTTTCGATTTACGGTAATACAGCTGTGAACTGACTTACTGTGAACCGAACAGCCATTCGTGTTATCGTAATGTTTTTCTTAAGGCTTGAATAGTTGTAATTAGTTTCTCCGTTTTGTTATAATATAATTCAAATTGTTTTTCGTCAATTAGTTTTCTTCGCTTCGCAATATACAATGCCGAAATAATTTCTATACCTGATCTTAAACCAAAGCTAAGAAATCTTGCAAATTCTGGCTTAGTCTGTCCTGTTGAGCCTTCAGCAATGTTTAAGGCAATAGAATCGGCTGCTCTTTGCATTTGTGTTACTAATACAAACTTTTCTTCAGAGGGGAATGTTTTGATGAGTTCGTTAATATCTCCTGTCAATTCAATGGCATCTTGCCAAACGCGCAATTTTTCAAAATTGAAAGCCATAATTATTTGTGTTTTGGTTCACTGTTTTTTAGTTCACCGATACTTGTTAATTAGTTTTAATTTCGTTCATACTCTTGAGCTAGTATACTGAACGGTCTTACTGTGAACCGTTCAACTGTGAACCGACAAACTATATCCTCGCACTCTTAAATTCCCTAAAAACTCTTGAATTTTCTGCAATATCAGAGCGGATTTCAACAATTTTAGGTCTATCGCTAGGCTCATAAAATATTTTCATTAAGTCCTCAAGTTCCGATTGATTTTTGCAAAAGTAATAATCAAGACCAAAATCTTCCGACATATTTTTTGCCGTTTGATGATGGGGTGTTAAGAAGAAATTTTCCAACTCTGGTTGAGAGTTTGGACCGTCTATCAGGTTAAAAATGCCACCTCCTTGGTTGTTTAACAAAGCTATCCTTAAATTGTTGGGCACATATTTGTTCCAAAATGCATTTCTATCATAAAAGAAAGCCAAATCACCAGTAATAAGCGTTACGATTTCATTACTCATTAAGGCAGCACCAATGGCAGTGCTAGTGCAGCCATCTATGCCACTTGTACCTCTGTTGCAAAAAACACTAAGGCTGTTTTTAGGAAGGCCTAAATAACTCACATACCTAACTGAGGAACTATTGGCAATTTGTAGTTGAGAGTTTGATGGAATGGCCTTTAAAATGCTATTTACGGATTGCAATTCACTGTTTAAGCCACGCTGATTGCAATTAACAATAAACTTTTGAATGGCATCTTGCGACTTCTCTTCATAGCTATTCCATACTTGTTGGTAGCTTTCTGTTTGGATGCTTTGGGATTCAATAATATTTTCAATGATACCTGCTAATTGATTGGTGCTAACATAATCTGTTACGTTTCCGTAGGTATCTACTTGGATGCTATCATCTTGCAAGCGGATATGTTTGATCGGCTTTTGTTTCTTTAACCAAAGTTTCAGAGCCTTTGACAGAACGGGACCTCCCATGCTAATTAAAACTTGTGGCTCTAGTGCTTTAAGGCTGTCTGCATCTTTTTGACTAATAATATAATCAAAATGTTTGATGTTTGTATTATCATGTTGGTTTGATACCACATCACCCAATACCACCACATTACTGCGATTGGCAATGGATTTAATTTGCTTTGTTAATACAGCATTAGGAAAGCCTTGGCCAATCAATACCATTATTTTTTCTTGGTTTAATTGCCCAAGATTATATTGTGATTTTGTTAAAATGGGTTTTGCATCAAATTCAAGTTTTTGTTCTATAACAGAATCCTCTTGACTTATTTGATACAATGGTTCTATCAAAGGAACATTGATATGCACCGGACCCCAAACAGGGTATAAGCATCTGCTTAATGTCTCTGATAGATGCCGATTACTTTCGGCAGCAAACTGAAAACTATCCACTAAAAATTGCATTTGTGCTCTCACATGTGAGCCATATACACCTTGTTGGTTGATCATTTGTCCATCTTGCTGATTTAACAATTCTGCTGGCCTGTCCGCTGTTAAAACAAGCAAAGGAATTTTTTGATAAAAGGCTTCAGCTATGGCTGGATAAAAGTTAAGTGCTGCCGTTCCGCTTGTGCAGATTAATGCAACGGGTTTTTGTAATTGTTGGGCCATCCCCATGGCTATATAGCCTGCGCTACGTTCATCAACAATAACAAATGTTTTGATATGTGGATGACGATTGAAGGCAAACACAAGTGGGGCAGAACGTGAACCCGGACAGATTACAGCATGTGTAACGCCTGCTTGGTGACATTGTTCGGCTAATTGTGCTAATTGTTGGTGCATTAAAATTGAAATCTTAGGCCTAAATTTATTCCCCAACCCCTTGGTTTTTCTGCCATTTCAGGCGTTTTTTCTAGATAGGTCAAGCGGTGAACCATATTAATAGAAAGCAACCTGAAAATATTTTCAATACCATAGCCTACTTCTACATAAGGGATGCCTTCTTTAAAATGGTTTACTTGTGTTAGAGGCTTACCCATCAAATTAGTTGTAGGTAAAATTTGTTTATCCTCATCACTCATGCTACCATAAGCAGATTTAACAAAAGCGAAATTTCTAAGCTTCCAATCTTTTACAATTGGAATTCTATTAAAAAATAAACCTTCAAAGTGCTGCACATAGGTAAAATGAACATATTCATCACTCACAAATTCATAAAAGTTGAGTAAGCTATAATTCAAATCAGAATACAAGAAAGTTTGATTTCCTCTGGCCACATCTAACAAAGGATAGGGCAATCTACCCCAAATTTTACCTGCTGTAATCCACATATCACTTGTGCCTAAAACACCAGTATTGGCATGTTGAATAATTCCTATTTGCAATTTGTTATAATCAAAATTGCTGTTTAATATTCCTTTGAATCCGTGTGTATAAGTTAGCGTTAACTCAGGCAATCTAGATCTTTTCATCCTCAAACGACCATTACCTCTAAGTACCATCTCTTCTTTATACGCCCATCTTGCCTCAGCACTTGCTTGTGTATTGCTGAATCTATCAAAAACTTCTCCCTTTTCATCCATATAGGCAAAGATAAAATCACCCAAAGGTTTGAAGGTATTATGTTGAATGTTGAACCTAAAACTCCAATCTCTTTTTGGGTTGGTAAAATAACTCAATTTGGTTTCGTGGGTGCTATTAAATCGCATGCCATTTCCAAAAATAGCAATAGCTTGAAATAGATTGGAGTTATTATTACCGGTTCCAAAATCGTTTGTAACTCCAATTACATCATAATCGTATTTGAATTGACCACTTAGCACACTCCATTTCTTTCGATTGGTAATGTAATCTGCACCAAAAGCATATTTCAATCTTTCATCTCCAAAACCATATGCCAAATAAGATTTGAGAATCCATCGTTTACTAAAAAAGTGATTGGTTTTAAATCCTAACCTTATTCTATTACCCTCATAGTTATTATATCCATAAAGAAACACATAAGGTCCCCAATCCAATCCACCAATTCGTTTGTAACCTTCAACTACAATTCGCACTACATCAATATAAGTTTGTATCACAGGTAAGTTTCTAATGGAGTCAACCATAGTAAACATTTGTTTTTCGATGCCTGTAAATGCCTCTGGTCTTTTGCTTGCCCAATAGGCGGTATCATTATTCTCAACGTTGGCAACCTGTTCTATTTGTACATCAAAAAAGGAGGAGGGCTTAGGTTCGTTTACCTTAATATTGCTATATGAATTATATATTTTAGCTATCATCCCTGCTGATTTTTCAGTTATTTGAGCAATATCAGCAACAAACCTGTTTTTATATGCGATAAAAGGACCATCGCTCGTTTGCACAAACTCTTGTTGTATTTTTAACCTATCAATAAAATTAATATTGGCTGATTTTGATATTTCCACATCAATTCTTTTGAGCGCCCAAGTACTATCTTCAATCCACATATGACCTAAAAATCCAAGGTCTTGTTCACGTCTTAAATTGAGTTTTAGTTTATAACATTTTTTGTGATCGATATCAACAGAATCAAGCAATGTATATACATAATAGGTATGTGCAACGTTTGAAAGCGGAGAGATAAAATCTTTGGCAAGTAGTCTAACAAAATTACCATTGAAATTTATTTGTAACAAGCTCGCACCCATTAAATCTGTTATGAATGATTTATCGCCAATACCAATACCTGTGCTGGTTGAGGCCAATACCAATTCTTTGTTTTTGGAAGGTTCTTTGTTATAAAAATACTGTGAAAAAGTCTCGCTAATAAACATAGGAAGAATGTATTTACCTTCCTCATTTTTCATTTGGTTTGCAGTATCAAATAAACTTTTAAGTGGCTTAAAAACGGTTTTGTTTTTAATTTCATCACTTATATTGTTTAGTGAAATATCTACCTTGTTATAACTATCGTATTGGTATGAAGATAAATTGCTCACATCATTTTTGTCGCGGAATTTTCTAGCGTTATTGATTATGCGAAGTGCTGGATTTACCCCTGGTTTAATAACAACTTCCTTAAGTTCTGAGCTAGACTCACTTAATTCAATAAGCAGATTTTGAGATTGTCCTCGTTTGATACTTCGGGTGTACTTTTTATAACCCACATAACTTACCACAATACTATCAACCGCTTCTGTAGTTTTTAATTTAAAATTACCTTCAAAGTCGGTAGTAGTGCCAATACGAGTTCCTTTAAATCCTACACTCACAAATGGGAGTGCCTCTTTGTTTCTTTTGTCTTGAATTTTACCACTAATATGAGTCTCTTGCTGAGCAAGAGAAAGAAAAGGAATTAACAAAAGAAAGGCCACTAAAAACCGCATATTAAAACTAAGTACTTTGAGTATGTTAGACAATTTAAAACTCCTTTACCCTAGTTAAGCATACGCATTTTCATTCTAATATTTTGCAATGGCCTGTCAGACTGCCCTTTAGAAACAGAGGCGATTTTATCCAATACGTCAAAACCTTCAACTAATTCGCCAAAAACAGTGTAATCGCCATCCAAATGTGGCGCGCCACCTATTGTTTCGTAAGTTTCAACTTGCGGCTCTTCGTAAACAAAATCTCCACCCGATTTTAGATATAATTCTTCTACACTGGGCTTTAAGGTTTCAATAAACTTAGTTAAACCTTCCTTGTCTTTGGCAGTTTGAAAGGCACTAATGGTCGAGTTGATTGAATCTTTTTGAATCAGGTCGTAGAATACTTTTTGTTTACGATTTAAATTCTTTTGGTTCATCATGTTGGCCAATTGATCACGTTTAAATTTTTGTCCATCCACGATATAAAATTGACAACCACTGCTAGCTTTTTCTGGGTTATTATCCCTAGCTGCAGCCAACGCGCCTCTTTTGTGCCATAGGCCGTTCACAATTTCGGCAGGTATTTTATATCCAACATCCCCACCACCAAGCATAGCTGACGAATCTGCATTTTTTGAAGTAGGGTCACCTCCTTGAACCATAAATCCTTTGATAATGCGGTGAAACAAAAGACTATCATAAAAATGTTGTTCAACCAATTTAATGAAGTTATCTCGATGCTTGGGGGTTTCATTGTACAATAAAACTTTCATTACACCCATGTCAGTGCTTATTTCAATCATGCGATTGGTATTACTGTCCCTAACCACTAGTTTTTTTACTACTTTTTTGGTAATTTTCTTTTTTACAACTTTCCTTTTCTCAACTATTTTTACGGGCTTGCCGGGTTGAATTGTTGCTCTTTGTACTTGGGCTTGCACAGCAAATATCATGCACAAGCAAAGCGTTACAGTTATTATTTTCTTCATATTATTCTTGTTCTTCTTTTTCAAATAATCCTTCATTTTCAAAGTATTTTACAATTAGCTCCTTTAAATAATTTTCTTGAGTAGCTAAATCTGTAAAAGGTATCTTTTTAAGTAAATTGTAATGTGGCCAGCCATGTTCATCCATGCTTTCAAAGGCATAATAGCCATCATAGCTCAATAATTTACATGTGGCAATATGCATTAAATCTACCTTTTCTTCTTTCTCAAACTTGCGGTTTTGTCCTAATTCCCTCATACCTATTATGTACAAAAGGCCATTCATATCAGGTTTTTTGCCAAATATTTTTTTTAATTCAAACACCACCCGATACCATTTTGCCTTTGTTGCATCATCCAATGATGGGGCTTGTTGGTTTTCCAATTCCATATGTGGCAAATGTAAACAAGTTTTTTGCTTGTCCCAATGACACATTCGCAAAATACATTATGTTTGAATTATGAAAAAATACTTGATAGCCATTCTTCTCATTTTACCATTTACAAAAGGAAAAGCACAAACTATTATAGCGGGTCCAATGTTGGGCTATGCTGAACATACCGAAAGTCTAATTTGGCTTCAAGTTAAAGATGCTCAACAGGTCACTATTAGTTACGCTGAACAAGGAAAAAGTGATTGGAAAGATTTGACCTTAAGTGCCAAGAAATCAAATGATGCTCAAGTAATAAAATTTGTGTTAAGTGGTTTGAAAATGGGAGCTACCTACCAATATAAAGTTCTTTTAGATGCCAAAGAACAGACTTTTGCCTATCCGCTTGGATTTAAAACCAAAAAATTATGGGAATGGCGAAGTGATGCACCTGATTTTTCGTTTTTGTTGGGATCATGCAACTACGTGAATGATACAGCTTTTGACAGACCTGGAGCACCATATGGACAAGGAACCAATATATTAAACTACATGGCTGAAACGGGTGCTGATTTTATGTTATGGCTAGGAGATAACACCTATACAAGAGAAGCAGATTACAGCAGTGAAAGTGGCATGAAATACCGATATCAGCATACTCGTAGCGATAAAAATTTGCAAAAACTTTTGGCTAGTATGAACCACTATGCCACTTGGGATGACCATGACTATGGGGATAATGATGCTAATAAATATTTTTGGTTTAAAGATATCAGCCGCAAGTTATTTATAGAATATTGGGGCAACAAAATTTTTGGCCAAAATGGCGAAGGTGTATTTCAAAATTTCAAGTGGAGCGATGCGGAATTTTTTATGTTAGATGATAGGTGGTTCAGAGACGAAAGCGAATTAGACGAAAAAATTAATAACAAAACACAATTGGGTGCCAAACAACTTGATTGGCTTAAACAAAGCCTAGTGCATAGCAGGGCTGTATTTAAATTTATTGTAGTGGGAGGTCAATTTTTAAATACCGAAACGGATAAAGAATCTTTCAATTTATATAAGAAAGAAAGAGCAGAACTTCTTAAATTTATCACCGATAACAAAATCAATGGTGTGGTATTTTTATCAGGTGATAGGCATCATACCGAGTTGTTAAAATATGAATCTAAACTAGATGATAGTGATGTTAGTGGAGCTAAAAAAGCCTATACATTCAATTATCCTTTATATGATTTGACAAGCTCACCTATCAGTGCTGGTCCTAGCAATATTTTAAAAACCAAGGAAGCTAATAATCCATACAGGGTGGAGAACACTTTGGTAGTTGATAATAATTATTGTGGCATTAAAATTAGTGGCAAAAAAGGACAAAGACAATTGACCATTTCATGCTATGACAAAACAGGTATTGTTAAATGGGGTTATTCCATTAGCGAAACAGACTTAAAAGCAAAATAGAACTACTCAGGTAGTTGGCCTTTATAACTTATTTCAATAATGGTATTGCTAATACCCTCTTTGAAAACGGCTTTTTCTTTTTCTTGAAAGGTTCTTTCATCATCCAAGTAGTAAAATCTTTCAACCTCTCTTTTGATGGTTTTACCATGGAAAAGAAAAGCGTATTTTAATGTGAGTTTAATGGAAGAGTTTTTCATGTTACTTCTCTTAACTCCACTGAAATCTGTTAACTTATATTTAGCTCGAACTTCCACGGTTTCGTTGCTAAACAATACCCTTTCATCAGTCATTGTATTTAGTTCTAAACTAAAATAACCTGAAGGTGCATCATATAACCGGTCTTTCACCTTTATATGCATATCACTAATGTTTAGTTTTATGTTTTGAGCGTTTGTGCCAATAATGGCAAGCGTGAATACGCAAGCGAAAATTAATTTAATTGTTTTCATTTTTTTGTTTATTACTTCAAAAGTAAATATTTTCACAACTTAATTATAAAACTTATGAAAAATCAAACAAACTTATTGACTACTTCATTATTGATAGTAGCAGGCGTTTTCGCCATTTTAGCTTTTAAACCATCTGAAAAAGCAGCCACTGTTTACGAATACAAGCAGTTTTCAACCGTTGAATCTTTAGTGGCTGGAGGTCTTGGTCGTTCGCGCATTTTAACAACAGATGAAAAAGGAGTGAGTGTAGAAAAAGACCTTATGAACTTTTTTAGTATGGTGGGTATTAATTTTGGTAATATCTCAAACAATGATAAATTAATTGTAGATAGAATTAACGAATATTCAAACGAAGGCTGGGAATTGGCTGAGGTTACTACGGGGGTTCAAAGTTCATCTAAAGATGCAGCAGGAATATTTATCACTCGATATTTGTTTAGAAGATCAAAGCAATAAAAAGTATAATAATCTTGAAAGGCTGTCACAAATAAGGACAGCCTTTCTTTTTTTACAATTATTCAGTTCAAATTTGTTATGAATATAATTTTATATTGCATGCATTAATATGAAAAACACCAATAAAATTCTCTTTCTTTTTTTGCTATCCATTTCGCTAATAGCAAATTTGGCTAATGCTCAGCAGACCTTCCCTGTCAATGGTCCTCACGATGATAAGCCAGATTATTATGCACTCACAAATGCTACTGTTTTTGTAGATGCCCAAACCAAACTGGTTAAAGCTACTCTTGTTATTAAAGATGGTAAGGTGGAGAATGTAGGTGTTGGAATTGCCGTGCCAAATGAGGCAAAAATGATAGATGTAAAGGGTCACTGTATTTACCCTTCTTTTATTGATTTATATAGCAATTACGGAATCAATTGGAAGAATGATTTGCAAGCACGAGGCCAACAATTTATCTCCAATAAAAAGGGAGCATATAATTGGAATGAAGCAATGCGTGCTGAATTAAATGCAGCTGATTATTTTAACTATGATGAAAAGAAATCGAAGCAATACCTAGAAGCTGGATTTGGCGCTACATTAACCAGTGTGCAAGATGGCATTTGTCGTGGTAGTGCGGCATTGGTTTTAGTTGGAAATGGCAGAGAAAATGAGTTATTGCTGAATGCAAGGGCTGCCGCTAGTATGAGTTTTAACAAAGGAACCTCTAGCCAAGATTACCCAGGTTCAATGATGGGTACCATTGCTTTAATTCGTCAAACATACTATGATGCCAAATGGTACAAAAGTCAAAACAAAGAAAGCAATTTAAGCCTTGAGGCTTTCCAAGCACTCCAATCATTACCACAAATTTTTGAGGTAGAGAATAAATTGTCTGTACTTAGAGCTAACAAAATTGCCAATGAATTTGCCACACAATACATTATTAAGGGTGCAGGTGATGAATACCAAAGATTAAATGAAATTGCTGCTACCAAATCACCACTAATTATTCCTGTTAATTTCCCAAAACCAAATGATGTTGATGATCCTTTTGATGCAAATTATGTATCCTTAGCTGATTTAAAGCATTGGGAGTTAGCCCCTGCAAATCCTAAGTTTGTTAGTCAAGCAGGTATAGATTTCGCAATAACTTCTTCTGGTTGTTCTGATGCCAATGAGTTTTTGAAAAACTTAAGAAAAGCCATTACTTATGGCTTGTCCGAACAAGCTGCTTTGAAAGCCTTAACTGAAACCCCCGCAAGATTGATTAAAGCAAATCAATTAGGCTCTCTAAAGAAAGGCATGTTAGCCAACTTTTTTATAAGCACGAAGAATATTTTTGATAAAGAAGCCATCATTATTGAAAATTGGGTAGCTGGAAAGAAACACAACATCAATGAACTTGCTGCTTTTGATGCCCGTGGAAAATATAAGATGGATTTAAAAGGCTATGAAAATTATAGTCTTAAGATTGATGGCGAAGCCAACAAACCACAAGTAACAATTATGGGAAATGATACACTGAAGGGCTCTTACCATAACCAATTAAACCTGATTACCATAACTTTTAAAGAGAACAAGAAATCGGGGAACAATATTCGTTTGACTGTATGGCCTGAGAAAATTGATGCCTATGGGGATACTCTTCAACAAGTGAAAACGCTTTTAGGACAAGCTCAGATGAGCGATGCTAGTTTTCAAAATTTCAAAGCAATATGGATTGAATCTAACAAACATAAAGATAAAAAGGCTGATAGTGTACCAAGCATTTCTTTGGGTGATATTATCTATCCATTTACAGATTATGGAACTAAAGAACTGGCAAAGGCAGAGACTATTATTATTAAAAACGCTAGCATTTGGACCAATGAAAGTGAAGGGATTTTAAGCGAAAGCGATGTGGCTATTAGCAACGGAAAGATATTGGCCATCGGTAAAAATATTTCAATAAAAGATGCAAAAATAATTGATGCAAAAGGCAAACACCTTACCAATGGTATTATTGACGAACACTCCCATATTGCTATTTACAAAGGTGTGAATGAATGTACCCAAGCCTTGACAAGTGAGGTAAGAATAGGAGACGTGATTAATTGCGATGATGTTAATATATACCGCCAATTGTCGGGTGGCGTTACCTCTGCACAGCTGTTACATGGCAGCTGTAACCCTGTTGGTGGCCAAAGTGGATTGATAAAACTGCGTTGGGGACTTGCACCTGAAAAGATGAAAATCGAACAAGCAGATGGTTTCATAAAATTTGCCCTAGGCGAAAATGTAAAGCAATCTAATGCGGGAGACCGCAGCACATCACGCTATCCTCAAACCCGCATGGGCGTTGAGCAAGTATACTATGATGCTTTTATCAGAGCCAAAGAATACGAAGCCAAAATGAAATCAAATCCAACCTTGACCAGAAAAGATTTGGAACTAGATGCATTGGTGGAAATATTAAATAAAAAACGTTTCATCTCATGCCATAGTTATGTGCAAAGTGAAATCAATATGTTGATGCATGTGGCAGATAGCATGGGTTTCAAAGTGAATACCTTTACTCATATTCTTGAAGGTTACAAAGTAGCTGATAAAATGAAAGCTCATGGTGTATGTGCTTCTACCTTTGCTGATTGGTGGGCCTATAAATATGAGGTTATTGAAGCCATTCCATACAATGCAGCTATTATGATAAAGGCAGGCGTAACTGTTGCGATAAACAGCGATGATGCTGAAATGGGTCGTAGGTTAAACCAAGAAGCAGCTAAAACGATTAAGTATGGGAACATTAGTGAAGTTGAAGCTTGGAAAATGGTTACACTAAATCCTGCTAAAATGTTGCACTTAGATAACAGATTAGGTAGCATAAAAGTTGGAAAAGATGCAGACCTTGTGCTTTGGACAGATAATCCTTTGAGTATTTATGCTAAGCCTGCTTACACCTTTGTGGATGGTATCTGTTATTTTAGCTTAGAGAAAGATGAAATCTTAAGAACCCAAATTAAGCAAGAACGTCAGCGCATCATCAATAAAATGATGGCAGCCAAACAAGCAGGTGAAAAAACGGAAAAGAAAATTAGCGCCATTGATGTTGATTACCACTGCGAGGACTAAACCCCGTCAAACGATTGTGATTTGGGTATTGCTGAGGAAGGCGTCAGACGGGTAACATGATTTGCCAGATACATTGTTAAATCTTATACCTCATTCAACTCGGTTTGTTTTCCAATAGAAAACTTATATATTTGCCCAATGTTTAATATCATTACGAGAAAAACGTTATTGGCATATTGTAAGAAATACCCGCATGCCGAAACTGCTCTTTTAGAATGGTATCACGAACTGGTAGGCTGTAACTTTAGAAACTTTAATGAGCTTAAAAAACAATTTGGAAATGCTAGCATAGTTGCTGACGACAGGATAGTATTTAATATTGTTGGTAACAAGTACCGTTTAGTTGTGCGGATTGTCTTTGAATACAAGGCCATTCAAATAAAGTGTTTTGGCACACATGCCGAATATGATAAAATAGATGTTGAACAAATTATGTTTAAAAAGAAATGAAGCTGAAGCCAATCAAAAATAATAAAGAATATCAAACTATGTTAGATTGGGTTGATATTGAATTTGATAACTTACCTCCCAAGAACAGCGAGCGTGGAGAGCAATTGCAAATTGCTTTACTATTAATCAAATCTTATGAGGATGAGCATTTCCCTATTCCTACACCTGATGCTATTGCAGCTATAAAATTAAAAATGCTGGAAAAAGGAATTAGAAACAAAGATTTGGTAGAAATTATTGGAAGTAAAGGATACATCTCTGCGATACTAAATAAAAGAAAACCACTTACTTTGGAAATTGCTAAAATTTTTCATAAAGAATTAGGCGTTCCAGCCAATATTTTATTAGCATAGTTTGTTATTAAATCCCGTCAGACGTTTGTTTTTTGGATAGAGCAGAGGTAGGCGTCAGATGGGTAAAACGATTTTCCAATTTTCCAATCAAAATAACCCTCCTCCCTGTTACCTAACTTCTTAATCTTCCTCTTACTTCTTCAACTTATAGTCTGTCCTAAGCACCCTAATGGTAGTTCTTCTGTTTTGTTGATGTTCCTCTTCGCTGCAATCAACCCCATCAGTACAATCGTTTACAAGTTTGGTTTCACCATAACCTACAGGCACCAATCGATCTTTGGCTATGCCTTTTTGTACCAAATAATCTACGCAACTTTGAGCACGTTTTTTCGAAAGTTCTAAGTTGTAATCTGCTGGTGCACGACTATCAGTGTGTGAAGCTAATTCAATAACAATATTGGGGTTGTTTTTCAAAATCACACTGAGCGAGTCTAATACCTTTTTAGACCCTATGCGAAGGTCATATTTGTCTAAATCATAAAAGATTCCTTGAAGTGTAAAGTCCACTTCTGGTGCAGGTATGGGGTCTAAGTACAAAGTAATTTCAATTGTCGAATCTTTGCTAATTCCTTTACTTGAAATGGCAGTAGTTGCGCTCGAGAAATACTTTTCTTTGCTTGCAAAAACACTTAACAGATTGTTCAAAGGAAGCTCTCCAACGAACTCACCCTTTTCGTTTGATTTGATACTATATATATTTTTACCCATGCTATCATTCAACACTACTAAGGCACTTGTGGGTTGGTTCTCATCACGGTCAATGGTTTTAACCTTTAGCATAAACACATAAGGCTTAATGGCGATGCTGTAGATATCGTCATCACCAAGGCCACCCTCTCTGTTTGAGCTAATATAGGCAATAGGTTTGTCGGCCTGTCGTTTGCTTTTAGGAATAAAGTTGATACCAAAATCATCTCCACCCGAGTTGATCGGATATTGAATGTTTACAGCCTTTTTAAAGGTACCTGCTGAGTCTTGCGTTTTAAAAACATCTAGTCCACCCATTCCTATATGGCCTTTGCTTGAGTAGTAAATTATTCCATCTTCATCTACGAATGGAAACATATCATCCTCATTGGAATTTACATTGGGTCCTAGATTTACGGGTTTGTCCCATTTGTTTTTTACTTCATCATAAGCGCAATAGTATAAATCCTTTTCACCATAACCATCCGGCATATCGCTGCTAAAAAACAATCGCTTAGCATCTGCACTTAAAGCGGGGTGTCCGCAACTAAACGAATCAGAATTAAAAGGCAATAGGGTTGGAGATATCCAAGTATTGTTTTGAAAATAACTCACATAAATTTTACAGTTCATTCCCTTACCATCTATGCCATTGCATTGGGTAAAATACATGGTGCTAGCAGTGCTGTCAATCCAAGCGGTTCCATCATTAAAATTGGTATTTACTGCACCTTTCACATTACTCGGTTTCGAAAAAGCATCGCCCACTAAATTGGCCTCAAAAAAATCACTGCATTTTTGACCAGTCCATTCAAATATTTCGTTGCCTTGAGCCTCTTTTCTTGAGGATGACCATATAAGTTTATTATTGTTAAAAAATGGAGAGTAGTCGCTAAATTCGGTATTCAGCTGTTTTACATTTTTGATGGTAAATTTTTCGGGATTGGCTTTCCAACTTTGCGCCACCAAACAAGATTGTTGAGCTAGCTTTCCTTTCGAATCAGCGGGCACTTCAAACAAGAAATCATAAAACTGTCTTCCTGCCTCATCATATCTTTCAAAGTTTTTAAGTAATTGTCCATAGCTGTATAGGATATTTGGGTCTGGATATTTTGAATTAATAGTCTCCTCAAACCATTTGATGGCTTGTTTGAAATTATTACTTCTTCTATAACTTTCAGCTATGTTAAATAGTGTTTTTTGTTTTAGTTCCTCATCTTTTATTTTGGCAAAAGCCTTTTTATAAAAACCTGCTGCTGTATTGTACTTCTTGGCAGCAAAGGCTGCATTGGCCCTATCCAAATCTAGGGTATAGGCTGGAGCAGGTGCTTGGGCTTTTGCAAAAAGGCAGTATAAAATGCTTATCAGTAGAAAATAGTATCTCATAAATGTTATTACCATTCAAATTAAACGAAAAGCAAAGAGAATTTGGTTATAAAATATTTTAATCTATAGATATGTTTTGGGCTTGACTCCATATAATTCAAGAGATTGAAAATGAAATATTGGATACTTGTCAAAAAAATATGATACTTGTGTTATATAATAACCTCATTTTTTGGTAAAAACGATAAGTAAATACAATGATGAAAAGACCTTGGTTTTGGCTTTAAAATCTAAGGACAAGCAAGCTTTTAGCTATTTGTATGATAATTATTCAGATGCATTGTATGGTGTTATCAATCGCATAGTGTTGAGTGATGAAATTGCAGGAGATGTATTACAGGAGGTATTTGTAAAAATTTGGAAGAATATTGATAATTATTCAAGGGAGAAAGGAAGCATTTTTACTTGGATGATGAACATTAGCCGTAATGCAGCTATTGATCAAATTCGTTCTAGGCAATATCAGAATGAGGCTCAAAACCAAAGCATTGAAGATTTCGTATATGATATCGACAAGAGTGAGCAAGTGACCTCACAAGTAGATCATATTGGTTTAAAAGAGGTTTTAACAAAGTTGAAACCTGAGCATAAAATTTTGATTGATAAAGTATATTTTGAAGGCTATACCCAAGAAGAAATTTCGCAAGAATTGGATATGCCTTTGGGAACTGTTAAAACAAGAATTCGTGCTGCCATGCAGCATTTACGACAAATATTAAACGTGCAGAAAACGTGAATATAGAAGCATTCATAGAATCGGGGGTTTTGGAAAGTTATGCCATGGGACTTTGCGATGAAGCAGAGCAAATGGATGTTGAAAGGCTTTGTAAAATGTATCCAGAGTTGCAAGCGGAATTGGATCGTATCCAAGCTGACCTTGCTTTGTATGCCCAAAGCCACGCCAAGAAAGCTCCAGCCCATATCAAGCAAGCCATTTTTGATGAAATAAAGGCAATTGAAAAACCAGCCTCTAAAATTAAAATACACAGCAAAAACGAAGCTTATCAGGAAGAAGAAAAGCCATCTATGTTTAATAATAAATGGCTGATAGCTGCTTCGGTAACCATGTTTGTATTGAGTAGCATCACCAATGTAATTTTGTATAGCAAGTGGAAAGATACCAATCAACAAATGATTGCTTTAAATGCTGAAAAGAGCCTGCTTGCTGAAAACACCAAAAACAATCAAGTTAAAATGGACTTGATGAAAAACGAGATGGAAATTATAAGCAGCCCTGAGGTGACAAAAGTGATGATGAAGGGCATGGAAAAATCTCCTGAAAGCATGGCCATGGTGTATTGGAACAAAAACACGCGTGAAGTATTTATTGAAGTAAAAAAACTACCACCACCTGCCGATGGTATGCAATACCAGTTATGGGCCATTGTTGACGGAAAGCCAATGGATGCGGGTATGTTACCCATGGAGTCAACAGACTCAAGCTTAATAAAAATGAAAGACTTTGGCGAAGCCCAAGCCTTTGCCATCACCCAAGAAAAAATGGGCGGCAGCCCAAGCCCTACCATGACCGAAATGCTAGTGATGGGAGGGATATAAAAATAATGTGTTTTTTACAATATCTTGCTAAGGCACGAATGTTTGTAGACGACTTAGCAAGTTTAACCTTGGTTTGTACCCCCACAAACCAAATCTATTTACAGAAGGATTG
>JBBALJ010000061.1:0-19092 GCA_040403075.1 Bacteroidia bacterium
ATTATTTTTTAAATTATTGATTTGTAGATGTTTAATTAATCTGCATGGCGGGTTTGTTTTATAAATAGATGTATTTGTATAAAATTTATGACAAACATCATCAAGTGCGACATTTGTATTTAAAAGAATTGTAAAAAAAATCCCCGAATTACGAAATGTAATTCGAGGATTTAATAAGGAGCTAGATAAATCTAACTTTAAAAATTAATAAGGAAGTATAGATATTATACCGTTTGAACTGTTTACATCAATCATTGGATAATCGTTAAAATCCACTGATGCATCTCCATTCAAATCATTCGAATCATAACCCAAAACCCCATTAGAACTAGCGATATCTAAATTCGGATAATCATTGAAATCTACTGATCCATCTTGGTTGATATCACCGGTGAAAATCAAATAAACGCCATTTCCATCATCTATCATATTATCACCGAACGCTTTTGTAATGGCATTACTAAAGTTGTATGATGTGCCATTAGCTAAAATTGTAACAGTGTTTGCCGAAGCAATAGTAATAGAGTTACGATGTTTAAAACCAATATAATATGAACCGCCAATGGCAGCGCCAGGGAAAGTAATATTAGCTAAACCGCTCGTACTGATAGTACCTACTGATGAATAAGCTAAAGTGCCAGTAATTGTTCTTAGTTCAACGGTAATGGTATCTGCTATGGTATTTGAAGTTACACCATCCGCATTAAATGGAGCCGCTGTCATGGTACTTCCTCCAGTATACATACCTTGTAAGAATGCAGTCAAAGCAACATTTACATTGCTTGATGGTGTAGTCTCATTTAATGTGCTTGAATTAGCAGATGCACATGAAGAAGCATTTACAGATCGAACTCTTATAAAATAAGAAGTATTACCTAATAAACCAGTAATTGATTTAGAATTACCAGAAACGCTTAAGCTATTGTAACCACTAACTATAGAAGAGAAACCAGCATCAGTTGCCACATCCAATTGATAACCTGTAACACCAGATACAGAATTCCAAGAAACATCAATAGATGAACCCGTTTTACTTACTGTGCTAGGTGCATTTGGTGCAGTTGGTATTGGGTTAACAGTAGCTGTTACCAATTGTCTTGCAGATTCGCATCCAGTTCCAATAACCCAGTTATAGAACCAGTAATAAGCTGTTGTTGTTTGCGCTGTGGCTGTTCCATTCGCACCAGCTGTAATTGACACTTCTCCATTTGGTGAATTATAAGGAAAGGTAACGCCAGATGATTCTCTTACCATATTACTAAGTCCAGTATAAGTCATTACCATTTTATAATTTCCAGGAGGTACAGTAATATTAACAGGTATAGTATACCTCGCCAAAGCAGTTGTTACATTAAAATTATACAATGTTCCTGTGTATAAAACAACATCAGAAAGATCTGTAACCTTTATTTGCATAGTTGCAGCACCTGCAGCAGTATTCAATGCACTTATATCTACAGTGTTAATCGTAAAAGTTGTGTTTGCTGTAAATCTTAAACCCCATCCTGCAGTTGGTGTAATAAATGTAGCAGTGCCAATCGTAGGAGAAGCCACGTTGGTCGAACCACCACTATTAAAAGAAGCTCCAACATAATAATTTGTGCTTGCACTAATATTGGGCGTTGTAAATGAGGTACCCGTTCCAAGTGCCGTTCCACCTGTACTTGTTGCATACCATTTAAGTGAAGTTCCAGAACTGCCTGATGCACTTAATGTAACTGTCCCAGATCCGCAGCGGGCTGCTGGCGTTGTAGATGCAATTACTGGCACCATAACTGATACTGTATCACCCGCTTCAATCGAATTTGTGTTACAAGTTAATGTTGCTCTATAGTAAGTAGTGCCTGATACATTTGTAGAAGGTGTATATGAATTAGAATTAATACCAACAGATGTCCAAGGTCCATTTCGGCTTATGGTTGATTCATACCATTGGTAATCACCACCAGTTGCCGTTGTTGTTAGTGTTGGCTTACCTGTAGTTCCACAATATTGCGCATTGCTAGATGAAACTATACCTTGGGTTAATGGATTTAATGTTACTGATAGATTAGCAGAATTTACACATTGTTGACCTGTGCTTTGTGAAGCATTTAAAACATAACTAGTAGCTACGCTTGGGCTGAATGTGAAACCAGTTGCTGCACTTCCCGAAACGCCTGTGCTTGGTGTCCAATTATAGGTATCAAAATCGTTTGGATTCGAAGTAATGTTTACAGCAGAAGTGCTGCTAGAACCTGTACAAATATTCGAATTTGCTGCATTTAGCGACAAGGCAGGAGCAGCGTTAACTGTAGCAGTTACCAAAGATCTAGTACTTTCACAAACTGAACCAGCATATGCTTCAATTTCTCTAAAATTAGGATTTGTTCCTGCAATGGTATTGAACCTTAATTTAGTAGTTGTTATAGCACTTGTAAATATTACTGAATCAACTTGAGCTGCAGTTCCAGTATATCCTGTCATAATAGGGACATAGGCAGAACCATTCCAATATTCTATTGTCATAGAGGTAAATGGACGATTATCTTTATAGAAAACAACTTTAGTTAAACTAACGGTAGAATTCCACGTGTATTCAATCCACCCATTACTAGTTACCCAACCCCAGGTACCAGCGCCATATGCAGCAATAATACCATCATTATAATTTGTAGCAGCATAAGTAGTTGCTCCTCCACCAGAATGAGCAGAAGTAGCTGATGTTGCAACATTGGTTGGAACAGTAAAGCCAGGAATTACGCCTGAAGCATAAAAGTTTGTGGTTGAAGAAACTGAAGGAGAGTATGTGCTTCCGGTATATAATGGTGTTGTAGCAGTTGCTGTGGCATACCAATTAACATCATTTCCTAGTCCAGCATTTGCTGTTAAATTAACAGTACCAGTTCCACATCTAGTTGATGGAACTGTACTTATTATTTGAGGTACCAATACACCCACTGTATCACCAGCAGATATGGTGCTTGAATTACATGAAACAGTTGCCATGAAATAGGTACTTGCCGTGATTAATGATGAATGTGCGTAGCTGCTTGAGTTTGTGCCTACATTGGTCCAAGGACCAGTTTTACTTACAGTTGAATACATCCATTGAATATCTCCACCAACAGCAGTAGTATTTAAAGTTGGAGGGCCTGTTAATCGGCAGAAAGAATTTTCATTTGCTCTAACTGTTCCTGCTGTTAAACTTGTAATAACAACACTTGCTGAAGGCATGGCATCATTGGAAGTATTTGCATCTCCAACAACACTTGTATTTGCATCAAATATATAGGTACCCACATTACTCATGTCGTAGTTAGTGGTAATTACCACATCTTGAGTTGCCCCAATAGCCAAAGTTCCAGTTGATAAAACTATGGGTGAGAAGCTATTTGGGTTTGGTCCTGAAACACTTCCATTGATGGTAACAGGGTTTGAAGCAAAATTAAGGGCTTGGGTTAAAGAATAGTTTTTAATTCTTACAGTAACAGTTTTGCCAGAGATGGCACAACTTCCAACAGGTGAAACCAACACTTGCACACCCATATCAATAGGGAACATAGAACCATCAAATTCATCAGCCCCAATATCAGAAGATAAACCTCCACCATTTAATGAACCCGCAGGACCTGGTCTTGAATCACCATCAAAGTCAGTGGTTAAACCACTGATAGCTGCTCCACCCGATTCCATTAAACTTTGGGTGCCTGGCACAATATGCAAATCCACTGCGCTATTTGTTCCATTTGCAGCAACAAATACCGGTGATTCAACCATACTGTTTGCATCTTGACCTACCAACGTTTTCCAACTAGCCAAATCCGCAGCATTGCTGGTATTATAAAAGCCTAATGGTCCAGAAAGTGTATAGTAGTTATTGTTATTTAAGGTCAATCCAACATTATTTGCAAAAGTCATTGCATAATGCACGCCAATTGAACTTCCGTTTTGTCGAGTATTCGCAAAAATGTTGTTTCTTATTAATTTAGTTCCTGCGGTGGCAACACTATAAATTGCATATGTGTTGCTAGAATCAGGTCCAACACTACTTCCACTTACTAGTACTGTATTATAATAGATATTATGATTACCATTGTTACCTATTTGAATTCCTATAAACATAGATGCAGTTGTAATAGATGCCCCCGTTTCGTCAAGTCCCAATCTTACCATGTTATTTGATATGGTGGTATTACCAAGGCCTGTAGTGATACCATTAACCCATGTTAAACTATTACCTGCTACAAGAGAATGTACAAAGTTTCTACTGATGGTATAAGTTCCAGTTGTTGCTCCAACCATTACTATTCCATTTAATCTTTGAGATTGAGCTCCAGTATTTGATAATCTTAAAGTATGAATAACATTACCTGTCAAAGAAGCATTTGCATTAGTAGTAGCAGTACTAACACCTATACCAACAACACCCGCATCAATACCTGCAGCAGTTGTTTTGGTTGCTGAACTTAAATTACGAACCGTATTATTGGTAATATTATAAGTACCCGCAAAAGCAGCTAACATAGCAATACCTTTTAATGAGGCAGCTTGCGCACCCGTTGCAGAGTAATTGGTATTCATATTTGCAATAAGATTATTAGAAATAGTATAAACAGGAGTACCTGCCAATGGATTCACAATAATACCATGTATTCTTTGTGCGAATGTAGAAGTAGATGCTGAAGATGATGAGTTGATACTATTGGCTAAAGTAGCATCTCCAATCACATTGTTAGTAACACTTAAATTGTTACCGCCTGATAGTGCCAATCCGAAGAACTCACATGCTGCAGTAGTAACAGTACCTGTCATTTCAATACCTGAGATTCGGTTGTTTGAAATATTGATGTTTGGTCCAGCGGTGGTTTGAATTCCAATAAATCCGCCACCTGCAACAGATGTGTTTAAGATAATGGCACTGTTTGCAGTAGTTGATCCTATAATGTTTCCAGTTGTTGTACCCACATTCACATTTCCATTAGCAATTTTTATACCTACTAAGACTGCAGAACCTGTATTGGCTGATGTTTGGTTAATATTGGTAATGGTATTGTTTTGAACATCCGTATAAGCACCTTGACCTACTGAAATATCCATTCCTAGGAATGATGAAGCAACTGCTGAAGTTGAAGTGTACATACCTGTTCCAGCAGCACTGTTTCCACCAATAAAGTTATTGTTAATAGTGAAACCACTAGCTGAAGTTAATGAACCTGTATTAGGTGTACACCAGATGGCACGATGAACAACAGCACCCGTTAAGGTTCTAGTTGCAGTTTGGTAGAAACGGTTGTTATTGATTCTCCAATAACCATTGTTTACACCCACATAAACACCTGCTGTTGCAGAGGCAGCGCTAAAGAAATCATAAATATTACAATTCGTTACATAGTTACTGTCATTATTGGCCGCAACGCTTGTTGCACTACCATAACCATATACGCCCATGAATGGGTTTCCTCCAGTTGCATTATGTATATCACAGAATGAAATGGTATTGTTATCATTACCATTAGCACCAGTAGTACCTCCAATACATACAACACCCCCGCCAGCTGTGGCAGTAGTAGCAGTTGTATTATTAGCTTGCAAATCACAATAAAGTATTCTGTTATTATTAGCTTCATTCACTAATCTAATAGCGGGTGCAGTTGTACCCACATTATTGATAGTTAAGCTAGTTCCAGAAACAAATGAACCTGTTCCACCAGGTCTTCCATCAAAGGTTAAGTATTGTGAACCATTTAAGTCAAAAGTGGCAGTGGCATCTGTTGAAGATACAACTACTCCATTGTTTCCAGCAATTGGTCTAATAGTGATTGTACTAGAAGCACTTGTACCCGGTGAATTTGCAAAAACGATAGGGAAGGTCTCACCCGTAGATGAATTGTATGCAGGATCTACCAATTCGTATGTAACTGCACCTGTTATTCCCCTTAAAGAAAAATCATTTGCTGCGGCAGTAATAGTTGGATAAGTACTTGCTACAAATGTTCCAATTGTATAAGTACCAGGTGCTATTGGAGGTCCAATAACGACATAAGAACTTGGTGTAAATGGAGCAGTTGAAATGGTATTTACATTAGAACCATCTAAGGCCAATGAAGGAGATCCAGCGAAATTGCCTGCATAATCTTGTGCAACCACAAAGTACTGAATAATATCTCCTCCAGCCAATGGAGAACGCAATAATGAGAAATCCATAGTTAAACTGAATGGAGATCTTGTTGAAGCAGAAGCAGAACGCTTCCATCCGTTATCGGCTGAGGTATTCCCAACAAATGAGTTACCATCCGTTGATTTTTTGAAATAAATAGTTGGAACAAATACAGTTGTATCAACGCCAGTAGCATTTAACCCTACATCTTGAATAGTTGCGATAAGTGTTCTGCTAGTGCTTGCTTGCGTATTTGTTAAATTGGTATATGTTATAGTTGGTGCAGCACCGTCACCACCATTTTCGTATGCACCCATTGAAGGAGCAGTTAAACTTCTTGATGCGCCTAAATAATCAGTAGTTAAACCCGAGATAGGTGTTCCTACAGCTAATATTGGGGCACCCACTTGTGGAAGTAAAACATTATTAGCATTAAAAGCAGGATCTACACTAATAGAGTTAACGTTTCCACCAAATCCTGTTTGTAAGTCTGTCAAAGTAGTTCTAGCAGTTGTTAAATATCCTAAAGCAGCTTGCGAACCTGTAACATAATAATCGTTATAATCAATATTTGAGAAAGCGGTATTTGCAGCCTGACAATAAACTGCATATGATTTTGATGCAGTACCTGTAGCATTTGTATTGATAATTGAGTTAGTAAAAACATTGTTTCTAATATCAAGACTACTCCCAGCTGTTCCAATAAATACATTATGTTCTAATGTAGCGGCATTTCTATCAACTGTGCCGTAAAGACTTATGCTATTATGATAGATATTAATACCCCCAGTTACAATTGAATAAGTAGCACCAATACCAACGGCACCAATCATAATGCCTGTGCAATTTGAGCCAACATTTGTTGTAGCGTATGGAGAGATAACATTGTATATTACATTGTTAGAGATGGTAACATTACTACCAGTTTGTCCTGTTCCAATTACAATTCCTCTATTGATTGGAAGCGCAGACATCGAGGTAGCTTTTACTTTTGTAATTTTGTTTGCATTAACAACTGAATTGATGAAACCTGTTTCCAAAGAAATACCTGCAAGACTTCCTGTACTTGTTTCAATATCAATTGTATTTTGATTAACGGTTGAATTTAATGCAAAGCCTGCTCTAATTCCATAAACCCCAGTAACTGATGATGTGAAAGAAACTGTATTTCCGATTATATTTAAGTTATCTAAGCCTCCTGTAGTATTTGCAGTTGTACCTATAGCGTAGATACCTGTAGTAACCGAAGTAATATTATTGTTTTGAATGGTAATATTATCATTATCAGCACCGGTTGTACCAGCCGTTAAACCAGAAATACTAATTCCATAGTTGACCACAGCCGTTGAACCATTAGCAATGTTGCAATTTTTAATGGTATTATTAGTAGCCCCTAATCCTTGACCTAAACTTGTCATTTCCATAACAGCAGCACCTGCAGTAGTTGAGTAATTTATGATGGTAAGATTCTTTGAATTGGTACCACTGTTCGAACCATTAATAGTCGTATAGTCTGCACCATTTAAATCAAATATGGCATTAGAGGACGTACCTGAAATGGTTGCAGCAACACCTGATGCTGGTTTGATGGTTAAAGTATTGGTAGCAGTTTGTCCAATATCTTTGATAGTTATCGGGAAAATGCCTTCGTAAAGGGTACCATCATAGTTTGAAGACATTGATAATGTAACAGGACCTGACATTACTTTACCTGCCGAAACATTGGCAGTGGCAACCGCACCAGTTCCCGTAGCACTTGTAATCACCACAGTTGGAGCAGATGAATAATTAGAACCAGTAGAGGTAACAACGATACGTGTAACCACACCACCTGTAATAAATGCAGTTGCAGCAGCACCGCTTCCACCACCACCCGTGAAGGTAATAGTTGGAGCTGTTGCATATCCTGAACCACCACTATTTATATAAATTGATTTTATCTGTCCTGGTGTTACATCAGCAATGGCTTCTCCTATTGAAACATAATCAGCACCGGATGCAGGTCCGGCAGCGTTTCCACCAATCACATAAGTACCATTCCATGTTGAAAGGATGGTATATCTTGCTGGAGTTGTAGGAGGAGTTGAACAAGCAGGAGGGTTTGTTGTGTTACCAGAAGAACCGGCTGAAGGGCTTATGCTTGTATTTGGCGTAGCAGCATTGTCTTGAGCTGCTATGTAATATTGAATTTGGTCATTCGTAACTCCACCACCAAAAGTGAAGCTATAGGTATTCCCGCTCACCCATGTAGCTGTTGTGTTTGAAAATGTCCCTGTATTACCTACTCTCCAATACAATACAGGTAAACCTGCACCTGAAGTTGGAATGCCGCTTGCATCGGTTATGGTAGCAGTTAAAGTAACTGCCGAAGTATTTGTAGTATTAGCAATAGGCGTATACACAATAGAAGGTCCTGTTAAATCAGCAGGAGGTAGATCCATTTCTTGGGCACCCATATCAGGTGCAGTTCCACCTCCATTAGTTTGCCCAGTTAATGGGAATGTAGCACGAGAACCAACAGTATTGTAATCATCGTTGAAACCTGATATGGCTACGGCTCCGCTTTCAACCTGTGTTGGGGTAGATGCGTTTAATTGCAAAAAGTTTGCTCCAATTGGATTGCTATTATTTGCCCAAACTAGGTTTTCGCTAACAGAATTAGATTCTCTAGGTGAAACCCTAGTTTTGTAATCCCCAATTGTTAAGTCAGTATTTGTACCATCATTAAAAATACCAGTAGAGCAAAAGAACAAGTTATTATTTGAGCTTGATGCAAAATTAGTTAATGCATTGGTGCTTCTTCTATAAGCATATGATGTACCAGTTCCAGTAGGGGTAACATTATTTACAATGATGTTGTTTCTTAAACTAAGTGAAGATGTTGTGGTAGTAGCATTGGTAGTGTGAAAAATACCGGTAGCACCAAAATTAGCTCCAGTTGATGTACTTGATAAATAAAGGGTGTTATAGTAAAGATTGATATTAGAAGTAACAGTTGTTGATGTAATATTAATTCCAATGATGGCATTTGGATTGGTAACACTCGTTAATGCATTTGTTTGCGAAATCAAATTGTTGTATACATTAATATTTGTTCCAGCTGTAATTCTTATAGGTGAAATGAGTGAACCTACATTTGTATTGGATAATTGGAGGTTAAAAATTTTGTTTTTATAAACATTGGTGGCAACTGTTCCACCACCACTTATAGATATACCTCCAATGGTGGCAACGCCAGTTCCTGCTCCAGAAGAGATGTTGGAAACATCGTGATTGTATATGTTGGTTGTGCCAGGTCCAGACGTAGTACTTATCGCAAAAATAGTACATGTTCCACTTGAAGTACTTGTTACATTCAAAGCATTGAAAATATTAGAATAAATATTAACAGTTGTTGTACCTGTTCCAGAGGAGATAATACCCGTAACGGTTGCAATTTGGGTACCACTTACACTTGCATTAATTGAAATGCTGTTGTTATTAACATTTACTGTGTTTCCGTAGGCGAATGTAATCCCAGTTCCAGCAGTCATCACACCTGATACATTAATGGTATTGTTACTAATTGATTTGTTTACAGTGGTTGTAGTTAATCCATCAGTATTTGATATACCTGTTGCAGTTCCTGCTGAACCAGCTACTTGAGATCCAGTAAATAAAATGGTATTGTCACTAATAGAATAACCACCTGGCATGGTAATAGTTGATGTGCCTGAACTAATACCCGTTAATGTACCAGTTGCTGAAGCCAAACTTCTATCGAAAGAAATTGTATTGGTTGAAATATTAAGTGTACCTCCTAATAAGGTGGCTCCATGATTTATTCCAATCAAGGTGCCGGTGGCATAACTTTTAAAGGTTCTACCATTTCCAATTGTATTATTAATAATATATAAATTGGCAATTCCAGTAGCGGCAGCTACTGAAATTCCAGTTTGTGCAGCACTAAATGTTGAGGTACCAGTTCCTGAAGCACTTGGAACCTCATACATGGTTATAACATTACCATTTCCTGAACCTGTATTTCCAATTTGGAAAGTTGTTGCACCCGTAACACCTGAAATACCAATTACTGCACCACTTAATGTAGCAGTAAATGTAGCAGGCACACTAACACTTCTGGAAATGATAATACTATCTCCTAAGGCCGTCATGGTTGGCGTGCCCGTTGTTCCACTTGGCAGTAACATACCAGTTAATGCGCCTGAATGTGTAACTGTGGCTGTGATGTTAAAAATTTCATTAAGTCTGACAACATTAAAATTAAGAGACGAGGAAGCAGCAACATAATTAGCTTTTATTCCAATATCAGCTGCTGTGGTAGTTGTTGTTGATGTATGGTTAATTGTAACTCTATTGTTATTACAAGTAATGGTACCCGTGGCAATACCAGAACCAAAATCGATACCTGTAATGGCTACTAAAGCATTTTGAGTAATTGTAATGGTATTATCACTATAATTATTAGTGAAAGTAACACCTACTGGAGCAGTTGAAGCTGAACAGTAAATACCTGCACTTGTAAGTGTTAATGCCGCTACATTGGTAATGGTGTTAAAACGAATGTTGTTACCTGCACCATTTCTGAAAGCCACACCAGAAGCAATTGATACGGTAGTAGTAGCTAAATTGTATGTCATATCAAATGCTGAATTTGATACACCATACGTAATCGTATTTCCTGTGGACAAAGAAGTACCTCCGACATCATTGCCTAATTCTTGTACAGTAGCAGTAACAGGGGTGGCTACAAAATATACACCTACTGCTACACCTGATATGGTATTGCCATAAATTTTGTTATTAGAGTTTGTACCTGCTGTAGATGTAGCAAGTCTTGCAGTGGCAGGCGCTGTATGTGCAGATGCACTAGTTGAAAAAATACCAACCGCATTACGGTAAGGGTTAGCACCACCATTGCTCATCGTAATAATATTATTTTGAATGGTATTGTTTTGAGCTCCATCCGTTACTGAAGCAGCAAACAAACCAATACCAAATTCAGTCATTCTATTAGTAGCCAAGTCAACATTAGCAGTGTTAGCTGAATTTTCAGTAATGGTAAAGTTTTGGATGGTTAAATTGTCTGAACCAACAATTTTGATTACTGCATCCGCTTGACCTGTTGCAGCACCACCAGCGCTAGCAATAGCAGCCGCTCTAATGGTAGTGTTACCACCATTAATGACCACATTGTTTGAAGCTGATGTGGCTGCAGTGTAAGTAATTACAAAACCACCAGTAGGGGCTGTTTCTGAAGTTCCTGAACAAGTTAGTGTTACTGGACCTGAAAATGCTGTTACTGCATTTAAGCCAGTAATGGCACTTGCCAGCGATGAATAAGAAGATGCCAAATTGGGAGTGGTGTTACTAGCATTGGTCACCGTAACTGTCAGCTGGGCTTGAGCTTGAGACATTCCAAGAATAAGAGTTCCAAAGATTAAAAGAATCTTAAAAGACCTCCTTAGCCAATTCATTTTTGTCCTTTTTTTAGTAAAGTTTATCATATTTTGGTTTATTGGTTGGTTAATTTCATTTCAATGATAATGTTTTTTTATTTGTTTAAACAGCTCTTTGAAATTTATAATTAACTGAAATACAGATTGTTGATTTGAGGTGTGTAGTCGAACCACTATAAAGGCTTTCAAATTCATGATAATCCTCAGCAAATGCGACATTTTTTATTGGTAGTGATTTTAAAATATTCCCATAACTACAATTAGATAAAATTAGTACTTCAATTATAATCTTAGATGATGTGTAAATTAGATTGAATTATAGCAAGACTTTGAAATAATGCCATTTGAAAATGCTAAACCTAACTTAGTTGATTGTTCAATTAGAATATTTATCTTATGGTTTAAGTTAAAGCTTTTAGCAGTCTTGATATAAACATTAATTGTACGATGTGATGACATTAGTTCGGCTAACATTATTTCTATTTAACATCAATTATTGTTATTATGTTATTAAACAAAAAAAGCCACCCGCAAGGATGGCTTTATATGTGAGAATAAATCAAACTCTTATTCCTTGATAAGTTTTGGTAAATTAATACTAATTAAATAATAAGCTCCAAATAAAGTGGCTGAATAAAATAAATCACCCATCAATGTGTTTTGAAAGAAAGGAATAGCCATAGTATAGCTTTCCATCATTCCTGCAAATGTATGTGGATACATCATATTTATAGAACCTTCAGGATATATGAATACTAAATTTGTGATTAAGTAAAACAATACAGAACTAGTTAATGATAAACCTGCGATTCTCATTACAGACTTATTGTTTTGTAAATTAAAACCAAGCATTACTACCAAAGCAAAACTACCATAAACAGGAAGCATTTCAGTCATTGGGTATTTGTCTAAAAATAGGTCGCTTATTATTAAGGCAGCAAATGGAGCAACGAATGCCAATATTCTATTTGAGAAAAATGCGCCACCAAATAAAGCTATAGCCGCTATTGGCGAGAAGTTTGGCAAATGTGGCAATAATCTGCTAAGGGCAGCCACTGCAATAAGAATACAAATGGTTATAATTTTTTTGTTCATGTGATTGTACTGATTAGTCTGCGAATGTAAAAGCTAAACCAATAATAAAAAAGTCAGACTTGTAATTCGCTAATTATTAGTGTTAATTACTTGTTTTAATGTTCCAGCCATCAGGTAATTTCTCGGTAATTTCAATATTTCCGAATTCTTTACTTTGACGAGCACCTACCTTTTTAGCCCAATCAGCCATGTATTTGATACCTTCTGCTAATTGAATACCTGTTGGAGCACCAAAAACTCTGTGCGCCTTAGCATGGCTTGAATAAGCATGCATCACCTCATTACGCGCTGATAAGTAATTGATATTTGGTTTTACACCAAATTCGTTACAAACAACTTCAGCCAATTCATTAACTGTAAATGGTTTGTCGGCACCAATATTGAATACCTCGTTGAATGATTCAGGTATGTTTATGCATTTTGCAATAGGAATAGCCACATCATCAATATAGCTGAATGCGCGGGTTTGAGTACCATCACCAAAAACAGTTAATTGTTTGCCTTGCATGATTTGGTTCATGAAGATACCAATTACATTACGGTATTTATCACCTATGTTTTGGTTTTCGCCATACACATTATGAGGACGGAAAACCACATAGTTTAATCCAAACATTTCGTGTGCTGCTTTCAAATCCAACTCAACAGCATATTTCGAAATTCCGTAAGGATCTTCTGGTGTTGGCACCATTTCTTCTGTCATAGGCAATTGCCCTTTGCCATATACAGCAATAGAAGAAGTGAATACGAAACATTTTACTTTATGTTTAACAGCTTCATTTATTAATAAAACACTACCTGTTAAATTATTGGTGTAGTTAAAACTACGTATGAAATGTGAAAGTCCTTCAGCCGCATAAGCAGCCAAGTGATACACATAATCAATTTTGTTATCTAAGAATATTTTTTTTACCAATTCAGCATCTGTGATGCTTCCTAAGATAAAACTTGCATTTTCATTTTCTGGAATATAGTCTTCAAATCCACCGCTCAAATCGTCCAGAATGATTACTTTGTGTCCCATAGCCAAACAATGTTTAGCTACATGTGAGCCAATAAAACCAGCTCCTCCTGTTATTAATGATGTTGTCATAGTCTTTAGGTTTTTATTTAATAGTTAAACTGCTGAATGTTTTGAATGATTTAAATTCCAAAATGTTCCTCTTAAAAACGCTCTCAAATGTACATATTGTCCTTTAGAAATATATTTAAATATTGCTTTTGGTGCAGTAAATAAAATATAAAATATCATGAAAGCAACGAATTGTATGAAATTAGAATTTCTGCGCATGTATAGAATTCGATTTCTTGTATGGTAATAGGCTTTGTTGGCACTTTCTTTACCCATGGTAATTGATTCTTTGTGGTAGATTTTTCCTTTTGGTTGAAAGTAAATGTGATAACCGGCTTTAATGATACGTGTGCTCCAATCCCATTCTTCGTAGTAAATAAAGAAACTCTCAGGAAACATACCCACTTTATTAATTATCTCACGTGATACCAACATGGCTCCACCGTGAGACCCAGCTGTGTAACCACCTTTGTCGTCAAATTGTCCCACATCTTCTTGAAGCGAGCCAACAGCCGTGGTTCTGCCTGTATATGGATTGATTGGGTTAAAGCCAGCATATTGAATGATGTTTTTCTTTTCAAAAAACATCAATTTTGGACTTACCACACCAATGGTTTTATCTTGGGTGAATGGTTCGTACAAAACATTCAACAAGTCAGGGGTTACTTCGGTATCATTGTTTACAATGAACATATAATCACCTTTAGCTTGTCTCATACCCCAGTTGTTACCTCCTGTAAATCCTAAGTTTTCTTCGCTTCTTAGAACTTTGGTTTTGGGATAGTTAGCGGCATTTATCCTTTCTGTTGGGTCGATTTTTGAACCCATATCGCAAACCAAAATTTCATAATTTGGCCACAATAAACTACGGGTAGATTCTAAAAACTCGCATGTTACATCTGTTTGATTCCAATTAAGGGTAACAATTGAAATCAATGGATAATTTTCAGTTTGCATAACTTTCACTTATTTAAGCAAAAGTATATATTATTAATTACAAGGCTGAATGAAATTGTTGATATTTTACACATGTATGTGTTTAAAAGTAGGGGTGCTTTGAAATAAAAAGACATTAAGAGACAATGGAAATATTTGATTTGAAATATCAATTTACCATACAAATATTGAAAATTAGGATTGAGACCTTTTCTTCCAATACCAAATTTCGTCTTGCGACTCTTTATCGATTTGTTTCCAGTAAAAGGGTGTCACAAACTTTCCATCCTCGGTTTTAAGCTGTCTGTTATACACCCCGTTAATAGGGTTAAATGTAACATCTGTTACGCCTACTGCAAAGGTTTCAGGGGCAGCAGGTATTGGTGCTGAGGCAGCTTCTTCTGTATTTTCTACTGGTGCTGCTTTTGCTCCTTTGGGTGGAGGGCTATTCACCACCACCACCTCAAATCCGTTAAATTCTAAAAGTCTTTTAAGAAAATCAACGCGCTCTTGGCTGCAGTTTTTCTCGATAATAGAGCATTTTACATCCCCTAAATCTTCAAATGTATAATTTGCGTTTAACGACATATCTCTATTCTATTAATGGGTTAATTGATTTATTAAATCATAAATATTGCTAGCAAATCCAACGATTATGACCCCTGCCATACAAACAATCATACCAATTTTAGATGATAAACTGCCTTCGATTTTTGCAATTGGATTTTCGTTGGGATCAACAAAAATGGCTTTCACCACACGTAAATAATAATACAATGAAACAATCATGTTCAGTGAGGCTATTATGACTAGGATGTAATTACCTTTGCTAGCACCCGCAGTTACCAGAAACATTTTACCAAAAAATCCTGCAGTAGGAGGGACACCTGCCAATGAGAATAATGAAATGGCCAAGACCCAACTTAGCATAGGATTTGTTTTATAAAAGCCTTTATAATCACTTATGTTTTCTTTGTCGGCAAGGGCAGATACCAAACCAATGACACCAAATGCACCGAGGTTGCTTAATATATATACCAGCAAGAAGTATATGATAGCGGTGCTTCCCATTTGGTTTCCTGCAGATAAGCCTAGCAAAATATACCCAGCTTGTGCAATGGAAGAAAAGGCCAAAAAGCGTTTTATATTATCTTGACGGATGGCAAATAAGTTTCCAACAGTGATGGTTAGAATGATGCTTAAGAATAAGATATTATACCACATGCTTTGCATATTAATAAACAAAGGATTTAGTGTGGAAATAAAAACAAAAGCAATAGCAGCCTTCGATATAACGGAGAGGTAAGAGGTAACAGAAACGGGTGCTCCTTCATATACATCTGCTGTCCAAAGGTGGAAGGGCACAGAAGATAATTTAAATGCAAAACCGATAAATATAAAAATGAGGGACAATGTTTGTAAATGTCCACTACCTAATAGGCTTGGCAGTTCGGCAAAGTTTAAGGTGCCGGTGCATCCATATAAAAATGAAATACCAAATAGCATGATGCATGATGAGAATGCTGATAATAAAATCATCTTAACAGCAGCTTCTGATGATTTGGTTTTTTCTAAATCAAAATTGGTTAAGGCAGCCAAAGGAATGGATGCTAGTTCTAAGCCTAGATAGAACATTAACATGTTGCCGCTTGACATCATAAAAAACATTCCAAGTAAAGTTGAGAGCAAAAGCATGAAAAACTCCGGAACATGCTTATGTGATTTTAACCAATCAAATGCGAGTAGTGAAATGAGCAAGGTTCCAAAATTCAATATATTCTTTTCTAAAGCTAGGGTAGGGCTATTATGAAACATTCCATTGAAAAGACTGCCCTCTCCATTGAAAATAAAGCCTATAGTAAAATTCAATAGCAGCATAAAATTCACCAAATGTAGCCAAGTGGTATTGTCTTTTATTCCGTCCCATACTTTCAGTGTTAGAAGAATAAAGATGATGAGAGTTAAACTCATCTCAGACTTCATCAATATAAAAAAATCAGTATTCATTCAGTTATTTCATTTATCAAATTCAAACCACTTTATTAATTTACAATGCCTCCTCTTGTCAGATTTTCCATGATGATTTGGGCATCTGGAGCAATTAAGTTATACAACCAAAATGGGACAATACCAATGGCCAATATGCCTATAATCAAGAGTACTGAAGCGAATTTTTCGTTCCAAGTGGCATCTTTTAGTTCTAAGTAATGTTGATTGGTGATGGGACCCATAACGGCTTTTCCTGCGGCACGTAAAATATAAACTGCTGTCACAACAATGGATGCAGCGGCAAGAATAGTTGCTGTTCTATGGAAGGCATCTGGACGTTGCCAAGCACCTACGAAAACAGTCATTTCAGCCACAAATCCACTTAAGCCTGGTAAGCCTAAAGAACACAATCCTGTAATTACATAAACAGTTCCAATGAAAGGAATTACTTTTAATAAACCGCCTAAATCAGATAATTGACGTGTATGCGTGCGTTCATAAATCATTCCAATGGCGCCAAAGAATAGGGCTGTCATTACTCCATGCGACACCATTTGCAGAACTGCCCCAATAATCGCTGTTTTGGTCAGCATACCAATTCCTAATAAGATAAATCCACAATGACTTACGGATGAATAAGCGTTCATGTATTTTAAATCTTTTTGCATAAGTGTGGCAAATGAGCCATATATAATGGCAATGGTTGCCAATAAAACGATTATCCAAGAATATTCTTGTGCTGCTTCAGGCATCAAATAAGTTGCCACTCTCAATGCTCCATAACCACCTAATTTCATTGATATTCCCGCCAAGAACATAGAGGCAGCTGTTGGCGCAGATGAGTGTCCGTCAGGCACCCAAGTATGAAAAGGAAACAAGGCAGTGAACACACCAAAACCTACAAATAAAAATGGGAAAATAAACATCTGGGTTTGCAATGGTATTTGGGCATGTGCAATCTGCAATAAATCCCATGTATGCAATCCATTCATGTTTGTATTGAAATAAGTGGTAAGAAGTCCAATCAAAACAAAAACCGAACCTCCCATTAACATCAAAGCTAATTTCATGGCACTGTATTCTTTCTTTCCACTTCCCCAAACTGCGATCAATAAAAATTTAGGTATCACAGCTACTTCTAAAAAGAAGAACATTGTAAACAAATCAAGTGAGATGAAAAATCCATAGGCCCCAACACTTAAGAGTAACAATAGAAAAAAGAATTCTTTGGTAAGGGTTTGAACGCTCCATGATATCAAAATACCTGCAACCACAACAAAGGCTGTTAGCATAATCATGGCAACAGATATCCCATCAACTCCAATAAAGTATTCAATGTTTAATGCACTATACCAACTGTATCTCTGTTGGAATAACATTTGTGCTGTATTACCCAATGCTCTCTCTGAAATATAAGAAAACATCAAGCTCGATGCCATGCCCAACTGCACAATAGATCCGATAAACGAAGTCCATTTTATTTGCAAGGTGTTTCTGCAAAACAACACTGTAATTGCTGTTAATATGGGAACAATGATGAGTATGCTTAGATTAGTCATTTCTTCGTTCTATTTTTGTTTACAATGTTTAGCAAATGACAATGTATTAAAGTTTAAAAAGTATCTTTAAATTATCATTTACTAAAGTTATTTCTTCATTTTTAAGTTGACCTGATTTTTTGTCCAACAAATCTGTAAAAGGAAATTGAATTAAAATTATCTCTCCTTTTTTCATTTATACAGTTCTTTTATATCATTAACTGTGTAAATAACATCATCTTCAACTATCTCATTGAAGGTATTACTTTCACCGACTATTTTTTCAATTCCATTTTGCAACATCTCATCATCATATTTTTTTAAAATATAGTCTGCATAATCTGAAACTTCTAGTATCTTACTTTGAGGTAACTTTTGTATAGTTTCTAATGTATTTTGTATGAGCGATTCTTTAGTCATATTATATAATCAGTATTAAATCCACAAATAAATAAATAGTAATACAAAGCCTAAGGTTCCTGCAAAAAAGTAAATAGCATAATCTTGTGCTTTACCTGATTGGTAGGTTTTAATCGAGCCTGAAACCGATCCTGTAACGGATGCAATTAAATTCATAAGGCCATCGAATATGTTTTTATCAACCCAAGCAGCAGGTTTACCAATTAGATTAAACAATATTTTTTGTGTGATGAATAAATAGATTTCATCAAAATAGAATTTTCTATATGCTGAAGTATACAATCCTTTTATACTATTTGAAACATTATCAGACATCGAGTTTTCTTTGGCATACATTTTCCAAGCCAATAAAATAGCTGCGATGGCAAGAAGGACAGGACCTATGGCAAAACCGAAATGAAACTCAGTTTCAAAACCTGCACCATCTGCTGTTACAAATTTGTT
>JBBALJ010000062.1:0-19018 GCA_040403075.1 Bacteroidia bacterium
AATCATTATTTTTTTAAATTTTTAATTAGGTATATTGCTTTAAATTTATTTGAAAAATGAAATATCTAAAATATTTAGTTGTTACTCTAATAATTGGAAGTTTATTCTTAGCTTCTTGTTCAAAAGAAGAATCTAGTTCTACAGTTGTGCTCCCCGATATAGATCCATCTGCAACACAACAAGCTACTGTGTTTTACTTCGGTGGGACTTGGTGTGGACCATGTGGTTCTCTTGGAAAACCTGCTAAAGAGACATTGAAAAAGGAACTTGGAGAATCAAAAGTTTCTATTATTTCGTGCCAACAAGCTGACCCTATGAATATCCCTGATGGCAATGATCTTGCTAAATTGTTCAATGCAGACCGTGTACCTTATATGTACGTTGGAGGATCTGATGAGCCATCTGATAGAGTTCTTGTTTTATTATCAATGTCCGAAGATGCAGTTTCAAAGGCTAGTACATACCTAAATAGAACTCCTACGGCAAATATCCTTGCTTCTTTTTACCTTAATAGTAAAGGCATATTGCAGGTTGATAGTAAAATAAAATTTTTTAAAGATGTTACTAGTGAATACTATGCTGCTGCTTATGTAACAGAAGACGGTATTTTTGAGAACCAAACTTCTGATTCAAGTGTTGAAAAAAATATTCACCATTCTGTTTTAAGAACTAAAATGGGAACGAGTATAACAGGAGATTTAATCTCTGAAAGTAGCATCAAAAAAGACATGGTTTTCAAAAAAACATTTGAAGCGTTATTGGATCCCAAATACAAGAAAGAAAAGTTAAAAGCTGTTGTAGTAGTTTGGATGAAGAATTCGGATGGATCTTATTTTATTTCAAATTCAATTGTAGCTCCAATAAAAAATTAGTAAGATAGTTTGCTATTAGATGGTTACTTTACTTAATAATCCAGTGTCAGAGACACTACAATCATAATCTATCCTTAAAGTGCTTAGCTAGCTCCAAGGATAGTGGGTCTTTTCATTTGTCTATAAATTCTATTATATGTTTTCGAATAAATCTCACTTGGAGTTGTTGCAAATTTTCCGTTTTGTAAAGGTCATAAAACTCATCGTCAAACTTCTTTAATGGATTGTCGTCATAAGATTTACTAAAACCCTCTAATGTTCCGTCTTGATGTTGTGTAATTTTTGGATTTTCTTTTTCAAAAGTGTCATTGGCTCGTTTTGTCAGGTCTGCAAATTTGTTAGCCCCAACAAGTTTTAAAGCATCTGGCAAATGTTTGTAAAATTGGCCACTTGAGTTGAAGTAGAATTGGTTATAACCACCATTATTTACCTCGGCTTCCAACAACCAAATCAAATAAATTGCTTGCCGGGCTTTATTCATGCTTAAAACTGTTTCGTATTCCTTTTGGTAATCGGTTGGTTGCTTCGCTGATAAGTTGTCGAAAACGACCTGTAACAATTTGTCGTCCGATGTTGTGTCAATAATTTGTTTAGTTAAATTTTTATAAATTGGTCTTTTCTCAAAGTCTTCAATTGACTTGCTAATTTGTTCAGCTAAAGTGTCCTTGTTTGAATTAGTATCCTCCTTAGATGGTTGACCTGCACAACCAAGTAAATTCAATATTGTAGTAAGTATGCCAATGTATAATATTTTGTTCGTTGTCGTCATGTTGTTGTGTGATATAATACCACTAACTTAATTGTATGAGTATTGAATTGGCGAGTAATCCACCAAAAACATGTTGATTTATTCCAACAATAACTGCACCTATTTCATACTGCAATGTATTAATATTTTACAAATCATTCATCAAAACATCCATCCTCCACTCATCAAACAAGAATCATATTCTTTCTTGACGCTTGTCATATTCCTAATTTGGGCATCGGCCTAATTTTATCCTTTGAAAAACAAGCCTTTCTGATCAATAGAAAGCAGGGCTTTTCATTCATATAAAAAGACAGATTAGAAAACATTTATGGATAATACATCGAAAGTAAAATACCCTGGCAAAAGGGTTACTACGAACGGAAATGCACTGGTGTGCGGAACAGAACAATTGATAAGTGATGCAGGGGTTTTTTATCCCATAACACCTTCCACCGAAATGGGTGAATTGTTTCAAAATGCCTATGCACATGGGCAACTAAATGCCTTTGGTCGCCCACTTACTGCCATAGAAACAGAAGGTGAACATGCAGCCCAAGGAGGTGCCATTGCCATGTCGGTTACAGGAAAACGTACAGTGAATTTCACCTCGGGTCAAGGGGTGGTATATGGACTAGAGCAATACTACCATGCACCCGGAAAGCTAAGCACCATGGTAATAGAAGTAGGTGCAAGGGCATTAACCAAACATGCATTGAATGTGCATTGCGGACACGATGATGTATATGCAGCTTTGGATACAGGATGGATTATCACTTTTGCTAAGGATGCCCAACAAGCGGCTGATCAAGCAATCATTTTAAGACGTGTTACTGAGTTGTCTTTAAATCCAGGTATGAATGTGCAAGATGGATTTTTAACCACCCACTTAGAGCGCACATTCCGCAGGCCTGAAGCAGGTTTGATAAGAGAGTTTTTGGGCGACCCTGCAGATATGATTGATACACCAACAGTAGCGCAACGCATTTTGTTTGGTGCCAAACGCAGAAGAATTCCTGCAGGCATTGATTTGAAAAATCCTTTGTTGTTAGGACCCGTGCAAAACCAAGAGCATTATATGAATGGTGTGGCTGCCCGTAGAAACAATTTCTCGGAAGATATCATGCCTTTTTTTGAAAGTGCCTATGCTGAATTTGCAGAACTAACAGGACGCAAGTATGGCATCATTTCATCCTACAATTGCGAAAATGCCGAAACGGTTTTTGTGGCCTTGGGTTGTGCTGCTGAAAATATTGAAGCGGCTGTTGATTATATCAAAGAAACAAGGGATGTGAATGTAGGTGTTATTCATATCAATGTGATCAGGCCTTTTCCTGAAAAAGAAATCATAGAAGCCTTGAAAGGCAAAAAACGTGTGATAGTGCTTGAAAGAAGCGATGAATCATTATCGGGAGACAATCCATTAACACGCGATATCAAAGTAGCATTGAGCAAAGCCGAAGCCAATTTTACCCAAAACTCATACGAAAACTTACCATCTATGAATCCATTGACAGAGAAACCTGAGGTGTTTTCAGGCGCTTATGGTTTGGGTTCACGCGATTTTAGACCAGAGGGAATTATTGGTGCTTATGATTTTGCAGAAGGCCGCATAGCCCGTCAAGATGGAAAGAAAGCAGGAGCAGGTGTGAGTTTCTTTTATGTAGGAATTGACCATCCTTATGCAGTGATTTCAAATGAAAACCCATCATGTTTACCAAAAGATTCAATCGCTGTGCGTTTCCATTCTATTGGTGGATGGGGTATGATTACTACGGGTAAAAACTTGTCGGAAGTATTGGGTGAATTTTCAAATTACATATCGCAACGTGATAAATTATTTGAAGAAGATGGAACACCTAAAGAGGTTATTCATATCAGCGCCAATCCTAAATATGGTTCAGAGAAAAAAGGTGCACCAACCAATTATTTTATGGTGGCTGCCCCTGAGCGTGTGCGCGTGAATTGCGATTTACAACATGTGCACACCGTATTATGTTGCGACCCTAAAGTGTTTCTTCATACCAATCCATTAGAAGGCTTGGAAGATGGTGGTGCTTTTGTGTGGGAATCAAGTGAAGATTCTCCAGAACAAGCATGGCAACGCATTCCAAAAAAACACCGCCAATGGATTATTGATAAAAAAATTAAGGTATATATATTGAATGGTTTTGATATAGCTAAACAAGCTACCAAGCGCGAAGACCTTCAAGCACGTATGCAAGGCAATGCCTTCTTAGGTGCTTTCTTCCATGTATCGCCTTTCTTAAACACCTTCCATATTCCAGTGGAAGAATACCAAACAACCATTCGCAAGCAATATGAAAAGAAATTTGGACGCTTTGGCGAAGCCGTTGTTAATTCAAACATGACGGTGATGAATGCTGGATTTGATAGGGTGGTTGAAGTACCTTATGGAGATGTGGATGCTCCTGATACATCAAGGTTTATTGGTGGTATGGTGCATTGCTTAACAGGTTATACCCCTGCACCAGAAGCCATTTCTGATAAGCCACCTATGTTCCGCATGTCTACTTTTGATAAAGAGTTTCGTGCAGGCTTAGGATATCATCAACCTGCCAGTGCCTTGTCATCTGTGGGTTTGGTAGCTTCAGCCACAGGTACCACAAGTAGCAAGTATGTATCACGTAGGCAAATACCTATTTGGATAGCTGAAAATTGTACCCAATGTATGGAGTGTATGGTGGTATGTCCTGATACGGCTTTGCCTAATACGGCACAAGATGTTCTTACCATATTAGGAACTGCCATTAGGAATTACATAAAAGACAAAACAGCCAAAGAAGCATTGTTAAAACGCATACCTGATGTAGATACCATCGTAAGGGCGCAAATGCTTGAGTTTGCCAATGCCAAAGAAAAGGCAGAAGCACCAAGCTTTCATAGTTTGGCTTTGCAAGCCTTTCGTGATTTGAAAGATGCAGACATTTCAGAACAGTCGATTGGGGAACTAGGTTCTATATTAAAGATTATTCCATTGGCATACTTAAATACCAAAGCTATTTTTAGTAGCATGGAAAAGAAAGAGCCAGGCTCGGGAGGTTTGTTTTCAATAGCAGTAAGAGATTTATGTAAAGGCTGTGCAGCCTGTGTGGAAGCATGTGGTTCGCATAATGCTTTGAAAATGGTGGAAGAAACAGAACAACACCATGCAGATATGGAATCAGGTTATGAGTTCTTTAATTTATTAGCCGATACCCCTAAAAAATACTTGGGCATTTTTGATGAAGAAAATCCTGAGACATCCAAAGCAGCAGCCTTGAAATTTCATTTGATGTTGCAATCTAAATACAATGCCTTACTCTCGGGTGATGGTGCTTGCGCAGGTTGTGGCGAAAAATCAGTTCTTCGTTCAGTGGCAACACTTACCGAAACATTGATGCGTCCTATCTTTCATCGCAAAGCAGCACGATTAAATACCAAAGCAGATGCATTGGAAAAAGAAGGCTTGAAACAAATGGAAGCGTTGAAAGCTAAAGATGAAAAAACCTATGCATTGTTTCGCAAAACCATATTGCATATTTTAATGGGCTATGGTGCTGAAGATGCCAAGGAAACAGATAAGCGTATTGCTGAAAACTTTAAAGGCACTGATGCCGATATCATTTCAGCTTTGGTAGCAGTGATGCGCACCGAGGCTGCTAATCATTTAACATTACGAGCTATTGAAGGACTAGCACCTAATGGCATGGCAGCTATGGCTATGGCTGCACACACCGGATGTAATACGGTATTTGGTTCAACCCCTCCAAACAACCCACATCCTTATCCTTGGATGAACTCATTGTTTCAAGATGGTGCCACCATTGGTTGGTTAATGGGCGAAAGTTTTATTCGTGACCATGCCGTTCGTTCAGTTATTCCTGAACGTTTAACTGATATGGTATTGGCAGGTTTTGTGAATGAATTTTCAGATAATGATTATTTCAGGTACTCACATTTTACAGATACTTACATGAGTGATGATGAAGTGATGGAATTACCAAAAGTATGGGTAGTAGGAGGTGATGGTGGTATGGGTGATATCGGATTTCAAAATGTATCAAAAGCGGTTTTACAAAACCGTCCGAATGTGAAAATGATTATGTTGGATACACAGGTGTATTCAAATACAGGTGGTCAAAATTCTGAATCCTCTGTTATGGCAGGTGGATTTGATATGAACCAAATTGGAGCTGCTACTTCTGGTAAATTAACCGAGAAAAAATGGGTAGCTGAAGCCTTTATTGGTGGTCATGGTTCTCCATTTGTAGCACAAGTTTCTTTGGCTAATTCAGGTTCATTATACAAAGCTATTTTGGATGGATTGTGCTACCGAGGAACGGCCTTCTATCAAGTATTTACTACATGCCAACCAGAGCATGGAGTAGCAGATTATGCGAGCCCTCAACAAGCCTTATATGTTAGAGATAGCAGGGGTGTTCCTGAATTTATTTTCAATCCTCAATTGGGTGAAACTTTCCAAGAGGCATTAAATATCAAAGGCAATCCAAACTTTACCGGAGATTGGTACAGAGCCATTGCACCAGTTTCAAAAGTGCCTTATACTTATACTCCCGCCCATTGGGCATTTACTGAAGCCCGTTTCAGAAATCACCACAAAGCTGTTGATGAAACTGAAGTGGAAGGCAAAATTAAGTTGGAAGATATGTTGAAATTGATAACCCAAGATGATATTGTTCATCGCAGGTTCTTGAATCCAACTCATCGTTCATTCATTCCAGAGTTGGGTGTTTATACTTACGAGCACAAAGACGATGGAACTACCAAGCCACATTTATTGTCACGTCAAATGGTATTGTTCTGTGTGGAAAGAAGGAAAGCTTGGCGCATGATGCAAAGCAGGGCAGGCGTGAACAATGAAGATTATAAAGCACATAGAGAATTAATTCAAAAGATAGACAAGGGAGAGCTAAGCAGGGAAGACTTTTTATTTCCGAAAGAACTCAAATCGTTAAGTAATGAATAACCCAAATCAAATGTTTCAGTTGGCTGCCGACCTTCTGGAATTTGTACATCAGGAGTTAAATCGTCCTGAAGAAGATTTGATGACAACATCAGTATGCCATCAAACTAGAGGCATCATGGCAGATATGTTAAGTTCTTATTTGCTTAAAAATGGTAAGGACTTTTCAGCTGTCACTGATTTGGAAACATTGCATGCGATGTGTTGCCAAATAGATCCTCAATTTGCGAGTATCAGATTAGATGGTATGAGGTGTCGTCCAGCAAAAGTAGTAGGCGAAAAGTCCTATTGCATGGATATTGAGCATGTAAAAACGTGTTTCAATATTGCTTCTGATGTGAAAGAAATGGTAAGCCAAAGAATAATAGCAGCGAACTAAGAGGTTTGCTGTTATTGTCTCATAGCTTTTTGAAAGGTCATGAAGGGTTGCCCATGGCGAAGCTGCGCTGAGGGGTTTTTAGTTCATAGTTGTTTGATTCACAGCTATTGTCATTTCGGAGCCTAGAAATAGACAAACCCAAATCCTTGGTTCTTTATCGTCACCGCAACTGAAAGGCATGCAAAAGGTAGCGCCTATTATACTTTCACTTTTAATTGCATATATTATCCCAAATCGTGGAAGATGCTTCCCGCCTTCTCAAGGCCTTTGTATTAGTTAAGGTTTGTCAAAATTAACTACTTATTTTTTGCCTTCTGCTTCTGCTGAACTGACATTGATGTCTTTAATCTTATCTCCTTTGTTTATACCCGACAGGATTTCAATGTTAATTCCATCACTTAGTCCTGTCTGGATAAAACGTTTCTCAAATACCTGCGGAGTAGTTTCTACTTCCACAAAAGTTTTTCCATTTTCAAATTGCAAAACTCCCTCGGGCAATGCCATTACCTTATCGCGTTTTGCTAACACAATATCAGCGGTGCTGCTATAGCCTGCTCTTAAGAATACATCTTTTTGCAAATTAACTTTGGCTTTTATTTGGAATTGGATAGCCCCATTTTCTTTCACACCTTTAGGCGCAATGTATTCAAGACTAGCATCAAACTTAACAGTATCAAGCGCTCCAATGGTTAGTATCAATGGCATATTGGGTCTTATTTTTCCTACTTCACTTTCATCTACCTTGCCATCAAAAATCATTTCACCCATATCTGCAATGCTTGCAATGGTAGTTCCTTCATTGAAGTTATTGCTTTCAATCACACTACCACCTTCTTTAACAGGGATATCTAAAATCATTCCATCAATGGTGCTGCGCACTATGGTATTGGTTACTTTTCCACTTGCTTTACTCACACCTTCTTTTATCAAGGCAATATTGTTTTCGGCAGCTTCTAATTCCTCTTTTGAGTTTTTGAAGTTAAGTGCATAAGGTTGGTATTCTTGCGATGAAACCATTTTTTGTTCATACAATTTTTGGTAACGATCAAAGTCTATTTTGGCATTGTCCAAAGCAATCTTAGCGCGTGAAATTCTACTTTCAGCATTGGCAAGGTTCAACATGTTTGGAATGATTTTGATACGAGCAATCATATCACCCTTTTTTACTTTGGTACCGGCTACTACAAATATTTTTTCGATGATACCTGAAACTTGAGGTTTGATATTGATTTCTCTGCGTGGCACAATGCTTCCCGTTGCCAAAGTTTTTTTGACAATATTTGTCTCCGACATACTGATGGTTTTATACACCACAGGTTTTTGTTGGTTCTTGTTATACAGATAAAAAATCGTGTAAATAAACAATGCCCCTAAAGCAACAAACAGAATTATTCTTATTATTTTTTTCATATTGTATTTGCAACTAACTGTGAGCTTTTCGCAGCTAGTCTATTAATTTTAAATTTTTTCAACCCACCCCTAACCTCTCCCAAGTGGGGAAATTCAACATTTCTTATTCATTTCTCAATGCTTCCACAGGACTTATTCCTACTGCTTTCCTTGCTGGGATAATGCCTGCCAAAGCACCTGAAATAATAAGGATAATCAATGCCTTTACAGCCACTTCTATATCCACTCCTGGGTTTTGAAACATACCTGTTTCTTGACCTTGAATGGCTGCATTAATTCCTTCAAGTAAAAACACCCCAACCACCAAACCCACATAACCAGCAATGGATGTTAACACAATGCTTTCAGCCACCACTTGACTCATGATATTGAGAGGCGTGGCACCAATGGCCCTGCGCACCCCAATCTCTTTGGTTCTTTCTTTTACAATGATAAGCATGATATTACTTACACCAATCACTCCCGCCAACAAGGTTCCAACACCTACAATCCAAACAAGCATTTCAATACCACGAAACAGTCCCATCAGTTTTTGAAATTCTTTTTCGCTGTTCCAACTGCCAATGGCTCTTTCGTCATCGGGGGCGATAGAATGCCTTTGCTTCAATATTGTTTTGATTTTATCTTCAACCACCGAAGCAGGAATATTGTCTTTTGCTGTTAGTGTAAACCAACCAATTTTTCCTCCAAAATTGAAAGCATTCTGAAAAGTAGTGAAAGGCATATAGATGGTTTGCATTTTTTCCATTGCATCATCACCTGCATTGTCGGCCTTAATACAACCTATTACTTTAAAATAAACACCATTTATTTGAATGTATTTCTCTATTGGGTTTTCGTTTTTAGGAAATAAAACTTCTTCCACCCTTTGTGCAATCACACATACTTTCCTTGATTCTTTGATGTCGAGTTCATTTAAAAATCTACCTTGTTTTATTTTAAAGGTTTGCACTTGACGGGTATCAGGAAAATCTCCTCTAACGGTGAAGGCCCCTGTGAATTTACCTCTATTGACATTGTTCTCGCCACGATAGCCACCCAATTGTGCTGCAGGGGCAATCACTCCCAATTCAGGTACATTGTCTTTGATGGCTTTCACATCATCTATCAAAAAGTTGAATCCTCTGCCTCTAGGTAGGCCTTTGTATGCAATAGAGGTTTGTTGTGCCCAAATATATACAGCATTTTTAGCAGAGCCCCCAAACATGCGACCCACGCCATTCTCCAAACCGTGACCAGCACCCAGCATGATGATAAGCATAAGGATGCCCCAAAACACACCAAATGCTGTGAGTATGGTTCTTAGCTTGTTCTTGCTAAGGGTTTGGTATATTTCGTTTATACGATCCATTTCTAATGAATGAGGAGTGCGGAATGACAAAAATGCGGAATGTGTTTTTTATTGCAATTTTTCATTTTTACTTCAGTTACTTTTATTTTTTCTGTTTTACATTTTGTTTTTTTACTTCGCATTTTTGTCAATCCGCATTTCGAACTTACTCTGCTCTCAATGCCTCAATAGGTTCTATTTTGGCTGCTTTTCTAGCGGGAAAAAATCCTGCTAAGAAACCAGCAAAAATCAAAACTGCCAATGCCTCCAAGACTACTGTTAAATCTACTTCTGGTTTCCTGAAATAGTCACTGTCGGGCATATATTTTTGTGCCAGCTCGAGCAAACCAATTCCGAGCATCATACCCACATAACCTGAGATAGCAGTAATAAAAACGCTTTCTTGGATGATAAGTGAAATGATACTGACAGGAGTTGCACCTAAAGCTTTACGAATACCTATTTCCTTGGTTCGTTCTTTCACCACAATCATCATGATATTACTTACACCTACAATGCCTGCTATCAAAGTGCCAATGCCAATAATCCAAATAAATAACCGTATGCCATCAATCAAACCCATGATGCGCTTGAATTCTATCAGGTTGTTCCATAAAAATACAGCCTTCTTATCTTCAGGGTTGAAATGGTGACGTTGGGCTAATAATTTATATACTTCATTACTTATCACCTCACTATTTTCTATATCACTTTCAGGTAAGGTAAAAATGATTTGATCTAATTTGTTGTCATTACCAAATACCCTTTGTGAAGTGCTTATGGGGATATAGGCCCTTCGGTTATCATCTGGTCCGCCACCATCTTTAAACACACCAATCACTTTAAAAGGAATGCTATTGATATTGATTAGTTTGTCAATGGGTTCTTCGCCTTTAAACATTTCATCAACCACTTGCTGACCAATGGCACACACTTTCCTACATTCTTTGATATCCAATTCGTTCACAAAACGACCTTTCAGTACTTCAATTTTTTCGGCATATATCATATCATAGTTGCAACCTTTGGTACTGAAACTACCATATTTGTTTTTGTAGTTATATTGGTTCACATCATATAATTGCAAGCGAGGAGATAGGTGTTCAATGCTTTTTACGTTTTGTCGTATAGCTTGATAATCCTCATTGGTTAAGCGGATATCCCTGCCAGGTTGCATACCATCATAAGCAACAGATGTTCTTCCATTGTTAAACCAAACACTATTAACCGCATCTCTAGCAAACTGACTTTTCACTCCGTTTCCAAGTCCATTGCCAGTGCCCAACAAAACAATAAGCATGAAAATCCCCCAGGCCACACTGAAGCCCGTAAGCACTGTGCGCAGCCTGTTTTTGCTAATTGTAGCAAATATTTCTTGCCATTTGTCTATGTCGAACATGTCTTAATCTAATTGCGGAATGCGAAGTGACAAAAATGCGAAATCTTCTTTTTGATATCTTTTTCAATCATTCTATATTATTTCTTTTGAACGGATTCTTTTGCTGTCTTTCCTGAAGCAGTAAAAATAGCAGTTAATTCAGATGCTTCTTTTTTCAAAATAGCCACATCTTTGGAATTTAAAGTTTCAGACAGTTCAATTAATTCTAACCAATAAACACATTCATCGGCCTCTTCTTCAACTATCGTTATTTTAGAAATAAAATCTGCTTTTGACCTTGCTCTGCATGCTGATCTGTAGTTTGCACCAACAGATGTGCCTGCCCTCAAAAGTTGATTTCCTAATACTTTTGATACTTTATCTCCACTCATTTGCTTGGTCAGATTGATAATGCCTAAAGCAAACTTTTGTGTTCTCGATTTTAGATTTTCAAAATCACTATTCATAATTTTAAATGCGAATTGTGAAGTGACAAAATTTCGAAATCAAATTTTTATCACCACTTCATTAATTTCAATTTTATACTATTGTTTATACTTTTATTTATACTTTACCTTATTCCGCATTTTTGACATTCCGCATTCCGAACTTTTACCATCTCATTCCGCATTTTGCTCATTCCACATTCCGCACTACACAATCAGTCCGTCTTTCAAACGAATCGTTCTGTCTGTCATGTCAGCTATATCATGTTCGTGTGTTACAATCACTACTGTAATACCACTTTTATTTATTTCTTTAAGCAGACTCATTACTTCGTAGCTAGTCTGTGTGTCCAGTGCTCCAGTAGGTTCATCTGCTAAAATGATTTTTGGTTGAGCAATTAAGGCCCTTGCTATGGCTACCCTTTGCTTTTGCCCACCACTCATTTCATTGGGCATGTGTTCAGCCCATTGTTTCAATCCCACTTTATCCAAATACTCAAGCGCAATTTGGTTACGTTTTTTGCGACTCACTTTTTGGTAATACAAAGGAAGCGACACGTTTTCTAGAGCATTTTTAAACGAAATAAGGTTGAATGATTGAAATACAAACCCAATATATTGATTACGCAGTTGCGCGGCCTTTGTTTCATTCAAGTGCTGAATTAAATTTCCACCAAGCTTGTAATGCCCAGCATCGTAGCTATCAAGAATGCCTAAAATATTGAGCAAGGTTGACTTTCCACTACCCGATGAGCCCATGATAGAAACCATTTCACCCTCATGTATTTTTAGGTCAATGCCCTTAAGAACCTGAAGTTTGTTATCGCCAACGGTATATGACTTTTGGATGTTGTTTAGCTCTATCATTTGAAGTTGCTAAAGTAATCATATCGTTTCAGATTAGAAATAGCTTTACACAAACGGACAATAAGGGGTATGCGAAGCAGGATGGGGATTTGGCAATTGGTTGATGTACCTTCAAATTCATCTATGAAAAATGAAAAAGTGGTATTTAATGATTTTCTTGAATTGAATTTAAATCGCTTAAATAGTGTTGGAAAACAAAAATTCAGGAAATGGTTAGCTAACGAAAAATGGTTGTTGATTTAATAACATCTATTTTTCTACAACCTCAATAAAATACCTAAATCCTACTGAGGTCATAGCCATTCCATCGTAGGTTTTTTGCGCATCTATACTAAGATTTTCAATAGAGTCTAGCCAACTTCCACCCTTTATTATATTCTTATCTTGTAACATTTCTGCCACATTGCCGCAGATATTATATAGCCCAAAACCATTTGGTTGGTATGTTTTAATTGAAACAGTGTAATAATTCACTCTATCATCATTTGTTCTTCGGTAGTTGCAATTAATAAGACCTTTGTTATCCTTGCTTTTATTCCCTTCCCATGAATACTTTGCAGAACTTGAACCTCCTTTTGCTGCGCTCATCCATTCTTTTTCTGATGGCAGTCTGCATATAACTTTTTTAAATCTTCTTTTGGGGGCTTGCATTATATTCATCAGTAAGCCATTTGCAGAACAAAACAGCACCATCATACGTAATATTCACAACTGGATAATCATTAAAAGCTGGGTGAAGATGATAATAAAATTCATAGGGTTTGTTGTATGATTCTTTTGATAGCCATTTTAAGGAATCAATTTTGGCTATTGCTAAAAAGTCAACTTTATTATTTTTCTTAAGTGAGTTTATGAATGCTCCATACAATTGGTTTGAGACCTCATACTTTGAAGCATAAAGCGTATCATTTATTTTAGCTAAAGACCTATTGATATCTTTAATATTTATTTGCCCAAAAGTGCTTTGGCAAATAAGAATAGCTAAAAGTGTTAAATTATGTTTCATGTTTTTATTTTTTATTAAACAGCTTTCTATTAGTTAAACGAAAATAGAGTGTTTTTTTTATAATAATGATTACTTATTTTTGAGACATGAAATATGTATTGGATATACCAGAGGATAAAAAAGCTTTTGCTGAAGAGTTTTTTAAAACAATTTCATTTATAAAAAATATAAAGGCTATTCTACCTAATGAAATTACAAATCCTGTTATTCTGCAAAGTATAAACGAATACGAGACCGGTAAAGTTAAACCAACCCCATTAAGTTTAGCTGAGTTAAAGCAAATGTTAAATGCTTGAGATAGTATTTTTACCTAAAGCTTGGCAAGATTTAGCTTGGTGGATTCAAAACGATATTAAATCAGTAAAGAAAATTTATAAACTTTTAGATAGTTGTGCAAAAACTCCATTTGATGGAATTGGGCAACCTGAACCATTGAAAGCAAACTACAGTGGTTATTGGTCTCGAAGAGTAAATCTTGAACATAGGATAGTTTATAAAGTAGAAGACAAACGCATTGTTGTATTTTCTCTTTATGGACATTATCAAAACTAATACAATCACGCGTTGGTGAGCTCCCTACCAACAAAATCATTATATTGTCAGAAATGGATTTCAATCTTGGCAATCTTATAATCCCTTTAATCGTGTCCTGATATTATTATCTAAAACGTCAAACCCACTTGCTGCATTTTTCCCTCCCTCAAAAAGTCAATTGTGGTGCTTTCTCCTTTTTTAAATTGACCTAAGGCTTTCATATAATCATAGATATTGTCTACCTTAATACTGCCAATTTGCATAATGATATCTCCTGCTTTGAGTCCAGCTTTTTCTGCTGGTTTGCCATCGTTTACATTGTCTACCCTCAAGCCTTTTCCTTCAAAAGTATAATCAGGCATGATGCCTAAGGTTACTTTAAAACTTACTTTTTGGCTTTCAGGTTGCTTGGTTTTAGTAAAGTTAAGTTTGGGTTCATTGCAGATTTTTTCGGCTATTTGGATGATTAATTCTAATACCATCACCTCACCTTTGAAGTTAATCTTTTCGGTATCATCACTCGATTTGTGGTAGTCTGAATGTTGACCTGTAAAGAAATGCAACACGGGAATGTCTTTTAAGTAAAATGAAGTTTGGTCTGATGGGCCAATACCTGCCGAGTCATAGCCAAGTTTTAGAGGAGTGCTTAAGTTTGAAAAAATCGAACTGTAATTGGTGCTTGTGCCTACTCCATACACCATCAATTTAAGGGTACTGTCGTTCAATCGTCCAATCATATCCATGTTTAACATGCATTGCACATCCTTCAAATCAATGGTAGGGTTGTTTGAAAAGTGTTTTGAACCAATCAAACCATCTTCTTCACCAGAGAAACAAATGAATAAAAAATTGCATTTTTCTTTGATATTGTTTTGGCTAAAATATTTAGCTAAAGCAATCACACCCGCAGTGCCCGAAGCATTGTCGTCAGCTCCATTATGTATAAGCTTTTTGTTTTTGTCTAGTGAAGATGGGTGTTCATGATAACCCAAATGGTCGAAATGCCCGCCAATGATGATGGTATAAGCTTCTTGATTATCAAGGTAGCCAACCACATTGCTGCCATTTTTCTCTTTTTCATGACCAATGGTATCATGTGGATTGGCAAGGGTTTTATATTCAAAATGCTGCAAATATCCCTTGCTTCCTTTGGGCTTTAGCCCAATTTCTTCAAACTGTTTTTGAATGTATTTGTAGGCTAGTTTTTCTCCTTTGGTACCAGGCTCACGGCCTTGCAATTTGTCGTCAGCCAAATAGCTTATGTGACTTTTGATATCAGCCTCTTGCACTTGTGCTAAAGACAATTTGCTTGAGATGAGAAGCAGTAGGACGATGTTTTTTAGTTTCATTTTTGTTTGATTTTATGTTACTGCCTTTCAAGGTAGTTTAAATGAATTGCTTATTCTATCTATTCCCGAGCCTTTTAAGGCTCGGTATTTATTTATATCTATATCCGGGTCTTTTAAGGCCCGGCTATTATTTTTATCTATTACCATGCCTTGAAAGGCATGGCAATAGATATTTTATTCTACCCAATCAGCCAAAAATAGATTGGTGTCTCGGGTGCCATGGTTATTGCGATTTGACGAAAATACCAATTTTTTACCATCAGGAGAAAACATAGGGAAAGCATTAAACATACTTTCGTTGGTGATGCGCTCTAAATTCTGACCATCTGCATCAATCATATATAACTGAAAATCGTAACCTTTTGTAGAATGGTGATTGCTCGAGAAAATAATTTTCTTGCCCTTAGGATGAAAGAAAGGAGCCCAATTGGCTTTGCCCAAATGCGTTACTTGTTTAAGGTTGCTTCCATCAATATTACAAGTGTATATCTCCATGTTGGTAGGGGCTACAAGGCCTTTCGAAAGGTAATCTTTGTATTCTTTTATCTCTTCATCAGTTTGTGGACGAGAGGCTCTGAACACCAATTGCTTTCCGTCAGGTGAGAAAAAAGCACCTCCATCATAACCCAATCCAAAGGTAATTTGCTTTTGATTTTTGCCATCAATATCCATAATCCAAAGGTCAAGGTCGCCACCGCGGGTGGAGGTGAAAACAATTTTGTCTCCCTTGGGAGATACCGTAGCTTCAGCATCATAGCCCGGGCTGTTGGTTAATTGTTTGGTGATTTTACCATTCAAGTCAGACACAAAAATGTCGAAACTTTCATAAATGGCCCATAAGTATTTGGCACCTTTGGGTGGCTCTGCAGGACAATCCTTAGACACCAAATGTGTAGAAGCAAAAAGGATGGATTTATTGCCCGGCATAAAATAGCTGCAAGTGGTGCGGCCAAGCCCAGTGCTAATAAGTGGCGGACGGTAATTGGTATCTTTCTTAGCTTTTTCTATATTTAGGTTGAATATTTGGTCACATTGTAAGCCCCAAGCCTTGTTATTGCTCTGAAAACTTAGGTTCTTATTATCGAAGCTCCAATAAGCTTCGGCATTATCACCACCATAGGTGAGTTGTTTCAGGTTTTTAAAATGCTTTTCGGTGGTCTGGGCCATGCCATGCAGGCCCCAAAAAGAGAGTATAAAGAGGAATGTCTTTTTCATGTGTATTTATTTTGACGATTGCAAGATGCAACAAAGGCAAATGTAAGAAGAATAAACCATGTCAAATAATGGTCAGCTTATTACCCATAAAAATCAATAAATTTCATGATAGCGGTATTCAATTGACCTTATAGATGAGGGATTTTACCAATAACATATAACCCATTTATGGCTATACCTTCAAAAATATAACTTGCTTTTTGTAGCCATTTAATTAACATTTGTCAAGACTATACTTTTTTATTCATTTTGAACTTCGAAGCAATCACTAATACTATTATAAATAAAATAACTGTTAGTAAATCAACATTACTTTACATCACTATTATTTGCTTATTCCTTATCCATTCTTGCAAGGAAGACCCATCTTCTTATTGCCCAAGTTATAGCACCAATTATCGAACATTAATTGCAAGTGCAATTAATCAAACTCCATATTTTACTAACAAAGCTTTTGATACCGTGAGTTTTGCAAGTGATAAAGGTGATACCGTAACCTTTGTAAAAACTAAAACAGATAGCTCTTGGTATTGCGAAGATGATTATAGCAACCCAAATTGCCCTAAGAATAATGCAAACTGTTACCAAACATTACACAATACATATAAATCAATTAAAGGTAATGGTAGTTTTGATGTTAAAATGTTTTTGTATAACGAATTAGGTTATAATATCTTACGGATTATTTTTAATAATGATAGCTATAGTGTTGATTATAATTTAATAGATGATAAAAATACTATTGGTTATAAGCAAAAGTTGCTTTTTAATAATAGAACATTTACTGATGTGTTAGAAATTGATAGTACTTTTTCAAAGAGTAATATTTATTTAAATAAAGGGCTTGGGTTATTTAGAATGGAGTACTTTGTTAGCAATATTAATTGGACGAAATTATGAAAATGATGAAACTTGATATTTAGATTGGTATTGCGCTTTAAGGATTTATTATGTATTAAGTGTCTCAGACACGGGTTAATTCAAAAAAACAGATTGTAAATGGTAATTTATACCTAAATCAGATACAACCTATAGGTTCATATTAAAGCTGCAGTCCCGCCTCTAAAACTAAGCTATTAACTGTTAATGGAATTTATAATAATCTGACATATTCCCACACTTAATTTTCAGCTTACATCCCATAAAAATCACAAAATTTCAGTTTTGCCGACTATTTGACAGCCAATTGCCCTTAGGAACGTCATTTGACTATTGAGATTGAAATAACAATTAGGAACAAATTATCAATTAACCCATTTTCAAATTTTTCAATTATGTCAGAAAAAGGAACCATATCGGTACATACCGAAAACATCTTTCCCATCATCAAAAAGTTTTTGTACAGCGACCATGAAATCTTTTTACGTGAGTTGGTCTCAAATGCAGTGGATGCTACCCAAAAGTTGAAAACCCTAGCCTCAATGGGCGAAATGAAAGGCGAATTGGGCGAAACCAAAATTGTGGTTAAATTGGACAAAGACAATAAGACCCTTCACATTATTGATAGAGGTATTGGTTTAACTGAAGAAGAAGTAAAAAAATACATCAACCAAGTGGCCTTTAGTAGTGCCGAAGAGTTTTTAGAAAAATATAAAGACAATGCCAACCAAATCATTGGTCATTTTGGATTGGGTTTCTATTCTGCCTTTATGGTGGCCAAAAAAGTTGAGTTGGTTTCGTTGTCATACAAAGAAGGTTCGAAGGCAGTTAGATGGACATGCGAAGGCAGCACTGAGTTTGAAATAATGGATGATGCCAAAACCGACAGAGGAACAGAAATCATTCTTCATTTGGCAGATGATGCTTTGGAATTCAATGATAATTTTAGAATCAAAAATATTTTAGATAAGCATTGTAAATTCTTGCCTATTGAGATTGAGTTTGAAGAGAAAATCATAAACAATACCCAACCTCTTTGGACAAAAGCTCCAGCTGATTTGAAAAAAGAAGACTACGAGCAATTCTACCGCGAATTGTATCCAATGAGCGAGCCACCTTTGTTCTGGATTCATTTGAATGTAGATTATCCTTTCAACCTTACGGGTATTTTATACTTCCCTAAGATTAAAGATGAGTTTGAAGCACAACGCAACAAAATTCAATTGTATAGCAACCAAGTATTCATCACCGATTCGGTTCAAGATATTGTTCCTGAATTTTTGATGTTGTTGCATGGTGTGATTGATTCTCCAGATATCCCGTTAAACGTGAGTCGTAGCTATTTGCAAGGTGATGCCAATGTGAAGAAAATAAATGCACACATTACTAAAAAGGTTGCTGATAAGTTGGAAGAGATTTTTAAAACTGACAGAAAAGAGTTTGAAGAGAAATGGGAAAACGTTGGAACCTTTGTTAAATATGGTATGATAGCTGAACCTAAGTTCTATGATAGAGCTACCAAGTTCTGTTTGTTGCAAAACATAAAAGGCGAAAACTATACCATTGAAGAATATAAAGAGAAGGTGGCAGTATTGCAAACCGATAAAGAGAATAAAGT
>JBBALJ010000063.1:0-19007 GCA_040403075.1 Bacteroidia bacterium
ATCTATATATTTCTGTATACTTCACAAATTCTGAATTAATTGGATTCATTATCTTAACAAATGAAACATATTGCAACATTACATATCTTTCAATTACATTCACGAATTCAAATTAGCACCAGATATTGATTACAAATTTATCCATAAAAGAATATTTAGAGAGTGTCAGAAACACCCCAACTCTTGATGTTAGAAGTCCTTTAGAATATGAACATGCTCATATTCCGGGTGCATTCAATCTAGGTTTATTGAACAATGAGGAAAGAAAAATAATTGGAACGACTTATAAAAAATCAGGAAACCAAGCTGCAGTTATTCAAGGCTATCAGTTGGTGGGACCTAAATTTAGCCAATTTATAGAAGAAGCTTTAAAAATTTCTCCATATAAAAACATTAACGTGTATTGTTGGCGTGGGGGATTGAGAAGCAATATCATGGCTTTTGTGTTACATACAGCTGGGTTTAAAGTGAATCTATTAAAAGGTGGTTACAAAGCCTTTAGAAACTGGTCATCAGAAATATTAAGTGAAGAGAGAAAGATTAAGGTTATTGGTGGTAAAACAGGCTCAGGTAAGACCTTAATAATTGAGCAGCTTCGTAAAATGGGGGAACAAGTTATTAACCTTGAAAGTCTTGCCAATCATAGAGGTTCAGCCTTCGGATCTTTGGGACAATTAGCCCAAGTTAGTAACGAACAATTTGAAAATTTACTTGCCATGGAATGGAAGGATTTAAAATCAAATAAAACTTTATGGCTTGAAAATGAAAGTAGGACCATTGGGTCTAATGTTATCCCATTGTCTATATTTAACCAAATGCAAAAGGCAATTACTTTTGATGTACAATTACCCGTTGAAGAGAGAATAAATTATATAGTAAAAGAGTATGGTTGTTTCAATCAGGAAGAATTAGCCAATAACACCATGAAACTGCAAAAACGTCTTGGTAACTTAAGGCTGCAACAAGCACTTGATTTTTTAAGTGAAAATAAGATGCATGATTGGGCAGGTTTGATGCTTGAATATTATGATAAAACCTATATTTACGGTAACTCAAAGCGTGAAGTGGGAACAGTTATTCCGATGGTTTTTGACAAAATAAATGCTGCAGAAATGACTATGAAAATTTTAGAGTGGGAAAAGATAAATGATTAAACTTACACAGTTCAGTAAAGGCTCCGGTTGTGGATGTAAAATAGCCCCAGAAGAATTAGCCATTCTCCTAAAAACAGATATGGTTTCACCAATCAATGAACATTTGTTGGTAGGTAACGCCACAAATGATGATGCAGCAGCATTGGCTATTGACGATAAAAATGTGATGGTAAGTACCACAGACTTTTTTATGCCCATGTTAGATGATGCTTTTACTTTTGGCCAAATTGCTGCTTGCAATGCCATCAGTGATGTGTATGCCATGGGGGCAAAACCAATTTTGGCATTGGGCATTCTCGGTTGGCCATTAGAAAAAATACCTGCTACAGAAGCACAACAAGTATTGAATGGTGCAAGAACAATTTGTCATAAAGCAGGTATTGCACTCAGCGGTGGACACAGCATAGAGAGCAATGAGCCTTTCTTCGGTTTATCAGTAAATGGAATGACCGATAAGGATCGACTTAAACAAAACTCTACTGCTAAAGCAGGTGATTACTTGTTTTTAACTAAACCACTTGGTGTAGGTATTTTATCATCAGCACTTAAAAGAGGAATTATAAATGACCATGACTATCATAAAATGGTAGAAATAATGACTACCCTTAATTCTGCAGGTTCTGCTGTATCAGCTATAAATGGGGTAAACGCTATGACAGATGTTACTGGATTTGGATTGCTTGGTCACCTTAGTGAAATGACAAGAGGATCAAATGTATCTGCCGAACTTATTCTTAGCCAAATTCCTTTGATTGAAAACATTGATTTCTACACACAACAATTTTGTTTTCCTGATATCACTACTAAAAATTATAATGCGTATAAAGATGATACAGATGGTTTAACAGGTCTTGAATTCATTCATCTGTGCGACCCACAAACATCAGGAGGCTTATTGATTGCAGTTTCGGAAGAATCTTTAGATGAATATAAACACATAGTGAAAGACTTTGATATTTTTAATATTGCCATCAAACCAATTGGAAGGATGGTAGCCAAAAGTGATAAGTCCATCTATTTGCAACCTTGATTCGCTTGAAATAAACAGAAAGTGTAAACAAAAAGAAAGTATTTAAGGTTTATGAAAAGAGACCTGTTAATATCTGATTTTGGGTATGCTATTAAATCTTATTAGATTTGTGATAAATAATTATGAAGATAACCGACCACATCAGTAATGCAAAATCAACCTTATTTTCTATTGAGGTTTTACCACCTCTAAAAGGCAAAGGTATAGAATCCTTGTTTAAAGGCATTGACCCTTTAATGGAATTTAAACCGGCTTTTATTGATGTAACTTACCACCGTGAGGAGTTTTTGTTACGAAAGAGACTAGATGGTGGTTTTGACAAAGTATTTACTCGCAAAAGACCTGGCACTGTAGCCATTTGTGCTGCTTTGATGAATAAATACAAGGTAGATACTGTTCCGCATCTTATTTGTGGTGGATTTAGTAAAGAAGAAACCGAGAACGCGCTTATCGATCTAAACTTCTTAGGTATTGATAATATTCTTGCTTTGCGCGGAGACCCAGTAAAAAATGAATCTAATTTTACACCTGAGCCTGATGGAAACAAAACATCCATTGAACTTTTAGAGCAGATTATCAAAATGAACAATGGTGTGTATTTAGATAGAGATATTGAGAATCCAGTTACTTCAAACTTTTGTGTGGGTGTATCAGGTTATCCTGAAAAACATTTTGAAGCACCAAACATGGCTTCTGACCTAAGATGGCTTGACAACAAAGTGAAAGCTGGTGCTGATTATATTGTCACTCAATTGTTTTTTAACAATAAAAAATTCATTGAATTTACCGAAACATGTAAAAAAATGGATATCAATATTCCAATTATTCCAGGATTGAAACCATTGACAACAAAAAAACAGTTAACTGTGTTACCTAAGATATTTCATATTGATATTCCTGAAGATTTAGTAAATGCTGTAGAAGCTTGTAAAGATGATAAAGCTGTTAAACAAGTGGGTATTGAATGGTGTATTCAGCAATCAAAAGAGTTGAAAGCCGCAGGAGTTCCTGTTTTGCATTATTACACGATGGGTTTAAGTGAAATCACCAAATCAATTGCGAAAGAAGTATTCTAATCATCAATTTTCACATTTCTTTCTTCAGCACTTGTATCTGATTGTAAGCCAGTTCCGCCATTTAATATATTCGAAACATTTTTAAAGTAATCTTCTTTTACTTTCAATGCCTGATTTAAGCTATCCGTTTTATATAATAACTCACGAACTTTACGTTTAGTCTCATTATTAGTGTAACCCGGAACATATTCTCGCAAAGGGGTATAAAAGATTCCAACAATGATTAAAAAAGTGAAAACAACTACAAATGAGCTAAATGCAACAAAAATATTGAGTGGAGTAAGCTTATATGAAAACTTCTCTTCAAAGGTTTCGTCATTGATTAAAACCAACCTAAGTTTGTAATGAAGTCGCTCAACAAATTTTTTCTTTCTACTTTCAGCCATAATTAATTAAAATTGCGAAACTAATTGATGAATTAATAATCGCATCAAATTTAAGAATAGATACCTTATTTGAAACCTTTAAAAAATAACTTAATAAAAAACCTTAGTATTTTATTGGCAGCTATGCTCTTGCTGATACTATCCTGCAACCCCACTCGTGATAGATGGATTAACAGGAAATGGCATAGCATGACTGGGCATTTCAATATCTATTTCAATGGAGAGCAAAAATTATTAGATGCCACAACGCAAATAGAGAAAAGCCATGTAAATGATTTCAACAAAGTCTTAGATGTATTTGCTTATGGTGATGAGGCTTCAGCAAAGACCTCTGCTAACTTATTGGATGAGGCTTTAAAGAAATTTTCAGGTACCATCCAACTACATACCATCGGAAGTTACACTGATGAAGCCTATTTTAATATTGCTAAATGCCGATTCTTCAAAAGAGATTATTATTCAGCGGTTGAGGCTTTTCAATTTGTTATTGGTCAATATGAAAAGAAAGGTTACAAAAACATTAGCTCTGCTTGGATTGCCAAATGTTATGTGGGGTTGAACAAAATTGAAGAAGCAGACGCTGTAGCTGGCCTATTGGTGTCGAATAAAAATATTGATAAAAAGGATGTTGCCGAAATTTTTGCTACCGCTGCTGATATCAATATTAGGTTGGAAAAATATAAAAGTGCCATACCAAACCTTAAAAGAGCCCTTACTGGAGACTTAAATAAGGACCGAAAAACCAGGTATAATTATATTTTAGGGCAATTGTATATGCTTACCGATAATAAGCAAGAAGCTTTATTTCACTTCAATAAGGTAATTAAAATGAATCCCCCTTATGATTTTGCTTTTAATGCCAATATTAATATTACCAAAATTTACGACCCGAGGGATAAACAAGCTGTAAATAAAGTAAGACGCAATCTAAAAAGAATGTTGAGGGATGATAAGAACATTGATTATTTGGACCAAATATATTTTGAATTAGGTAAATTAGAATTGAGCCAAAAGAATTTTCCGATTGCCACTAATCAATTTAAAAACTCAGTTGCAAATTCTAGAACAAACAAAGTTCAAAAGACAAAATCATACTTAGAATTAGCTAAACTATTTTTTGAAACCAAGGATTATAAGAAAGCTAAAGCCTATTACGATTCAACTGCTCAAAATATCGATCCTAAAGATAAAGACTACGAAAAAATTAAAAATACCAAAATTGTTCTATCAGATTTGATTAATAATTTAGTTGTTTTTGAAACAGAAGATTCTTTGCAACGATTGTCTAGAATGAGTCCTAATTCACTTAAAAGCAAAGTGGAAGAATGGGCCTTAAATGACAAAAAGCAAAAAGAATTAGAAGCCAAATTAGCTAAAAAGAGAGCCAAGATTGAAGAAAGCTTTCAAAAAAACCAAGGGGGTGATGAAAATTCTCCTCCTCCACTTACCGTCTCTGCTGATGGAAGTTGGTATTTCTATAATAGCAATTTAGTGGCTTCAGGTAAAACCGATTTCTTTAGTTCACGAAAATGGGGACAAAGGATGAATGAGGATTTTTGGCGAATTGCAGCTAAAGAAAAGCCTAAGCAAAATGAAGCGGATGATAATGGTAAGCCTAAAGACACAGCACAAGTTGCTGGTGGAAACAAGAAAATTGACTATACCAAGCAAGATGCAAACATGAGTGGACAGGAAGTAAAACCTGAAGAACCAGCAGCTGCAGCTCTATTTGGACCAAAAGAAAAAGATAAAGAGGCTTGGATTAAAAATGTTCCTTTTACACCCGAGGCCAAACAGAAATCGAATGACAAAATATTAGAGGCTCTCCACAATTTGGGTAAAATTTATTATGACAAACTAAAAGAAAACAAGGATGCCATGAAATATTGGTCAGAACTTGAAAAGCGTTTTCCTGCCAATGAGTATGAGCCTGAAGCCTATTATTACCTTTATAAAATTCACATTGATTCAAAAGAAAAAACCAAATCAGATAAAAACAAAAGCGATTTAATTACTCAGTATCCTCAGCACCCTTATGCATTGCTTATTCAAGGAAAGCCGCTAAAGACGGAGGACAATGATGCAAATAAATCTTTAGTTCAGTTTTATGAAAATACTTATGCAAATTTCACAGCAGGTAATTATAATGAGGTAAAAAAAATGAAAATTGAGGCAGAAAAGAAATTTCCTGGAAATAACATGCGTGCTAAATTTGATTATATAAATACCTTAGCCATTGGTAAGACTGAAAACATTGAAAACTTTAAAACAGCTTTAAAAAACATAACCAAGGAATATAAGGAAACTGATGTCGCTAAGGCTTCTCAAGCTACCTTAGATTTATTGAATAAAAAAGAGAAAATGGTAGCTGCCGTTGGCGGAGATACAACTGTAAGGCTTTTTGATTTAGACGATAATACAGCTCAATTCTATGTTTTTGCCATGAAAAACGAGAAAGCTGATTTTACTATATTCAACGAGAAAATTGCTACTTATAACGAACAATATGCCTCATTAGATAACCTGCGCTCAAATCCAATGTTGAGCAATGAAGGCTATCAATTATTGGTGGTGAGAGAGTTTCCGAACCTTGCTAAAGGGGTTGATTATATTAAAGGTTTGAAAGCTGTGGAAGTAATTTCAAAGCAGATGAATGTTACCGAAACTTACATTGAATTTATTGTATCAAAAGAAACTTTCAAAAAAATTTTAAAAGAGAAACGTATTGATGATTACTACAAGTTTTATCAAAAACGAAATGTGAATACAAATGTTAAATCTGAAGCAAATACAGAATTTAAAACAGAGATTAAAAGCGATAAGTAACAGATGAAAATGAAAGAATATTTTTGGGGAAGTAAGTATTGGAAATTCATTAAATGGCTTTGGATTGCTGCTATTTCAGGGCTACTCGCTTTTAGTTTATTAATTGCATTTATTTGGAATGATTTTGTTCCTAGTTATAAACTTCCACCCCTTGAAGAGCTAGAAAATCCTACTACATATTTAGCTAGTGAAATCTATTCAAGCGATGGGGTGGTTTTAGGTAAATATTTTTTACAAAACAGGAGCAATGCCAATTTCGAAGATTTAAGTCCTCAATTAATAAATGCACTTTTGGCGACCGAAGATTTTCGTTTTTACCAACACTCAGGAATTGATAACAAAAGGATTTTTACCATCATTGCTTACAACCTAATTGGAAAAAGGCAAGGAGGTAGCACCATTACACAGCAATTAGCAAAAAACCTTTTCCCACGCACACGTTTCAAGCATTTTCATCAGAAATTAATCACCAAATTACAAGAGTGGATAACCGCTATTAGAATCGAACAACGTTATACCAAAGAAGAAATCATTACGATGTATTTAAATACCGTTCCATTCAGTGGTAATGCATTTGGAATACGATCTGCTTCAAAGGTTTTCTTTGGAAAAACACCCAAGGAATTAACAGCACCTGAGGCAGCGGTATTAGTAGGTATGCTAAAAGCTCCTACAGCCTATAACCCTCTGCGCAATCCTGCAAATTCAATGAAAAGAAGAAATACAGTATTGGAGCAAATGCGTAAAAATGAATTCTTAACAGCTGATGAAGCCAATAAATTCAAAGTAGAACCCATCAAATTAGACTATAAAGAAGACGACCATAATGAAGGATTGGCAACTTATTTCCGCGAATATTTACGTATGGAATTGATTGATTGGTGCGAAGAAAATGGCTATAACCTGTATAAGGATGGTTTGAAAATATACACTACCATCAACTCTAAAATGCAAATCCATGCTGAGCAAAGTGTGCAAGAACATTTACAAACCATGCAAAAGAAATTCTATACTCATTGGAAAGGCAGAGAACCTTGGGGACAATTCAAAGAACTCTTAACCTATGGGATGAAGCGAAGCGACAGGTATAGAATTTTGAAAGAAATGGGTAAATCAGAATCTGAGATAATGAAAGATTTTAATACGCCTGTAAAAATGCGCTTATTTAGCAGTTCACGAGGTGAAATTGATACCACCATGACACCCATGGATAGTATTAAATATTATAAATACTTTATGCAATGTGGCTTTATGAGCATGGACCCTATTACAGGATTTGTTAAAGCATGGGTGGGTGGTCACAATTATAAATATTTCAAATACGACCATGTAAACACCAATTCTAAACGTCAAGCTGGATCTACCTTCAAACCTTTTGTTTATACTACGGCCATCGACAATGGCATGTCACCATGTTCCATCATTCCAAATAAACCTGTCACTTTTGAGGGCTATCCAGATTACAATCCAGGTAATGCAGATGATGAATTTACAGCTCCTGAAATGACCATGTACCGGGGCTTACAATTTTCATTTAATTTGGTTTGCTTGAATCTATTGAAACAATTAGGTCCTGACGCCATTAAAACGGTAATAAGCTTGGCGAAGAAAATGGGCATACAAAGCGATATTGCCCCCTACCCTTCTTCAGCGCTTGGCACAGCCGACATTTCGGTTTACGAGTTGGTATCTGCTTACAGCACTTATGCCAATAAAGGGGTCTGGCACAAGCCTCAATACCTTTTAAAAATTGTAGATAAAAACGGCAATGTAATTAGAGAAGAATTACCCAAAACCAAAGAAGTATTGAGTGAGCAAACGAGTTATGTGATGTGTAAAATGCTTGAAAAAGTAACCACACACGGTACGGCAGCAAAGGTAAAATACCAATACCAAATACCGGGTGCTTGTGGAGGCAAAACTGGAACCACACAAAATTACAGTGATGCTTGGTTTATGGGAATTACCCCTACACTTGTAAGTGGTTTATGGACAGGTTTTGAAGACAGAGCGATTCACTTTAGAAGTCTTGATTTAGGAAGTGGTGCTGCCCAAGCCATGCCAATTTGGAGTACTTACATGCAAAAAGTAACGAAAGATAATTTAATTAAAATAGTTCCTGAATGGGAAGTACCCAAAGCACCTCTAACTATTGAGTTGAACTGTGATAATTACAAGCCCGAAGAAAAAGGTAAATCGAATAATTTTATTGAAGAATAGTGCTAGTTGTTGGTTGCCAGTTCCAGTTATTAATTTGATAAAATGCACGACACTGATAACATAAACCCTAGCATAGGATAATCATTTTGCTTTATTACATTCGCAACTACCAAATATACCTTTACCTCATAATACCTTATTTATGTCAAATCAAAATCATATCTGGAGCTTTTCCTCAGTTGGAGGAGTTAAACGAGTAAATCTAGAATCAGGAAGAGATCTTGAAGCTTTAGAGCACCTAGATCAAAAATTATGGACTGCCCTAAGTTGCCCTGTATATGGTTTAGAAATTGACTACAAAACTTTAGAGCTTATTGATGATGACAAGGATGGTCAAATAAAAGTTGCCGAGGTTTTATCTGCCATTAAGTGGATTTCATCCGTCATAAAAAATACAGATGACCTATTAAAACAAGATTCTATTTTTCCTCTAAGTGCCATAAATAGCCAAACGGAAGAAGGAAAAACGCTGCTTTCTTCGGCACAAACCATTTTAAGAAATCTTGGAAAACCTGATGCCAATGGCTTGAGTGTAGAGGATACATCAGACACTGTTAAAATATTTGCCAATACTGCCTTTAATGGAGATGGAATCATAAGTGAAGATTCTTGTGATACCCTTGAATTAAAAACGTTGTTAAATGAAATTATAACTCTTATTGGTTCAAAAAGTGATCGGAATGGTAAGGTAGGAATAAATACAGAGCAATTAATTGCTTTTTCTGATGCTTGCCAAGCATTCGCGGCATGGCAACAAAAGACCGAGGATAATAAAATTATTTTACCTTTTGGAAATGAAACACCTGAGGCCTATTTATCTTTCGTGGCCATAAAATCTAAAATTGATGATTATTTCCTGCGGTGCAGATTGGCTGCTTTTGATGCTGACGCAACTGCTGTATTGAATGCACTGGTTGCGCGAATTGAAAGCATAACAAATAAGGACCTAAGTAATTGTCTTGATGAAATAGCCTCCTATCCATTAGCCAAAATAGAAGCAGCAAAAAAACTACCACTAATTAATGGAATAAATCCTGCATGGGAAACACAAATGACTGATTTTAGCCACAAAGTTTGCAACGTATTATTTGCAGGTAAAACTGAATTGGATGAAAAAGATTGGCATAACATAATAACTAAATTTAATCCATACGAACAATGGATTGCCGAAAAAGCAGGTTCCTCTGTTGAATCGCTTGGCATAGCTAGAATTCAAAACATATTATCAAACGATAGCATACAGCAATTGCATGCTATCATTGAGAAAGACAAAGCCCTAGAAAATGAGGCAAACAATATTATTTTAGTAGATAAATTGGTGAGATACTACCGTGATTTATTCACTCTTATAAAAAACTTTGTTACTTTCTATGACCTATATTCACCAGAATTTCCAGCCATCTTTCAAGCTGGTACTTTATACATAGACCAACGCAGTTGTGATTTATGTATCAAAGTAAATGATATGCCAAAGCATAATACCATGGTGGCTTTAAGTGGAATGTTTTTGATTTATTGTGAATGCGTTTCTAAATCTACCAATGAAAAAATGACGATTGTTGCGGCATTAACTAATGGAGATATTGACAATTTAATGGTAGGAAGAAATGCCTTGTTTTATGACAGAGCTGGCAATGATTATGATGCTACAGTTATTAAAATCGTTGACAACCCCATCAGTATTCGACAAGCTTTCTGGTCCCCATACCGCAAAATTTCAGATTTTATAAGAAAGCAAACAAACAAATTTGCATCAGAACAAGATAACAAAGCCCAAGCAAGTGCAACAGGCTCCATTGAAGCCATGCCTAGCCAAGCAACTGCAACTACTGCTCCAGAGGCGGCCCCTCCAGCACCATTTGACGTTGGAAAATTTGTAGGAATATTTGCTGCCATAGGCTTAGCACTAGGAGCTATAGGAACAGCCTTAGCTTCTGTGGTTTCAGGATTTATGCAATTGGTTTGGTGGAAAATGCCCATAGCAGTGGCAGGTATATTACTTGTTATCTCAGGTCCATCAATGATTATGGCCTTTTTCAAACTTCGTAAGAGAAACCTAGCTCCTATTTTGGATGCCAATGGCTGGGCCATCAATGCCCGTGTTATTATTAATATTCAGTTTGGAAATACACTTACTCATATGGCCAATTTGCCTAAAGGTGCCAAAGTAAACATGAACGATCCTTTTAGTAAAAAAGGCAGACCTATGTGGCAAATTGTTTTACTACTTTCTGCCCTGGCAGGTGGTGCATTGTATTTGCTAATATCATATGAATTAATCAAAATTCACTTTTAGGAATGAATATCATTTTATAGAAAAACTATAAACCAAAGAAGGCAATATAAATCGCGCCTTCTTTGGTCTATTAAATAAGGTTGGATATTATAACTTCCAAAAAACCATACTCATAATACCTAGAAGCATAACAATTTTTGCAAAACGACTGAGTTTAGAAAAGTCGTACTTTACATCTGCTATCTTGATAAGCCAAGCCATAGCTGCCATAGGTAATAAAATGCCTAATAATATATAAATCAAAAATAAAAAATAGGTATTAATATGATTTTTAAAAAATGGTTGAATATAAAATGCAAAGGCAAAAATAAGTGCTGCATTAAATAAGTGAATGTATAGCAAAATATCTTTGGTTTTCCTTACACCCAGGCGTATGGGAAGTGTATAGCTATTAAATTTAGCATCACCCCTTATATCTTCAGTATCTTTAATTATTTCTCTTTCTAAGGTGGTAAAAAAAGCAAATATGGAATAGGAAATAATGCCAGGCCAATACAGATTTTCATCATACAAAAACAGAATAAGTAAGGTGAAAGAAGTTAACATGGCTACTAAAATATTTCCAGCCAAATAAGATTTTTTAAAATACTCAGAATACATCCAAAGTAAAAGGGAACAAACTATTACCAAAATAAACACATTGATATTAATAAGTAAGGATAAAAATGCTGCTGTTAAGGTAAGCACCCAATGAGCAAAAATGGTTTTCCTTCGTGATATCCTAACGCCTACCAACACATTGCTTGGCTTGTTTGCCATATCAATTTTCACATCTATATAATCGTTAATGATATAACCAGCTGCAGCTACCAAAATCGTGCAAAATACCAAAGCCAAAAATTTAAATCTTAGTAAATCATGCCAATCAGCATATGGATTTAGAAAGTAAAAGGCAAAAACCTGGGTAAATAATATCATCAGTAGGTTTTTGAACCTAGCAATTTTAATGAGTGTAAAAATATTATTCAGGCTTATCAATATCTTGATGTAGGTTTGATTGATCCATTTCAGTTACTCCACCTGTGATGATAAATTTCATAAAGTCAGTGGCATTGGTATCATAATGTTTGACTCTACTCTTCTCAAGAAAAAACACATTACCCGAAAAGGCATATGAGTGCGGAAAATATACTGCTACCAAGCCTGGCAAATTCAATTCGCTTAAATCTTCATTAGTAATAAATCCAGGTTTGTATAAGCCTTGTGACATTTCAACAACGACTGGCTTTGAAAATTTCTTCTTATCACCAACAAAGGCTTCAACCAAGTCTTTTACTGAAGTGTAAATATTTTTGATGAAAGGAATGCGACTGAAAATATCATCAAACATATCAAGAATAGGACGTGTGACAATATTTGTACCTATATAACCAAGGAAAGTAATTGAGCAGATTACAATAACAAAACCTAAACCAGGGGTTTCAAGTTGCAAAAACTCATCAATCCATCTAACTGTAGATTTGATTAATTGGTAGGTAACTACAGTAGGAAGTGTTATAAGTAAACCTTGCAAAAACAAAGTTAACAACCTACGAAGTCTGTAACTGATTCCACTTTTTATTTTTGCGTTCGACATGTTTGTTTATGATTATCTCATAAAAGGCAAACCTTTCATGCTTCGTCCTGCACCTTGAAACTTATTCATGGTTTTCATCATTTTGCGCATTTCATCAAATTGTTTTAACAATTGATTCACCTCTTGGATATCTCTACCACAACCGGAAGCTATTCTTTTTCTGCGCGATCCATTTATGATATCTGGATTATCTCTTTCTTTAGGAGTCATTGAATAAATGATAGCTTCAATATGTTTGAAGGCATCATCACTCACATCTAAGTCTTTTATAGCTTTTCCAACACCCGGAATCATACCCATCAAATCTTTTAGGTTACCCATCTTTTTGATTTGTTGTATTTGACTTAAAAAGTCTTGGAAAGTGAATTGGTCTTTAAGTAATTTTTTCTGGATACGCTCAGATTCTTCCTTATCAAAGACATCTTGAGCACGCTCAACAAGGGTAACGATATCACCCATACCTAGGATACGTTGAGCCATCCTATCAGGGTGAAATACGTCAAGGGCTTCCATTTTCTCACCCATACCAACAAACTTAATAGGTTTTTCAACCACAGTTTTGATTGATAAGGCAGCTCCACCACGGGTATCACCATCTAATTTGGTTAGAATAACACCCGTAAAATCCAATACGTCATTAAAAGCTTTTGCAGTATTCACAGCATCTTGACCTGTCATGGCATCCACAACAAACAAGATTTCATGAGGCTTAATCGTTTTTTTGATATCGCCTATCTCGGTCATCATTTGCTCATCAATAGCCAAGCGACCAGCAGTATCAATAATGATAACCCTTGCATTGTTTTCTTTAGCATGCTTAACAGCATTGGCTGCAATACTAACAGGGTTTAGATTTCCTTCTTCAAAATATACAGGCACATCAATTTGTGCACCCAATACCTTTAATTGCTCGATAGCCGCAGGACGATATACATCACAGGCCGCCATCATCACAGATTTGCCTTTGCGTTTGATAAAATTAGCTAATTTTGCTGTGTGAGTGGTTTTACCACTACCTTGCAATCCAGCCATTAAGATTATGGTTGGATTACCCTCCGTGCTTAGGTCTTCGGTTTTTCCTCCAAACAATGATACCAACTCATCATTCACAATTTTCACCATCAATTGTCCCGGTGAAACTGTTGTAAGCACATTGGCACCAATGGCTTTATCTTTTATGGTATCTGTAACTTGTTTTGCTATTTTGTAGTTAACATCGGCATCAATCAATGCTTTGCGAATTTCCTTAACGGTTTCGGCTACGTTGATTTCGGTAATTTTCCCTTGTCCTTTAAGGGTTTTAAAGGCTTTTTCTAACTTACTACTTAAACTATCAAACATAAGGTTTTATTGCTATTGGCCTCTAGCTGAATGCTATTGGCAATGTTAATTTTATATAATTGCTGCGAAAATAATCAAATTTGTGATTTGTTGAGTCCAAAATAGTGAAAGGGAAATCAAATTATTTAGCACTTAGCCAGAAAATGCGAAATAAAGAAAACAACTTCTATCTTTTTATTAAAATGAATAGTAACAAAAAAAATAAGAATCAATCTTCCTTTCAAACAACCCTTATGAATGATAAACCCTTGATACTACTATAAGTCCATCATTTATTACCAGCACCTCTCCCACACGCAAATCATCTTCACCTGGGGTTTGACGAATGTATTCCATGAATACTTGTTCTTCATCAGCAGTGAGTTTAATAACTTCGTAGTGCAAATTTGGCAAACGATTAAACGCGTCAGACCACCAATTTCTCAAGGCATCTTTTCCTTTAATCAAACCTTTCGTATTGGGTTGATGAAATTTAAGTTTAGGACTGTAATGTTCAGCATTATCATCATACAAGGCTAATAACATTTCTAAATCATGTTTATTAAAAGCATCAAACCAAGCTGTTGCTATTTGTTTTAATTCCGACATATAACTTATTTATTTTATCTCACAATGGTAATGGTTCCTGCATAATGAAATGTGTTTCCTGATAATCCCGTAGCAGAAATATCATATAAATACACATTGTCTAACACATATTCACCATCTACTTTTCCATCCCAACCGATGTTAAAATCAGTACTCTCAAAAACCACTTCACCCCAACGGTTGGATATAATCATGTGACTACTTTTTATTCCATAGCCTTTCAAAATAAATACATCATTTACCCCGTCATTATTGGGTGAAAAGGCCTCAGGTGCAAATACCTTTTCAGCATTGCGTACATAAATTTTTTTTAAGGTATACGAAACACAACCACTATTAATAGCTTCAAGTCTCACATTTTTATAACCCGAATCTGTGAAAAAAATCACAGGATTCAAATCACTTGAGCTTAATGGATTACCGCTATCAAATTGCCAACTCAGACTTTCACCAGATTTTAAAGTATCCTTAAAAACAAAACTTACATTCTCACCAACATCAGGTAACAAAGGGCTATACGTAAAATCTGGGACTTTTGGCATGGCCCTCACTTTTACGGTAAAGTACAAGGTATCTGACAAACAAGGCGAAGTGCCAAGCACATAATTTGGATAGTTTCCTATTGGCTGTTTAACCTTAATCGACAAACTCTTTTCACCCGTTCCCCAAATCAAATCTGTGGCACCATTGGCCGAAATAAGGGTACTATCACCTTCGCAAATATTTAACTTTCCACTTACTGTCAATGATGGCTTAGGCATTAACCATACTTGCGCTTTAAGCGTATCACTAAAACATCCAGAAGCATTTTTCTCTAACACACTGATGTCTTTCATTCCTGAAATATTTTGCCAATCAACCCTAATTTCATTGGTTCCTGCCCCTGTGTTTATGATTCCTCCATTCAGGTTCCAAAAATAAGTTGAACCAGGCGTATTAGGAACGCCATATCTCACAAATGTTTCTCCTAAACAAGCCGTATCAATCACTTGTGCATAACCTACCCTACTTACAACAATTGCAAGCAAAATAAACAAGATAATATGTCGGCAGTTTTTGATCATTAATAATGTGAAATGGGTGAAGTACTAGGTTTAGGAAAAACGGTAACACTTGCCGCACCGCTAGTATTGGCAGCACATGATTTGAGTCCTGAGGCTTTCACAATGCTGTATGGACGAATACCTGAAGTGGAATATATGGGGCTATTAATGACATAAGGACTACTGCCAATACTATTTACAGAAACAGGATTTAAACCATCTGTATAGGTAAAATCCCAAGGGCCTACCCCAGTGAAACTAATGGATATCTTACCTATGCTAGCATTATTTACACAAATTGAATCAGCACCACTAATGCTAGCAGTGACAGGAGGCATAATAAAAATGGCCATAGTCACCGTATCTCCCAAACAACCTGAGGGGCCTTGTTCAACCAATTTCAATGTATCAATTCCAGATACAGGACCATAGTTAATAGCAATGCTATCTGTGCGAGATGCAATAGGTGTATTGATAATTCCCATCTTATTCTTTAATGACCAATGATAAGTTGAACGCACATTCATGGCCACTTTATAAATTTTATTGATAGAATTTACGCAAACGGTATCCGGACTCACAGTTGACTGTGCAGCAAGTTTACCAGTGCCACATAGCAGCACCATCACCATAAAGGCAATGAATTTACGCATTAATAATTTTTATACCTCTTAGTAAGATAAGATAGGAGAAGTAACCACTTGAGGTCTAACAACCACTGTATAATAGCTTGTGCCATTGGTAGGCAAAGCTGTTACAGTAGCAGCTGAATTTCCACTTGCCACGCTTCCAAGTGCTGGCAAATAGCCTGCTGTACCTGCTGTCCCAGATGCTGCCGTAGTGGATGAGAAACCAGTTACAACAAGGTAATAAGTTCCTGCTGCCAAGGCTCCTGCTGGAACCGTCAATGAAACCGTATTACTTGATACATTTGTAAAGGTAAGTAATGTACTTGCACCAGGCACAGAAGCACCTACCTCCGAACCTACTCTCAAGTCCATATTGATATTAAAATTACCCATATTAGCAACTCCTCCAATAGTGGCATAATTAGAAATAGTAAGGGTCTTAGTTCCCAATGCAGCTCCAAAACAAATGGTATCAACTGTTCCCACACTTAAACTAGGCAAAGGAAATACGTTTACACCTTTTTTTACAACCGAACTCACGCAACCATTCATGGTTTCAAAAGCCTGAATGGTATCATATTTAATGGCATTGGATGTGGTATTAGACCATAAGGTAGTGGTTCTAACTCCTTTTCCTCCCCCAACAGCATTTGTAGAAACACCAGTTCCTGGACCTTGGGATAGTGTCCAAGAAACAGTAGAAGGGTTATTCAAACTGTCGATACCAAAACCATTGTTATTGCCCGACCAGGCTTTCTGTTGTGCCTTGGTTTGGTTCATGAATGCACTTGCTAATAGCACACATACAGTGGCTACGATTAATTTGATAGATGTTGTTTTCATACGATTTATTTTTATTTATATTTTATTTTTATTGAAAGAAGGGTATTACCCTGAAACTATATAGTTTGTTGCAATTTATTCAATTTTCGAATATTGTAAAATCGTGTATGGTTTAATTTACTGACATATACACCATCACTGAATTGGCTTATCGTTTTGCACCACCCTTGTTTATGTTATATTTGCCGAATAAAATCCCGCAAGTATGATACAGATAGGAAATTACAATGAGTTGAAGGTGATGCAAAAAGCAGAATTTGGTTTCTTTCTGGATGATGGCGCTTCGGGAATTTTGTTACCCAACAATTCTGCCCCAAAAGACTTAGCCATAGGAGATACCATCAAAGTATTTCTGTACTACGATTCTGAAGACCGTTTGATAGCCACAACTTTAAGCCCTAAAGCGGTAGTAGGAGAAATTGCTTTATTAAAGGCCATTGACGTTTCAAACTTTGGTGCATTCCTAGATTGGGGACTTCCTAAAGACCTGCTTTTGCCTAAATCAAATCAATGGAACGAAGTGCATAAAGATGAAATGCATTTGGTTAAAATCTATTTTGATGAAGTAAGTGAGCGTATCACTGCCACTGAAAAACTAGAGAAATTCTTGAGCAATGAAAACCTAACTCTAGCTGAAAAAGATAGCATCGATATTACTGTCTATCGACCTACAGATATTGGATTTCTATGTATAGTGAATGATATTCACATTGGCCTAATGCATTACAATGATGTATTTAACGCATTGAAAATTGGAGATAAAATCCAAGGATATGTGAAAAAGGTTAAAGAAGAAAACAAACTCGATATCATGCCAGGCAAACGAGGCTATGAGAAAGTGAGTGATGAAGGAACCAAAATACTAAACCTTTTACAAAGCAATAAAGGATTCATGCCATACCATGATAAGTCTGACCCCGATATTATTTACGATGTTTTTGGCATGAGCAAAAAAACATTTAAAATGACCATTGGTAATTTATATAAAGATAAGAAAATTAGCCTTAGCAATGAAGGCATCACCCTTTTGTAACAACACTTGGAGTATAGCAACAAAGATATTTTAATGGGTATTGTTGAAACCCGCATGCCTTATGGCAAATACAAAGGGGTATTGCTTTGTGATATACCAAGCTATTATATCGAATGGTATAAAAGCAAAGGCTTCCCTCAAGGTAAATTAGGTCAACAACTAGAAACATTGTACGAGATAAAAATCAATGGACTTGAATACCTTTTAGAACCATTGAAGAAAAAGAAATAATGTCATCACACCACCACTACATCCTATACAAACCCTATGGCGTGTTGAGCCAATTAGGCACCGAAGGTTATAAGAAAAAAAGAGGACTTTCAGAATTGAATGATTTCCCTAAAGGGGTTTACCCTGTAGGTCGTTTGGACGAAGACAGTGAAGGCCTATTGATGATGACCTCCGATGGCAAACTAAGTGTTCAAATTAGAAGTACATCTATTGAAAAAGAATATTGGGTGCAATTGGATGGGGAAATAACAGATGAAGCCATTGAGCAATTGCAAGCAGGTTTGCATTTGGTTATTAAGAAAGAAGCTATCCTAACCAAACCATGCAAAGCATGGAAATTAGAAGAACCCCATTTTGAAGAACGCTACCCTCCTACCAGAGCTGGTCAACATCGCCCATATTCATGGTTGGCTATTGTATTACAAGAAGGGAAATTTAGGCAGGTGCGCAAGATGACTGCTGCTGTTGGCTTTCCAACCCTTCGATTGATAAGAGTTCGCATTGGCAAGATCCGCTTAGATGATATGAAAACTGGTGAGGTAAGGCCAATGGATGCTTTGGTTTAATTAGGCACTAGGATAAAGGAATTAGGGTCAAGTCTTCAATACAAATTTAATGGTACTTTTTTAAGAGTCTATAATGCTAAACAGAGGCTGTCATTTTGTGCGGAGGCTGTCATTTCGATTTCTATGATAAAAGCAAATCAAATTTATAAGGAATTTGAGATTTTATTAC